>CAZAOT010000005.1:0-28348 GCA_964487045.1 uncultured Candidatus Saccharibacteria bacterium | reverse complement strand
ATGGCCATAGAACAGTTATAGTTACTGCTGCCGTTCACTAGGGCTTAAACCCTCAACCTCTCTACGAACTGGTTTCTACCCGTCAAAAGTGATCAAATATTTGTGGCGTAAAAATTTATTGCCAGCAATTGATCAAAAAATTTTGACAGGCAGAGTCCAGCTCGCAGATCAGCAAGTGTCTTGACCTACTAGCACTGGGCAGGCATCACCCCATATACGTCCCCATTCGGGTTAGCATGGAGCTAAGTTTTTGGTAAACAGTCGCCTGAAAGTCTTTCGCTGCGGCCTATCTTGCGATAGGCAGTCCTTATCCCTAAGTTACGGACGCTTTATTGCCGAGTTCCTTAACGAAGGTTATCTCGCTCACCTTAGTCTTCTCGACCAACCCACCTGTGTTGGTTTGCGGTACGGCTGCACTACGTAATTAATCCTTTCCTTTTCCTGTCTCTTTCGCCCCAATATGCTACATACCGTAGCAACATATCAGCTGAAAAAAGCGTCAGAAAGGGGTAAACGTAGCACGAGGGCAGGAATATCAACCTGCTATCCATCGAGCTCTCGCCCTTAGGAACCGCCTAACCCCGGGACCATTGTGGTTGCCCGGGAAACCTTGGGTATTCGGTGGACGGGGTTCTCACCCGTCAAATTCGTTACTCATCCCAACATTCTCACTTCGTATCGCTCCACCGGTTCTCACGAATCCGGCTTCGACGCAATACGAACGCTCCTCTACCGCTTGCATCTTGCGATGCAAACCCATAGCTTCGGTAACTTGCTTGAGCCCCGTTGAATTTTCCGCGCGACGAACCTTGACCAGTGAGTTGTTACACTTTCTTTAAAGGGTGGCTACTTCTAAGCCAACCTCCTGGTTGTCAGTGCTTCGTCACATCGTTTAACACTTAGCAAGTATTTAGGGACCTTAGCTGATGGTCTGGGTTGTTTCCCTTTCGACCGTGAAGCTTAGCCCTCACGGACTGACTCCGCAAAAACGGTAACGTGGTATTCGGAGTTTGATTGGATACTGAAGCTTGCGCCCCAGATATCCATCCAGTGCTCTACCCCCACGCCCTCTTGTTGCGGGCTATACCTATATATATTTCGAGGAGAACCAGCTATCTCCAGGTTCGCTTGGCATTTTACCGCTAACCACAAGTCATCCCCTCATTTTGCTACATAAGTGGGTTCGGCCCTCCACTTTGCCTTCGCAAAGCTTCAGCCTGCTCATGGTTAGATCACCTGGTTTCGGGTCTAATTGATGCGACTAAACGCCCAGTTAGGACTCGCTTTCGCTTCGCATACACTTCTAAGAAGCTTATGCTTGCCGCTACAATTAACTCGTTGGGTCATTCTCCAAAAGGCACGACGTCACTCTTGCGAGCTCCGTCTCCTTGTAAGCACGTGGTTTCAGGTACTGTTTCACTCCCCGTTACGGGGTACTTTTCACCTTTCCCTCACGGTACTAGTTCACTATCGGTGAGTATTGGTATTTAGCCTTCGATGACGATCCACCGTCGTATGAATAAATTCATACTTCTTCAGGCAGGATTTCACGTGTCCTACCCTACTTTCTCGTGTCTCGCTATCACTCGCCACTCGTAATTTCTAATTTTTAATTTTTAATTCCTAATTTTGGTATCGCTTCGCGATTATTTATTATCGTCGCTCTGCGACTCCATACTTTGGAATTAGTACTTAAGACTTAGAACTTTGTGTCGAACAATAGTGAGACACGAGGGTTACTCTGTATTAGATAATTGTTTTAACATACGGGACTATCACCCTCTATGGTCGTCCGTTCCAGGTTCATTCTGCTAACAAAAATCTACATCAAGTAACCAAGGCTGATCCGCGTTCGCTCGCCGCTACTAGCGGAATCTCTGTTTGATTTCTTTTCCTCCGCTTACTAAGATGTTTCAGTTCAGCGGGTTCCCATCCCTCACTCTTTCAGAGACTCAATCTCTACTCGAGATTGATTTAGACCAAATTACAAATTTTAGGACCAAAGCAGAATTGGTTGATTCTGTTTAGACCGCAGGTCTGTCGCTGAAGAGTGAGGGACAATTGCGTCAAGCGCAATTAGGTTTCCCCATTCGGAAATCTCCGGATCAAAGCTTGTTTGCCAGCTCCCCGAAGCTTATCGCAGGCTTCCACGTCCTTCTTCGGCCAATACTCCCAAGGCATCCTCACACGTGCTCTTGTTGGAATTTGAGTAACTTCACCCAAGCCCTCTGAAAGAGGGCTGGGTTTGGACAACTACTAAGATGATGTGTTGTCGTTTCTACTCTCTTGTTTTCGATGATTTATTGATTTCGATTCTTCTATTTGTCAAATTTCTCTTATGAAACAAAAAACCGCTCGAAGAGCGGTGTAACAAGTCCAAAAGTGGACTTTGCTATCCGCTCATAGGTTTGGTTATTTCGTTTACTTCCATAAAGCTATTTCGAAGAATATCATAGGGTTTAAATCGTGTCAAGTACTCTTCTGCTAAAAATTTTCATCAGCTGTCATCTCGAGCGATAGTTGAGAGATCTTTTTTTTGCGAGCTAAAGCTCGCTATGATGTCGAAAACCGGGGGGACACTCTTGATTGTGTCCCCAAGGTTTTCAACACTTTCCTGTCCCCCGCATCGCTCAAAAACACAATTTTTCTTTCCCGGGAGCACTCGAGCCGACAGGTTTGCGGCACTACTCGCGCAAGAAGTGAAAAATTGTTTTTTGTTAATGGATTGACGAATAATCAGAAAAGTCTATCGTTAAATCATGGAAAACGAGGATATAAAATTCTCAGTAAAGGAATCATTTAACCATTTAAATAAGCACTGCGCATTTGAAAGCAATGCTTTTCTGGGAAGTGAAAAATTCTCACAGGAGATGTGCAATTTAATGCTTGCGCTCGCACTCTTTTGCAATGACCTCAAGGATATAATGATTTACAACAAACTAGTAAATGATGCAAAACCCGAAGATTCCCAGCAGCTCACTCCTGAAGTTGGACAGTTTTCGGGAATGCAATTATTTCTTGAGAGACTATACATCGGTAAAATAGTTGAACTGAAAACCCTAATATTAAAGAACAAACAGGTGATCAGTTCAAAAGAATTTAGCAAGTTAATATCCACTTTGCCTAAAAAAAAGCGCAAATATTGGCAAGAGCTGCTTGATACACTATTAAATAATAAAGAAGCTAGCAATGCACAGTTCAAGAATATTTTGGCTATAATTCGCAACGAGACATCTTTTCACTATGTCCCGAAAAGTTTGTTCAAAGGATACAAAGAGAAATTTCTCGATCGAGAGAATGAACCTTTTATTTCATTGGGCGGAACCATAAAAGAAACCAGATTTTACTTTGCAGATGCTTGTTTCCAAGCCCTAGTAGCGAAGGAAGTTTCTACTAGAAATTCTGATTATGTTAATAAACTCAAAGATCTCCTGGAGAATATGTTCAATTCAATTTACTTGTTAGTAATTAAATTTATTCAACTCAAATCTACCTGGCACGAGCCGACTCAAACCAAAGCTTCGGATCTAGTTTTGTAAATAAAAAAGAGCTGGGCGAGGCCAGCTATGTTTGTCTAAAAGATAGTAGAGGCCGGCAACAAGTGCCGGCCTGTACGTTCATCCTCTCGTGCGGTGCAATGGACTGCCCCTCTCGGGGATGATCAGTCTGCGTCAGTCGCGGCTCTGGCGGCGTCGATCTTGGCGCGCCGGAAGCGATTGAGCTCGTCCCAGCTCGTGCCGTTGTCTTCGGGCCTCTCGGACTCGTGAACGCTGAAGTACTTCTCCAGCCACTCGAGGTCCTCGTAGTTCCCGCGGCGGCACTCCCTGAGGATCTGCTCATACTCGCTCGCCGACAACACCCCGACATACCTTGAGTCTCGCGTACGCATTCCGATCACCCTCTTTCAGTTATCCGGCTAGGCCGGTACGAAAAAAGGTGAACCGAGTAATATAGCACAAAACAGGTTAAAAGTCAAGATTAATAAGCGTTTCCTTTTATATAAAAATTGGCGCCTTTGGGCGCCAATTTCTTTTGTTTTTAAACCTTATTTAGCAACAAGGACATCCTGGACCTACCACTCTAATCACTTCCTTTCTCAAAAATTAGTTTTTTTCCTTCTATCAATGCGCAGGCAATTTTCTTGCGCGCTGATTTATAAATTCTTTGAACTGTCGTTCTGGATATTTGCATTTGCTTAGCTGCAGTCTCCTGATCACATCCTTCACAATCGATGAGCTTTATCACTTCAATTTCGTCGCGATCAAGTGTAATTTTTCCGCAACCACAAATCCCCGAAGGTTTGAAAATTTCGGGTAGTACGCAGGGGCAAACTTTTCGCTCTATTTTCGGCCTACTCATATTTTAATTATGAACATATGTGCATAACTTGTCAAGTGAGAACTACTTCTTCGCAAAAATTTTTCTGATAATTTCTTCCGTATCAGGATCGGTGATAGATATATTTTCAATCGAAAATTTTGAAAAAACTTCTTTGGTGATTTCGCCAAGCAAATTTTTCTCGGCGTAAATTATTCCCCGCTCCCCCTCCAACCTTTTGCTCTTCACTTTAAGATGAGCGAATTCCTTCTTTTCATCAATGTTTTGCAAAAAAATCTCAATCCGTTTCTCTGGAGCATACTGAGTCTTAAGTTTGCTTAGCAAACCATCATAAATTTTCTTGCCTTCGCTGATAATAATAACCCTTCGGCAGAGCTCTTCAATGTCGCCGATATAATGACTTGTGAGAATAAAAGTGCACTGCTTCTCCTTATTCATCATAGTCAAAAATTTTCTGATTGAACGCGAAGAAACCACGTCGAGTCCAATGGTCGGCTCATCCAAAAATACAACCTTCGGGTCATGCAAAAATGATGCTGCCAGCTCGCACTTCATCCTCTCACCAAGCGACATGTTGCGAAGCCTCTTTGTAAGTAGCGTTTTCATATCCAAAACATCAGTCATCATTTCTAAATTTTTCTTGAATTGTTTGTCAGGCAAATCATAAATTGCCTGAAGCAAATTATACGAATCAATTGCTGGCAAGTCCCACCAGAGCTGATTCTTCTGCCCCATTACAATTGCCATTTGCCTCAAGTAATCATGATCTCTTTCCCACGGCACAAAACCCATAACGGTCGCCGTGCCACCAGTCGGGTGCATAATTCCAGAGAGAATTTTAAGAAATGTGGTCTTGCCTGCACCGTTTGATCCTAAAAATCCGACAAATTCACCCTTCTCTATCTCAATGTCCAGTCCGTCAACCGCTATCTTCTCCTCGCGATTAATCGTAAAAGGCCTTCTTAAATCATAAGAAGTTTTTATATATTTTTTTGAAATGTTCTTGCTCTCAATAATTGCCATATCAGCTAGAAGCGCTTGAATAAGTTGACTCCAATACCTTCCACAGCTTTCTTACTATTATAAAGAATGCAGCCGCTAATACTATAAGATAAATAATTCTGCTCATTTGTGGCGGGTAAAATAATGTTTCAGCCGGAATATATGAAACTGCTAAAATCGGAAAAATACCAAATAGAAATACTTGGAAGGGGAAAGAAAAAATTGCCATAGGGTATCTCATAAACTCTCCCATCTTTGGAATAATCTCAGGTAGCGACCAAACTCTAATGAGTTTAAACGCCGGTAAAATGGTCAATACTTCAAGCGAGTAGAATATCACAAACCCAAATACAGCCAATATCAAAAACCAGAAGATATTAATCGGTTCGATAGCAATTCCTGAATTAATTGCTGCGTAGACACCCAGCCCCGCATAGAACAGTGAGGCTATGAGCTTGTATGGACTAGGCCTTGAAAAAGAAACAAGCGCCATTGTATCGATAGGCTTTATAAGATGAAAATCATAATCGCCAAATTTAATCATATGTTCTCCGAAATCTTTAAGACCGTAACGGGTGAATGCATAGGCAAGTGATGCAATTGTTTTCGCAAAAGCATACAAAAATAATACTTGATAAAAATTCCAGCCGGCGAGTGCGGTGATGTTTGAGAAGATGACGTTGAAAAATATTATGTTAACCACAATAGATGCTATTTCTTGAAGTAGCGAAACGGCAATATATCCGGGAATCTTGAGATCTCGAATAATCGCATTTCTCATCAATATTTTTATTACTTTTAATAATTTCATCTTCCAATTGCCGAATATTTTTTAAGCCCTTTTTGAAAAAGCAAAAAGTAAACACAGCCAAAAACAATTATCCAGACAAGCATTTCGGCAAAACCCATCCACATTTGTGCTCTACTTATGTTGCCAAGATAAATATTCGCCGGAAAATCAAAGAGATATTTAAAAGGCAGATAGCTAAAGGCTCGATGAAGTCCTTCAGGCAAGAACCTGAGCGGAAAAAGCGCTCCCCCGAGAAAAGCAATCAAATAATCGATCAAGCTCAAGTTAGCATCCTGATCTCCAAAGAAAAAACATAGTGAATGGAATATGAGATAAAAAATAATTCCCATCAAACTGGCGAGAGATAACGAAAGAATAAAGTACAGCAAATTAGACATAGAGACAAAGACTATATATTTACTGACAAACAACAGAATTAAAGCCGCAAACGGCAAGTAAGCGATCAATTGAATTAGCATCAATGACAGACCGGAGACTATATAGATTAGCCGTACGCTATAAGGCTTAGCAATCTCATTGGTTAGCCTACCTTCCCAAATAGCATTATTAAGGTACATGCCAAGACCCGGATTCATCCTAAACAGGATTCCAGTTAAAAAATAATAGGTAATAGTCATGGGCAGCGAGAAATTTGAGATTTCACTAATTCCACCATTGTTGTAAACATTGGTCCAGATAAAAAAGAAAACAACGAAAAAAATCACTTCCGTTCCTATATAAAAAATAAAATCTGCTTTATAGGTCGCCTCCTCATGAAAATTGGTCCAAAAATATTTGAAATATTTTTTCATTAAATTAATTATAGCTGATAAAAAAACTTCTAGAGACTAGGAGGGCGTTTGATCTTAGACCAAGTACATTAACAAGAGGCCTATAATGAAGAAAGCGAAGTAGGATATTTTATATTTTAGTTCGCTGTTTGATTTGATCTCAGGAATTAGATCAACTGCTGCGATATAGATAAACGTACCAGCGGCAAACGGAAGAAGGACATCAACATTGACTTGCCTCGCGAGAAAATAAACAACGAGCGCACCGACTAAAAATGTTATGGATGAAATAAAATTGACTATAAGCGCTTTTCTCACCGACCAGCCGCTATGAAGCATGATTCCGAAATCACCTAGCTCTTGCGGGATTTCGTGAGCCACAACCGCAATTAAAGTCGAGACTCCGATTGCTGGGCTAGCGATAAAAGCCGCACCAACCGCCAGGCCGTCGATTAGATTATGAACAGTATCAGCAATCATCAGAAGGTACGAGACAGGCTCCTTGTGGTCGTGAGTCTCTTTGTGACAATGGTGCCAATGAATAAATTGCTCGAGTACATAGAAAGAAACAATTCCCGCTAAAATCCAAAGATATGTGACCGAGCTATTGCCAAGCGTAGTAACGCTCTCCGGTATCAGATGTAAGACTGCTCCACCAATAAGCGCACCAGCCGAAAACGCTACTAAATTTGGAATTAACCCATTAAATATCCTCTTGGATAATAAAACCGTCACTGATCCGATTAGTGAGACAGCAGCCATCGCCGTCGATGCGAGAATTATATATGTTAAGGCATTCATTTGAAAAGTAATTTAATTCGGAGGCTATAATCACTATAGCAAACACTAGCTTGACCCACTGGTTGCCTTTTTTGATAGCAGTGTGTGCTCCGGCATATCCACCTATAAATAAGCCGACAAACAAGGCAAGCCCCAGCGGGAAATTGACGATTCCATGGATGATGTAAATAATTACTGCCACAACTGATAGCACTGCATAAGAAATAATATCGGTAGCATTAGCCTCGATCATCGACAATCCAAAGAAATATACGACCGTAGTTATCATTAATACGCCAAGCCCTCCAAACATACTCGCCATGATCGAAAGCAAAAAATAAATGATAACTCCCAAAACTTTCATCCAGCTGTGAACTTTCATCTTCTTAATTCCGAAACCCTTTTTCACAAAAATTGTTGGCAGAAGCAAAAGCAGAAGTATTGCGATAATCTTCTCAAGCAACTGGGGGCTAGTTGAAAGCAATATTTTAGAACCAATGAGACTTGCAACTATTCCGCCAATTGAAAGAATTATTGCGACTTTCCAATTTATTGCTTTTTCTTTAACAAATTTAATTATTGCCCCAGAGCACATCCCTAATCCGCCAAATTTACTTGTAGCCAAGGCCACTTGAGGAGGTAACCCAAGAAAGAGTAAAAAGGGTACGGTGATCATTCCTCCTCCGCCAGCAATAGCACCAATAAACCCCGCAGCCAAACCTATCAAGAGAGAGCCAAAAAGCTGAAAATAACTCATTACTAGCTAAGCCTTTTGACTTTCGGTGAGGTAGGACTATCGAGAAAACTGATAAGCAGGGAAATTACCGAGTAAACAAGCGCAGCAAGAAATGCGGCGGTGAAATTCGTGATGTTAAAACCTTTGACAATGGCTGAGACAAGGTAGAACAAGAAGCCATTTGTCACCAGCGTAAATAAACCCAAAGTTAGGATATTTATTGGCAGGGTAAAAAGTATGAGAATTGGTTTGATAAGCGCATTTACTAACGCCAAAACGACCGCTACTATAAGCGCCGAGAAAAAGCTCTCGATTGTCACTCCTGGAACAATAAGGGGAATCAACATTAAGATAAGTGCATTCACGATCCAGCGCAAAATTGCATATAAACACATATTTACCTCTATTCTAGAGCGGGGAGACTTCCTCTAATTTTTAATTGATCAGAAGCTGCCCCATTATTAAATGAATCTGCTGAAATGGTCGGTGTCTTGCTTGTCCTAACAATCAAAACGACGATTGCGAGTAAGACAACAATGGCTGATCCTATCAGAATCATCAGTCTCTTACTAATTCTCTTATTTACCATCCCTCTCCTTTCCACTTAATAATAGGTTGAAAAGGTAAAATTTGCAATAAAAAAGCCCGGAGGGGCTGGCTATGGTGCTCTACTTGTCAATGTCCAACTTCGCTAAAGCTACGCTGGACAAACTTCTTTTTAACTCAATTGGCTCGCCAAGCGAAGCCACAATTTGTTGTGGCGAAGTTTGGTGGACCTGAGAAGACCTCCCTTCAACAAGGGATTATGTCAAAATGAAACGAACAATCCTAATTTTTAGGTGGAGAATATTACGATAATGATTACAAGTAAGGATATTGAATTGGTTTAGAAAGATTGCTACCTGTCTCGGGAAGAATCGTCATGCCCGAAGGAATTGAGGTCGATGTTGAAGTAGCCGATACAGTTGGGGTACTAGATTCGGGAACACCAAAAGTTAAATCATCGATTGCTCCGGGAAAGGTTCTATTCGGATCGTCAGGGTCAGAAGCAATATAGATGTAATCGCCCATATCCGACATCTTGGTGACTTCAGCAGTAGATAAATTTTCCTGGTTAATAATACTCTCTCCATCAATAAATAGTTCGGCGATGCCAGAGTTTTTGTTAAAATTAACCTCTAGTTCATGCCAACTCCCCTCCGACATAGTTTTTCCAGTGGAGAGCGATATTGGTAATTCATATTTATTTAAACTTAGGCCAAATTTTCCATTGTATGCTGAGATTGTAATTTCAAAAGGTTTTTCGCCACTAGTTTTCAATAGCACCTTTTCTGGATTTGCCGTAATTGTTTCAATATATTCTCCGCTACTAGTACAGTGATAAATATTATATACGTCAGAGATAAACAAAGTGTCATCGGCATTATCATAATAAAGTGGGGAGACAGCGTCTACTCCAGCAGGCCAGTTACCCCCAATCACCGAGAAGCTTCCCTCGTCAGTGCCGTTCATATTTACTTTTTGTATTTGGCTAGAACCCTTAGGAATAAACACGGAGTCAGTCCCTTCATCAACAACAAAACTTGGCCCTCCGTATGTATAATATGAAGAAGTATCAAGCGCTTGCCAACTGTCATTTCCTATATCCATCTTAAATCGGACAACTCGCTTGTTATTGAAATCTGAAACGTAAGTGTAGCCGTTAGTTTTATCATGATAAACATTATAAGGGTAAGAGAATTGTCCAATACCGGATCCTATTGAGCCGTAGCTTGTCCAACCTGTGCCATCAATTTTTGATCTTACAATCCTTTGATGATCCATGTCACCCACATAGATATATTCACTCTCACTATCATAGCTTAAGCCCCTCGGGACGGAAAAATCCGTTGAACCGTTTGTAGTCAATTTTTGCCAAACACTCTCTTCCATATCAAACTTCGATACAGAGTCATAGTAATGATCTAGAGCATATAAATTTCCGGTAGTGGAATCGAAGTCAAGTCCAGTAATATACAAAAAATCATAGGGGCCATTATCGCCACTCCACTCCCCAATCGTTTTCCAGCCAGTCCCATCTTTTTTTGTTCTAATAATTTGCGAGTATGCCGCAGCAATATAAAAGTTACCACTGGCATGATCGTAAACTAATCGGTTTGCCTCTTGTATCGTACCAGTTCCCGGCACTCCGTAACTCGACCAACTAGTCCCATCAATCTTTGTTCTATGCAGAGAGTTATTTCCGCCATATCTTGCTGGATAATCAAGCATATATATATAACCTGTAGATGCGTCGTAGGATATGCTTGTAGAGTCATTGATCTTCCCCTCGCCAATACCTGACGTCCCGACTGTCGTCCACCCAGTTCCATCAATTTGAGTTTTGACAACCCTGTGGTTATTTTCATCACAAATATATAAATAGCCATCCGCGTAATCAATGCTATATGGCAGATCAAATTGGTTTACGCCAGAACCTTCCGAACCCAGGGTCAGCAGACCCGAACCATCCATTTTTACCCTCGCTACAAAATTGTCCAATGCATTACAAAAATAAACAAAATCACCAATCGGATCATAAGCAAGATCATATACCGTGTTGGAAATTCCCGTAAGACTCAAAGCAGTTGTGGACGTGCCTCCAAACTTCTCTTTAACAATTTCATTATTGGTATCATCATAATAATAAATATAGTCGCTAACCGGGTCATAATATATTGAAACCGCAGTACGTCCGTCCAATAAGTATTCCGTCCAATTACTTCCGTCGAATTTCGTCTTGATTATTCTACTATTTGCATAATCAGTTATATATAGAGTCTCAGTATTTGGATCAACGCTAATATCAGAAAAACCATAGAAATTGAACTTTCCGTCTCCACTACCATGGGAGCCTAGCCTATCCCAACCGCTACCATCCATGCTCGCTCTAATTATTTGATCAGCAACCGTATCTAAAACATAAATATAATGAGAAGAGGAGCTAACTTCCAAAAAAGAGTACCCTCCAGCGATCCTGCCTTGTCCATTATCGCCATTAAGACCAAATGGTAGCTGAAATTTAAATTTAATCGAATCTGCCCTTTGGTTTAAATTTGATGTTTTATATTTTAGCGTCGTTCCATAAGTATTTTGAACTGCCTGTCCCTGTCCATTATAACCAGTGACCTGAGAAGGAAACGTACCATCGGTATAAGCACTTGAGTCTGATGAGGCAAACTGTGCATTCAGATTCTGGTCAAAGTCAACTTGAAAATTTACTTGCGCTTTCACAGTGTTAGAACACAAGAAAATAAATACTAATGAAACTAGCGCAATACGCAACTTCTTCAAGCACCCTCCTTTTGTTTCATTTTAACATAAGTCCCTACCGGAAGAGCAAACCCGTAATCTGATTATCAACAGATTCATACCCTAAAAAACCAAACATACCCCCAACCGCGTTGCTTAATATCTTCTCCCAACTAGCATTATTAATATATACTTTTTACAATATTTAGGCAATATTCCAAAGTAAGCAGGCAAGCCTGCATATTCTAAGTTGGTAGGCCTGGGAGGATCTCCCTTCGCTAAATTTCTGCTGAAATTTCTCCAGGGCGGGCTTCCCGCCGTCGCAGTCCGGCTTTCAAATCCTCTCAGACAACGAAATATGACCCCATAAAGGGGTCATCTCGTTGGTGGACCTGAGAGGATTTTCCCTACGGGCGGCTCGAAGCGTATGTTTCGAGTACCACCTCGAAACCGCTTCGGGCTTCAAATCCTTCTGCCCCCAAATAAATATGACACCGCCCACTGGGCGCTGTCATATTTCTGGTGGACCTAGACCTGGAATTTTGGAACACCTTCTTTGATTATGCTCTAGATTGGGAACCTAAACTAAAGGATATATATGAACAACTGGAATCAAACCAGGTCTGATTTGATTTTCAAGACTTTCTTTACTTTATGCAGCACTTCCAATGTAGGATTTTCCTCGCCCCTTTCCATTCTGGCGTAATAGTTAACATGGATACCCGCTAATTCGGCTACCCGTGCTTGTGTCATCTTAGCTGCTTCCCGATGCTTCTTCAACTTAGCGCCAAGATCCTTCTGTATATCCCCATTGTGTTTGGCTGTCATAGGGAAAATATACCATCTTTACACCTAAAAATCCATATCATCAACATAATAAATAGGAGGAACATATGCCAGTAATGTCACCGTCTTACAAAAGGCACTTAGAGAATATGCAAAATGAATTCGACGCCGAGAAATACCGCCAATCTCGAACCATCGACTTATACAATGAAAAATCCTTTTATCGTACATTTGTAAAAGATTTAAGAGAAGCAAAGAAAGAAGTTGTCATTTATTGCCCGTTTATTTCAAAGTTTCGGGCGGAGTTTTTTAAGCAAACATTCGAGCTACTGAGACACCGCAATATTGCAGTATTTATCTTTACTCGTCCGGTTGAAGAGCATGAACTTCTAATGAGAAATGAAATCAAAGCGGCTTTGGCAGATTATGAAGAGCTTGGGGCTTGCATTATACAAGTTCCAGGCTTTATTCATGCTAAGGCAGCAATAATAGATCGAGAGATTCTTTGGGATGGGAGTCTCAACATTCTATCTCAAAGAGAAAGCAAGGAAACAATGCGCCGGACGGTCGATACGGACATTGCCAAGCAGATGATTGATCACTTATCGATCAATCGCAAATTAGCAGAAGGCTACAAATACCAATACGAAAGGTTATATCGAAGTTTGTTAGACAAACAAAAATATAATTTTCGGCTCAAGCTGAAGGTTAAACTCCCCCGACTTCGAATACCGATCTTTATCAGACGGCTGCCATCTGTTATTTCTGGTATAGTTGTATTATTGTTGAAGTGTCTTAGAGCGATTCTTACACTCGTGAATTAGGAGAATAATGAAAAATACTAATCAATTTGACCCGCAAATTTCCGAACCGACGCCGGCTGAGATAAACAAGGCTGGCGAGAAGGTTATGAAAAAGTATGATGTTGTCTTAAGCGATGACGATGTCGTCAAAATGGCCAAGCTGTTCAAGGAACTTGAGTGGTGGTTTTCGATCGAAAGATTTTCTCGCGATCCAAAAAGTATTTCGATTGAGGCCGCCAAAGAGATTCGCGACTATCTCAAAAAGACTAAAGGCAAGGATCTAACATTGGACGAGGCGCATAAATTTGCTAATACCTCTTTGCAAAAGATTATGAACGCCAAAAGAGATGAAATTGGCAATTCTATAAAAGAGATTCTAGCTAGGTACTAACCTCTTCAAAGGTTTACCGCTGGCTTCAGGAGTGCTATAGTTAAGTGGTATTATTACTATAAAGATAGAGGTTATATATGGCCTTGATTGATAATCGTGAAAAAACAATGCTTGAGGCATTGAAGAATGCCATCACAACCGCCGACAGGGTGGATATTGAAGTCGGTTTTTTCTATTTCTCCGGTTTTGAAATGCTTGCCGATGACCTAAAGGACAAGCAAGTCAGGATATTAGTCGGGAAGTATATAGATCCTGAATGCGTGCCAGATATAGTACTGATGCAAAAATCCCAAGACGATTTTGAACTAGAGCCTTTTATGCCCAGACGACCGATCACTTCGTACTCACAGAAGAAAGAAGCATATACTAAAGGATTTATTGACCTCACCAATAAAACTTCTTTGTTTGATATGCAGGATAGCCAAAAATCATTAAAGACCTTTATCTCAAAAATTGAAGATGGGTCTTTGGAGATTAAAATTACCCCACGAACCGAGCACGGAAAGATTTATATTCTTCACAATAAAAAAGAATTTTCGCAAGGTGGTGATTTTCCGGGTACCGTAATTATTGGCTCAAGTAACTTTACCTATCATGGATTAAAAGGCCAAGGCGAGCTTAACAAAGATTCTAGAGATATTAAAGATTATGACGATGCTTGCAATCAGTTTGAAAAACTTTGGGAAAGTGCTGAAAACATTGATATCTCCACTGAAGGTGAGAAAGAATTTACCGAGGAACTTAAAAAGAATCTTTGGGTTTATTCTAATCCTAGCCCATACCATGTTTATGTTCGTGTTCTACATGAACTCTTTGCTAGCGATGAATCAATCGATATTCGAACTCCGAAACAGATAACAAATGGAGATTTCGCAGATCTGGAATATCAGATAGATGCAATCAGAATCGGTCTCGATCGTCTTGAAAAGTACGATGGTGTTATTGTCGCAGATGTTGTTGGTCTAGGAAAAAGTATCATCGCTTCTGCTATAGCTAACAATATGAATATGCCGACAGTTATTATTGCCCCGCCTCACTTATGCAAACAATGGGAAGAATATCAGCAATATTTCAAGATCCCCGGCGCACGTGTTTTTAGCTCAGGTAAGATAAATGAAGTTTACAATATCTATTCTGAAGCAAGAGAACCTCTTTTAATAATAATTGATGAAGCTCACAGATTTAGAAACGAAGATACAAACGATTACAAAATGCTTCACCAAATTTGCAGGAGCAATAAGAGCAATAAAATGCTAGTTTTGACTGCGACGCCTTTCAATAATGATCCGAAGGACGTTTTTGCTCTTGTAAAACTTTTCCAGACGCCCGGGCAATCGACAATTAAATCTGTTGATAATCTTTCACTACGTTTTAGAGAACTGATAGACCGCTATAAAACCTTACGCAGAGAAATGAGCAAGGGAACTCAAGATGCTGAATATTTCAAAACTCAAAGTGAAGAAATTGCAAAAGAACTACGTCGATTGATCGAATCAGTCATTATTCGTCGCTCAAGGCTCGATATTAAAACAATAACAAGGTATCGAGAAGATTTGGAGCGTCAAAATATCGAATTTTCTGAAGTTGTCGGCCCGGAATTAATGGATTACAATCTCGGAAAAATCACCGATTTATATATTGATACTTTAGAAAAGATTACTGCCGAAGAAGGCGGATTTATCGGCGCTAGGTATAAACCAGCAGCTTATATAAGAGACGACAAGAAAGATGAGTTTATCAAGCAACTAGGTGATATAGAGGAAAACGCTCTAACTACCGCTCAGACAAACTTATCAAAATTTATGAGAAGATTGCTTGTTACCCGTTTCGAGAGTTCCAAGGCAGCTTTTCAAAATACGCTAGGTAAAATGATTGATTCTAATAAGATGATCGAAAAGTGGTGGTCTGAAGTTGGTAAGGTCCCAATTCAAAAGAAAGGCCAGATCCCTGATCCCGACAACATTATTCTCGATAATTCTGATGATTTGGAAGAGCAATTAGAGGACGAGCTTTCCGACGAAGAAATCAAAAAGCTTCAAGCCGCCAAGGGGTTAATCACAATCGATAAAGATTTAATTTCTGAACAATACATTCAAGAGGTTCGAGCTGATATAAAGTTGCTGGAACAAATCAAGGATGAATGGTTTGGTGAACACTCTGAAACTAAAGAATTTGATCCCAAAATCGATGGCCTGATTGCAAAGATTAACGAGAAGATAGCTGAAGATCCTAGTAGAAAAATTGTTATCTTTTCGGCATATGCAGATACGGTCGAGTATCTCTTTAACCAGATGAAGAAACGCGGCGTTCAGAGGATTTTTCACTATACTGCCGCATACTCATCAGTACAAAACAAAGATATTATTCGCTCAAACTTTGATGCTGGTCTGCCAGACAATAAACAATCGAATGATTATGATGTTCTAATCGCGACAGACGCACTTTCCGAAGGCTACAACTTACATCGAGCCGGAATAATTATCAATTATGATATTCCTTACAACCCGACAAGAGTCATTCAGCGTATCGGTCGTATCAATCGTATCAATAAGAAAGTTTTTGAAAACCTATTCATTTATAACTTTTTCCCAACAGATCTAGGAGAGTCTGAAATCAAAGTTAAACAAATTTCTACTCTAAAAATTAATCTTATAAACAATCTTATTGGTTCAGATACAAGAACGCTCACACCCGACGAAGATTTATCCACTTTCTTCAAGGAGGAATTCAAGAAAGAAGAAGATAAGCAAGAACAGAAGTCCTGGGATGCAGATTTTCGAGAAGCATACGATATTGCTCGAAAAGATGAAAAGCTTATGAAGCAAGTCATGAAAATACAGCCTCGCAGCCGTGTGGTTCGCGAGAATCAACCTGAGAGTGCAATTATTGCTTTTGGTAAAAAAGGTACTCACGCCATATTTGCTTTGAACCAAGAAGGTGCAGAGGAACCGAACATTGTCGGAGCTGAAACGATCGTACCTTTGTTTAAGGCCACTAAAGAAGAACAAGGCAAAGCTGCGGACGAACAATATGATGAATTATTTGTGTCTGTCCGTGATGCCCTATTTGCAAAGAATCCATTGCCGCGCCTTGCCGGACGACGAGCCGACGCTATCAAGTTTCTCCAGTTGCTAAGTGATAAATTGCCTTCTACTAGGAATTACTGCCGAGATGTTGAAGATATCATCCGCAAATACGATGACATTAGCGACGGTTCGCTAAAAGACATCGCCCAAATTTCAACTGCTAATTGGGAAGAATCTTTCAACAAGCTCAAAGAGATTGTCCCAGAGCATCAAGTAAGGGTTATTAACGAGAGAGTCCAAAGATTGGAAGCTGAGGAAGAAGCTATTGTATTAAGTGAAGATCTAAGAAAATGAAACTCAATGATATCTACCAAAGAGATGACTTTGTCAGCTTTCTAAAAGAGGATTTTTTACCTGATTTTGAAAAAGATGTCAGGGACATTAGACAGCAATCGAATGTCAAAACAATAAAAGACGCTAAGTTTCTTGGAGAATCTAGGGATCTAAATCTTCAAGTTTTTGAGATACAAACGAGCGGCAAGTCCGAAAAGAAAATTTCACAAGCCCTAGACAGCTTCAAGCTTCTTAAAGAATACCAATCTTATAGGTCTCTAATCGCTTACCATAGCGACGATGATCAGAATTGGCGTTTTGCTTTGCTGCAGATGACGCCGGACGTAACCGAAAAAGGCAAGATTGCCACAAACTTTTCCAATCCGCGCAGATATTCATTCCTTCTCGGCCCACAGGCGAAAATTAAAACTCCAGAGAAATACCTTATTAAAGATGGAAAAGTTAAAGATTTTGAAGATTTACAGAAAAGATTTTCAGTAGAAGTTGTTAATAAAGATTTCTATCGCGAAATTGCCAGATTCTTTATTCGACTTGTAGGTGGCGATACAAAGCTAGGGTCCAAAACAGAACATTTCAAGCCAGAGCTTAACCTACCATCAGTTGATCCTAGCGATCACCAAACATATCAAGAATATACTGTCCGGCTAATCGGACGAATTATTTTTTGTTGGTTTCTGAAACAAAAGAAATCTGATGAAGGTGTTTCATTACTTCCGGACGAGTTTCTTTCAAGCAACGCTGTAATAAAAACAGAAGATTATTATCACACAATTTTGGAGCCAATCTTTTTTGAAGTACTCAATAAACCAAGAGAGTCTAGAAAACCGCAATTCAGAAATGGTTATGATAGAATCCCATATTTGAATGGTGGCTTGTTTGACCCGCATTACGATGATTTTTACGAAGGCCAACCGAGCTATGCATTGAAAATACCTAATCGGTGGTTCGAAGATCTTTTTGATGTACTGGAAACTTATAACTTTACTATTGATGAGAACACCACACTTGATGTTGATCTTTCAATCGATCCGGAGATGTTGGGAAGAATTTTCGAAAACTTACTTGCTGAAATTAACCCTGAAACCGGTGAATCAGCAAGGAAATCGACAGGTAGCTATTACACTCCTCGGCAAATTGTCGAATACATGGTTGATCAAAGCCTGATCCAGTATTTAATAACCAAAACAGAAATCGATAAGGAGAAAATCGAGGCGCTAGTTTCAGTTGATGCCTCAGATGATGAAGCATTTCCGTTAACCGATGAAGACAAGAAAAAGGTTGTTAATGCATTAGATACAGTGAAAATTATCGATCCAGCTTGTGGTTCTGGCGCTTTTCCAATCGGAATACTTCAAAAGATTGTTTGGATCTTGGGCAAAGTAGATACAAACGGCAAACTCTGGTTCGATAAAAAGCTGGAAGGATTGGATCCATTATTACATGAAGATTTTAAACAAAAATTTGAAAATGAAAACTTCGATTACATACGAAAGACCGGAATTATACGCGACAGTATTTACGGTGTAGATATACAGCCAATCGCAGTCGAAGTTTCGAAACTCCGGTCATTCCTGACGTTAATTGTTGATGAAGATATAGACGAATCACTATCCAATCGAGGCATTAAGCCTTTACCGAACTTGGAATTTAAGTTCGTGGCAGCAAATTCCCTGATAAGTTTACCTGAATCGAGCAGCAAACAAGTTGGTATGTTTGAAGACAATTCAGAAATCGAGCAATTAAAGAGATTGAGGGATCAATATTTTGTTTGTAACGGTTTTGATAAGGAACGAATAAAAAGTAAATTCAAAGATGTTCAGCGCGAAATGTTCAAGAAACAAGTTGATAAAGGTGGCCACGGCCACTTAACAATGGCACTTGCTGATTGGGACCCATTTAAGGACAATTCTTCGCCATGGTTTGATGCAGAGTGGATGTTTGGCGTTTTTGGATTTAACATTGTAATAGCCAACCCTCCCTACTTGAAGGAGAGGGATAATAAAGAGGTCTTTGAAATTGTTAATCGATCGGATTTCGGTAAGAAGTACCACCAAGGCAAAATGGACTTTTGGTACTACTTCCTACATAAGGCAATTGATTTAGTTGGTACTGACGGGGTCATTTCATATATTACCTCACGCTATTGGTTAAATAGTTCGGGATCAAAAAAACTCATCAGGAGAATTAAAAAAGAGTTAAATTTCGTGACTTTCGTTGATATTGGAGACATAAAAATATTTAATGAAGTTGCGGGGCAGCATATGGTTGCTGTATACATTAAATCCAAACGAATCGACCAATTTTCATATAAAATATTGAGAAATAGTATTGAAGATATTGGAGCAGCTGAAACAACTATTAATTCAGAAGTAAAAGTTCTCTCTAATAGTAATATTTTTATAAATGATGAAATCATATTATCAAATTCTCATTATTCATTTGAGGGTATTGTGTCCCTTGGTGAAATTTGCGAAGTTTCTCAAGGTGTAGTGCAAAATCCCGACAAAGTTTCTTCAAAAGCTGCTGAATCTTTTGGTCTTAACAAGGGCGATGGGGTTTTTGTTTTGACAAAGAGTGAACTCGAGAAAATGAATCTTTCAGATCAAGAAAAGACGTTTGTCAAAAAATTCTATGACGAATCTGATATTGAGCCCTATTATCTACAAAGTTCTAACTACAAATATTTATTGTATTTGACAAGAAAGAACTGTCCAGATATTTCCATATACCCCGAACTAAAAAATCATTTATACAAATTCAAGAAAATCATGGACAAAAGACGCGAGACTGTCCAGGGAACCATCGAATGGTATCAAATGCATTGGCCCAGAGAGCCAAGGTTCTTCGAGAACAAAAAAATAGTATTTCCCGGAATGTTTCAGTCCCCGAGGGCTGCTTATGTTGAGACGAGCGCTTATTTCGGCCTGTCCTCAATCGTAATAATTACCAAAGATGATAGCTACGACCTCAAATATATTTTGGCAATTTTGAACTCAAAATTTGCGTCGGATTGGTTTAACCAATATGGGAAAAGACGAGGTGTTGGCGTAGATATTGGCGTGGATAAATTAAGGCAATTTCCTATCAGAAAGATTGGCCTCTCAGAACAAGAATCATTTACCAAAGAAGTCGACAAAATTATCGCACTTCAAAATTCAAAAGACTATAGTTCAGTAGATATTAAAAATGAAATAGAAAAAATATCTTTGAAACTTGATGAGATGGTTAGCGATCTTTACAATTTGAAAATAGTCAAAGGATAATCGGATTTAACCATACTAATGTCAGATTATTACAACTCAAAACGAACAAAAAACTTGTATGATCCGAAATCGGCAGAGCCGTTTAAGCTGAGCCGATCTAAGATCGATCTCTTTCTGAATTGTCCTAGATGTTTTTACTTAGATCGCCGGCTTGGTGTTAGCCAGCCGCCCGGATTTCCTTTTGCGCTCAACTCTGCCGTTGATAAGTTATTAAAGAAAGAGTTTGATATCTTCCGAGCTAAAGGAGAACCGCACCCGCTTATTACTGAAAATCGTGTTGATGCCAGACCAGTAAGCCATGAAAAACTTGATAAATGGCGAGAAAACTTTGTTGGCGTGCAATTTTTGCATGAACCGACGAACCTATTAATCACCGGTGCAATTGACGATCTCTGGATAAATAGCAAAGGCGAGTACATTGTTGTTGACTATAAATCTACTTCAAAGGATGAGGAAATAACCGAGCTAAACAAAGAGTGGCAGGACGGATACAAGAGGCAAATGGAGGTATATCAATGGCTACTGCGCAAGAACGGCCTAAAAGTTTCCAATACCGGCTATTTTGTTTACTGCAACGGAGTCACCGACACCGATAAATTTGATAATAAGCTCGAGTTCAAAATCTCCCTCATTCCCTACAAAGGCGATGACTCATGGGTCGAAAAAGCGATCACCGACGCCCATGCTTGCCTAAATAGCGACTCAATTCCAGAATGCTCTACGGATTGTGATTTTTGTAGCTATTTTAACGAAGTAACAAATATAACGACATATATAACGCTATAAGATACTACTACACAACACGATAAGGCCTTGTGTGACATAAAATTAGCAAATATATAGGGCTACTTGACATAGCATGTTATGATGTGCTATGTTTTAGTTATGGAATATAAATTCGAAAAATTTAATCAGCAAAATAGTAGGACAGAGTCGAGAATCACCATCACAAAGTCCAACTCTTTAGGATTTCCGACAAAGTTCTCCGAAGATAATGACGTAAAAAAGTTTAGCTACGCCGTCTTATTTTACGACAAAGATGCTAGAGCAATCGGAATTCAATTTACTAACGACGAACAAGAGCCCCATAAATTTACGATTATTAAATCCGATAAGTACGGTGCTTCTCTCGTTGCTCAATCATTCTTTAAAACTAACGACATCGATACAAAGAAGTATCACGGCCGTTACAACTGGAAGAAGGTAGAAGTCGATGGAGTTGGCACATTATATGTAATCGAACTCGACAATCAAAAGCTAGAGGAATAATTTTTTATTTGGAGGGAAAAATGTCACCATAAAGAAAGACAGAGTCAAATTCCACGGTTCCAGCCAGGAATAATTTCTCTGTCTTTGCTTGTTTATATAGTATTACAGCGCGTAAGCAGTGTCAAATCAGGGGAATAGTACAAAAATGAAATATATTGCGCTGTACTTATAAACAAGGAGTATTATGTCACATGAGGTAGATTTTCTAGCAGTAGGCAATGGGGACAAAAGCGGAGATGCGATTGCCTTGCGTTTTGGTAATCTAGCCGACCCCAATCAACAAACAGTAATTGTTTATGATGGCGGCACGCAGGAATCGGGCAAGGAGTTAGCTGCGCATATTAAAAAATATTATAACACCGATTACATCGATTATGTATTTTCCTCCCATCCGGATAACGATCATTCATCGGGCTTGATTAGCATAATCGAAGAATTAAGAGTAGGGACGCTTTTGATGCACCGTCCATGGGACCATGCTGACGAGATCAAGGATTTATTTAAAGATGGCAGGCTAACAGAAAATGGGTTGGAGTTAAAAATTGCTAAGTCCCTTCAGTCCGCAAAAGATTTAGAATCTTTAGCAGTGCAAAGAGGAATTCGGATTATCGAGCCTTTTGCGGGAGAGGCCACCGACGATGGGATAATTACGGTGCTGGGACCAACTCAGGATTATTATCAATCACTGATCCCGAACTTCAGAGGAACCCCTGAGCCGATCGCCGAAGCTTCAATGTTTCAAAAAATAATTACTGTTGCAGAAGAAGCGGTTAAGTGGGTTGAGGAAGCTCTCGATATCGAGACTCTTGATGAAAAAGGTGAAACATCTGCAGAAAATAATTCAAGCGTGATACTTTTTCTGAATATTGACGGCAAACAAATTATGCTGACCGGAGATGCGGGAATTCCGGCATTAGCTCAAGCGGCAGAGTTTGCGGCACATCAAGGAATTACATTATCTAGCTTATCCTTTTTTCAAGTCCCTCACCATGGAAGCAAGAGGAATGTGAGTCCATCAATTCTGAATCAAATTAAATCCAAAACAGCATTTATTTCGGCTTCGCCAAAAGGAGCGCCCAAACACCCGGCGAAGAAGGTTACAAACGCGTTGATACGCAGGGGCTGTGAAGTGCATTCAACGGTGGGGCAATCGAAACGTCACCACCATAATGCTCCTCCGAGAGCCGGGTGGTCAGCGTCAACACCGATTCCTTTTTATGGTAAGGTTGAGGAGTAGTGAAATTTGATAAATACACAATTTTAGCTCGATTCATTCCCGCAATTCTGAGTTTGCCACCTTTCTATCTTTTGAATCGTTATTTACTGGATCCGGAAATAGCAAAATTCTTTGGCGATATCTATGCCATCCACTGGATCACTGCTATTTCCGCTCCAGTGATATTTGTTTTTGTTCTTTCTCAAGTTGATAGAATAATATCAAAGACAATATTTGAAAAAAGTTATTTCAAAGATGAGAGTGCGATGCCGACAACGGAACTTCTTTTATACTCTGATAACACTTTTTCTCATGAGTATAAAGAAAAAATTAGAAAGAAAATATTTAAGGATTTCAATATTATTTTATCGTCTCGACAGGTTGAATTAACCGATATGCAAACTGCAAGGAAAAAGATTGTTGAATCAGTAGGGTTGATAAGAAAAAGGGTTAAATCAGGACCATTACTTCAACAATATAATCTAGAATACGGTTTTTTCAGGAACATGGTTGGCGGCTCATTTTTGGCTTTAATGACATCATTAACCGAATTAGGAATATTCCACTATGTAAAAATTAACCTTATTGCGTTTCGATTATCTCTATTGCTGAGCATTTTATACTTAATCCCAATTTTGTTAAGTAAAACAATTATTGTCAGCACAGGAAAGCTTTATGCAAAAACTCTCTTCCAGGAATATCTAGAAAGTTAATTGGCTGGTTCTCCTTGCAAAAATGTTCTCGGGTTTACGGGAACACCAAAAATGTTGGTTTGGAAGTGAAGGTGCGGGCCGGTTGACCAACCGGTGTTGCCTCTGGTTCCAATAACGGTTCCGGCTGGAATTGTCTCCCCCACATGTATATTCGAATCTATAGTATCTAAGTGAGCGTAAATAGACGTAATGAAGTGCCCGTTATCTATTTTGACATGTCTGCCAAAACCGTATGAAACGGTATCGGCATAAATGACTTTGCCGTCCATAAAAGCGATCACAGGATCACCCACAGGTCCGGCAATATCAATCCCCGTATGAAACGGCTGATATGGCGAATGCTCTCCGTATTCCAATGTAACCGTTCCGGTAATCGGCCATGCCACTTGCTGGTTTACATGGTCTATTACTTCGCCGGTTAACGGATCCTTTATATCAACAACCAGGTTCTGCGGGTTGAACTCCGCTAGTGCATTTGAAACTAAACTTATGCCGGCTTGGGTTAGTATCAAAACTGAAAAGACCGGGACCATAATTATCGCCAGCATAGTGAGAAAGAGATACTTGATCTCTTTTTTCATCGAAAACGCAGCTGCTATTATTTTTATAGTTTGCGGATTCATTTCTTCTTGGTTCTCTCGGCTGGATCGGTGGTAATTAGCGGATGCTCGTCTTCCGAAGCTGTAATCTTTACCGCCACATGATGCTGGTCGGCAATTATTAGAGCTTCGCCTCTCTCGCAGGTGAGTAGAAACCTTTGTTCGTATTCGGAAAGTTTGAACTCCTCGGCAACATTTCTGATAGTGGTTGTATCTTGGCGCATAAGAATTCGAAGCGCGCTTTGCGAAGCAATAGCTCGGCCGTGATTGGTCGAAAGAAAGTCATTGGCTTGCTGGGAGATGATACTGACGCCAAGATAATATTTCCTAGCTCGCCTCACCATGCCGGCGATAAATCTGGCGCTTTCATCATGCTCTAACATTAGCCAGGCCTCATCGATAACAAAGATTCTCTTGACCGGATCGGTTTTAACTTGATTCTGTACGAATTGAGCGATGATCAGATGCATAATTTGCCTGATTGATTCCGGCAGGTCCTTCGTGTCAAAAACAACAAGGCGATTATCAAGCTCAATATTTGTATGTTCATCAAAAACTTCCGAAAGCGAACCGGTCGTATATTTCTGCAATCTTTTTACTAACTTCGGCTGTTTGAGCGATCGGAGCGTGGCATAGAAATCAAACAGCCTCGGATAATCTTTGTTGCGTTTTACCTTGTTCCCAGATTTCTTGGTAAAGCCGAATTTACGGTAGGTTTTAAGTATTGCTTGGTCGACTACCGATTTCTCTTCGCTCGAGAGCCCGTCTGCCATTAACGAGATAATTTCAGTCAGCGATTGAATATGGTAGGCAAAGCTATCCGGATCGTTGACCGAAAGATCAAACGGATTAATCTTTTCTCTTGAATGAACCGATAACTTTATTCTCGTCCCGCCGACCGAGGCGGCCAATTGCTGGTATTCTCTTTCCGGATCGATGACGATGACTTTTGTTCCTTGCATCAGGTGGCGCAGAACTTCGACTTTAGCGGTATAGCTTTTACCGGCTCCGGACTGAGCAAAGAGTATCGAGTTGGCATTCGGTAGGGAAAACCTATCGAGTATCACAAGTGAGCTATTAGAGCGATTAATTCCATAAAGCACGCCGGACTCATGGACCAGTTCGCTCGAGATGAATGGAAAGGTTAAAGCGGCGCTTGAGCTGTCCAGGTTTCTTTTTTGCGCCAGCTGGTTGTCGCATCTTGGCAGCGCAGATTGAAAACCTTCGAGCTGCTGATAGAGCGCTGATTTAGTGTAGAAAAGTCTGGTTGCCAAAACCGTCTCCAGTAGTTTGATGGTACGGTTTAGCTCGATCAATGTTTCCGCCGATAAAGTGATGTAAAGGGAAATTTGAAACAGATTTTCCTGTCCGCGCTGGATTTTATCACGCAGTTCAATAGCCGAATCGAGCGGATCGGTTAATTCAGCGCCGATGATCTTGCCGGCTCTCTCCATGGCTCGCTTGGTCGATGTCAGCTCGGTGATCTTGCGGTTTAGCTTCGGTAAGGCAAGTGTGGCATCGATCGGTTCAATGTGATACGAGATGTCGGCATTATGGTTGAAATTTACTAAGTGGTTGAGCCAGCCACTTGAGGCGGTGTATGGGTAGCCGGAGACAAAAAGCGTTTTGACATATCTGCCGTCGACGATTAAATAGTCGGGTTGCTCTTCAAGGCCGGAATAAGTAATGAAGTCGAGTTGGTCCTGAAAGCCGACATGGAAAGACAGAGCTCGTTTTTGCTCCTCGATTTTGTTCTGCTTGGTTTTTCTTCTTCGTCTAAAAATAGTCCTGCTCATTTTGAGTCCTCAATATTTGTTTCATTAGCGGTTGGGTTTTGGCTTGCTCGGGGCGGTAGAAGCTGTAGAACAAGTCCAATACTTCCAAAGTATTTAACGGCTTGGCGTTCATGCCGAACTTTTCCAGTCCCTTTATAATTATTTCCGTCTCCAAATTCAGCTGTTCTTTGGCCACTTCAAAGTCGATAGGCGTTTTGCTTTGATAGGGCAAAACCAGATAGAAACGGCGCGACAGGATTTTGTTGCCGGCTACCAATTTTCGAATGAATTCGCTGTAAGATTTGGATTGCTCAATGTATATCTTCTCCGTTTCTCCGGCGCATTTCTGCTCGAAATCTTCGAGGTAGCGGTCAATATCAAGTTCTCTGACCCGAATTAATATCTGTATTTGAGAGTTCAGAGAGTTAAGAAATGTTTGGAAGGTATCAACAATTACGTCTTGTTCCTCTTCGCTCTGAAGCTCGAAGTTGACCGACGAAGTTGAAAGAATTGCGCGGTAGCGATTGTACGGCAATACCAGTATGCCATCGCGGACTTCTTTGATACCGACTTGAGCTCTGGCCGATCCGAATTTTTCACGCCTCTCGGTAGACGACATCCAGTCCTCCTTTCTTTGATGGCTTAACGGATATTAGCGATTCGGAATTTGCGAATTGCGGCATTTCCGAAGCTTCCGCTCTTTTGATTACTCTCTTTTTGGCCATGCGTCTGACGGTTTCCGTTTCAGCTATTTCCGGTTGCAGTAAAGTTTCTCTGCTTATACTGTCGTTCTTGTCAAAGATATATACTCTTGGCCGGGCCTTCCAGCGCAAGTAAATGACCAGCCAATCTGCCAATATCCGGCCCCGGTAGCGAAGCGCCAATGTTCCGAAAACGGCAAACTGAATCAAAACCAGAACGATCTTAATCGTGCTGATATGCAGTTTCGGCGGAATCAGTCCGTAAAAAGCAGTACCGATAATCAAAGAAAAAACAAGGAGGATAATTTGAACGAATGATAAAGATCCGGCAATTTTATCTTCAACAGTGGTAATTTGCGCCGGTACTACGGTTTGTTTCATTTTGCCCTCGCGATCTTAGCTGCCCCGGCAGCAGCGGTGCTTTTGCCGGAGTTCGAGCTAATTACATTAATGACTTGAGTGGAAAACTTCTTAAGCGTATTTCCAGCCTGTGACGACATGGCGAGTTGAACGGTGACGGAAGTGCTTTTCAATAGTACCGAGAACAGAGCAACGCCGACCAGAATTCCGATAATCGGATTTTCGCCGACTTGGCCCGGAACCGTTAGAAATGCGGAAGCCAGTTGAATGATTACCACATGCAGAAAAACAGTAAATATTGTAACGATATATATTTTCACTGCGTTGCCGACTAAGTCTGACATTTTAGAAGATAGCGATAGCAAACAAACTAGCGGAGAAATGACTGCGCCAAAAGCCAAGATCATTAAGCGACTAATGTAGAAAATCAAAAGTACAACTGCAAGCAGAATGAACAAAATGGCGAAGATCAAGGTTATCAACGCGGTTGTGCCTGAGAGCAAAGCTGCCGGATCGAAAGCATTAATTATCCAGGCGGAAGATATGCCGCCGGTTGCATTAAGGACGGTATTAACCATTACTTGGCAAAGCTCGATTATCCAATCGATCCAAAAGATTGATGTATTCGCCAGTAGGAAGGACAAACCGATTCTCGGCAAGAGTTCTTTTAGCGGAACATCTTCAAAGCCAAATGACGATGCACTCATTACTCGAAATCCCAAAAGCGCGATAGCCACAGCAAAAAGCGAATCGGTTATTCCGACAATGATTAGCCAGAAGTTAAATACTACCGAGTTCGTAGAAAGAGATGGTGTTGAGGTCAAAAACCAAATGATACCGTTTAGAATCGGCTTTGTAACCGAGCCGATAATGTTTTGCAGGAATCCGGAAACGGCGTCAAGCAGTATTTGCGTTAGCGTTCCGGTCTGCTCGGTTGGAGCAATCGGCTCAAGTTGCAGAGCAGTTGCCGAACCGCCGGTTGAGCTTTCGGTCAAAGACTGGCTTAACAGATTAGACATAAAGGCGGCGGCGATAACAATTACCAGGCCAATCAGGGCATTTCTTATTGTTCTTTTAGCGTCTTCCAGAGCTATCGGGTCGCCAGTTGAAGTGATATATAGATATCCGCCGCGAACAATAAAGAACACGACTGCTATTCCCGCCAGTGCCAGGATTACTGTCATGGCATCTGAGGCGAAATGGTCGACATCTGGATTTGAGGCGGCAAAAGCGATACTCGGTAAGAGAAGCGGAAGCAGTATTCCGATTTTAAAAATTAGTTTTTTCATAATTTAACTAAATGATTGATTAGCTAAATCGGAAACAATACCGGTTAAAACTAAAGCACCGATGCAAATTGCTAG
>CAZAOT010000004.1:0-105125 GCA_964487045.1 uncultured Candidatus Saccharibacteria bacterium | reverse complement strand
CGCAAAGAATTCACGAATGTATGCAAATGGCTGATACACTTGTGATTAATGATAAGGACAAAGAAGCGCTTGATAAAGAAATCGATGAGATTTTGGCTAAGTATTAAACTTAAGCTAGGAGGGTAGATGGAAACTCAAGAATCAGAAAAATACAAACGGCCTAGCTGGGACGAATATTTTCTTGGAATTATGGAATCAATTGCCAGGCGTGGTACGTGCGACCGTGGACGTTCTGGTTGTGTAATTGCCAAAGATAAGCAATTGATATCTGCGGGTTATGTTGGATCGGCAATGGGTGACGACCATTGCGATGACGTAGGACATCTTTATCAAAAAAGGTTAAACGCTGATGGAAGTATTTCTAATCATTGTGTGAGAACAGTACATGCTGAGCAGAATGCTATCTGCCAGGCTGCAAAGCGAGGTGTATCAGTTGACGGCGCAACTCTTTATTGCAAAATGACTCCTTGTCCGGTCTGCGCCAAAATGATTATTAACTGCGGTATAAAACGCGTCGTTTGCTTGATGAAATATCATGATGGCAAAGAGGCGCAAAGGGTTTTCGCAAAATCGGGAGTTGCACTTATACATATTAACGAAGAGGAAGAGGAATATTCTAATAAGGGAACATCTGATAATAAAAAGAAGGATGAGGGGCAAGTAAATCAATTAATTAATGATAATTCTCAAATAAAGATAAAAGTAAAAAAACTTTCCGATGATGCAAGCCTGCCAAATTATGCTTATGAGAACGACGCAGGAATGGATCTGTATGCAAATGAAGACGTTGAGATTCCGGCAGGATCGAGGGCAAAGATCGGCACTGGTATAGCGATCGAACTGCCGGCTGGCTTTGTCGCTTTGGTCTGGGACAAAAGCGGTATGTCTATCAAGAAGGGTTTGAAGACACTCGGAGGGGTTATTGATAGCGGTTATCGCGGAGAATATATTGTGGCAATGGCAAATATCTCCAAAGAGCCAGTTAGTATTCAGAAGGGCGAAAAAATCGCCCAGCTACTGATTCAAAAGGTTGAGCATGCACAAGTAGAAGTCGCAGAAGTGCTTGGAGAAACTGATCGAGGTGACGGTGGATTTGGCTCTAGCGATTTAGAAAAGATTGATCCAATTGAAGATACTGGATTTGAATATATTCCTGATGATTCAAGTATAGATGAAAAATTAGAGCAACTAGAGGAGGGGCAAGATGGAAAAAGCAGGTGGTGAAAAGGCCATTTTCGATCTGATCGAAAAGGAAGCTGTTAGGCAAACTGAAGGGCTGGAGATGATTGCTTCAGAAAATTACGTCTCATCAAACGTTCTCAAAGCGTCAGGCTCTATTTTGACAAACAAATATTCCGAAGGTTATCCCGGTGCTAGATATTATGGCGGTTGCCACATAATAGATGAAGTAGAGACCTTAGCGATCGAAAGATTAAAACAGCTGTTTGATTGTAAGTTTGCGAATGTTCAGCCACATAGTGGATCAAGTGCTAATATGGCTGCATACTTTGCGACAATGGAGCCAGGCGACACTTTGATGGGTCAGTCACTTGACTCGGGTGGTCACTTAACTCATGGTGCAAAGGTTTCTTTCTCTGGGAGAATTTATAATTCAGTTAGTTATGGACTGAATCCCGATACTGGAGTTTTAGACTACGATGAAATTAGAAAGATTGCTAAAGAAAACGAGCCGAAAGTAATTATGTGCGGATATTCTGCATATCCACGTAAGCTTGATTTTGTATTGTTCAAGGAGATTGCAGATGAAGTGGGAGCATATCTTATTGCAGATGTTGCCCATATTGCAGGGCTTGTTGCAAAGGGATTCCATGATTCTCCGATCGGGGTTGCTGACATCGTTACTTCTACCACTCACAAGACTTTGCGTGGACCGCGTTCAGGAATTATCATGACAAATGATGAGGAGCTGAATAAGAAAATTAATAAAGCAATTTTTCCAGGACTTCAGGGAGGTCCACTCGAACATATTATTGCGGCTAAGGCGATTGCTTTTGGCGAAGCACTTGAGGATGATTTTAAAGTTTACATAGAAAATGTGTTGTCTAATATGCAGACTTTGGCCAAGACGCTACAAGCCTTTGACTTCGAGCTTGTTACTGGTGGAACTGATAATCACTTGATTTTAGTTGATCTTAGGAACAAGGATATCTCAGGAAAAGATTTTGAAGTAGCGCTAGATAAAGCCGGAATAACGGTGAACAAGAACTCAATTCCAAACGACCCCAATCCACCCAAAGTAACTTCTGGAGTAAGGGTCGGAACTGCAGCTCTAACCACAAGAGGGATGGGTGTAAAAGAAATGCAAAGGATTGGCGAGTTGTTTAACAGAGTTGCTGCGGACGTCAATAATGACAAAATGCTAGGCGAGATAAAAGAAGAAGTAAAAGAAATGACCAAGGGATTTCCTGTCCCTGGCTTGACCCGTTAGAGACAACTATGTTTTATACTTATATTTTACAAAGCGAAAAAGATAATCATTGGTACACAGGTTGTACTAACGACTTACGGAAGCGCTATAAAATGCATCAGCAGAGCCTGGTTGTCCCAACTGCCGCTCGAGGGCCGTTTAAAGTAATTTATTATGAGGCTTGTTTGGACCGCACAGATGCATATGCGCGAGAAAAGTATCTTAAAACAGGGATGGGTAAGCGGTATCTGAAGAATAGGTTAAAGCGCTTCCTGTCTCTAACGGGTTAAAATGATGAAGAGAATGTTTAAGGTAGCGGCTGTAGTTATTCAGGATGATAAATTCTTGATGGTCAGGAAAGCCGGAAAAGATGTTTGGACGAATCTAGGGGGAAAGCCGGAGGCTGGAGAGAGTGATGAAGAAGCTCTTATTCGTGAGGTTAAGGAGGAGCTTAACTGCAAAGCAGTAATCAAAGAAAAGCTTGGTGAATTTGAAAACAAGGCAGCATTTGATGACGCAATTATTCATATTAACTTCTTCTTAGTAGAGTTGGTGGGGAATCCAGTTATTTCAGATGACGAGCTTGAAGAATTTAAATTTGTTGGTAGAGAAGATCTTTTGTCAGAAATTAAATTGCCAAAAACGATCACTGAACAGTTGGTGCCATTGCTGATCGAAAAAGGCTATCTAAAGTGGGAGGAAAAGTGAAGCAGTATTTGGACTTGCTGGATAAGATTATGGAAGAGGGTTATGACAAAGACGACCGTACTGGTGTAGGCAGGAGGGGAATCTTTGGACATCAAATGAGATTTGATTTATCTCAGGGTTTTCCTCTCCTAACGACCAAAAAGATGCCAATTAAAACGATCATTCATGAACTGCTTTGGTTCTTAAGTGGGGATACTAATATTAAGTCTCTCAACGCTAATAATGTTCATATCTGGGATGAATGGGCTGATAAAGATGGTGAATTAGGACCAGTGTATGGTAAACAGTGGGTTAGGTGGGAGGGTAAGGATGGCAAGCCAATTAACCAAATACAACAAGCAGTAGATACAATAAAAAATAATCCAGATTCTAGTAGGATAATTGTAAGTGCTTGGAATACAAGTGATATTCAAGGTCTTATCAAAGGAGTCAAATCAGCTCCACCGGCCTGCCATACCTTGTTTCAATTTTATGTTCAGGGGGACAAACTTTCCTGTCATCTCTATATGCGTTCGAACGATGTATTTTTGGGAGCACCATTTAATATTGCTCAATACGCTCTGCTTACCATGATGATGGCCCAAGTAACTGGGTTGAAACCTGGCGAATATATTCACACAAACGGAGATGTGCATATTTATAAAAATCATTTCGAGCAGGTAAAAGAACAATTATCGCGTAGCCCAAGGAAATTACCGAAAATAAAAATAAATCCTGATGTCAAAGACATCTTTAAATTCACAATCGATGATTTTGAACTTGAGGAATATGATCCTTATCCTGCTATAAAGGCTCCGATTGCAGTATGAAAAAACCAGTTATTTCATTAATTGCGTGTATAGGCAGAAACAGAGAACTTGGGTATGAGAATGATTTGATCTGGAAAATTCCTGATGATATGGCTTATTTCAAGGCTATGACTAAGGGTCATGCAATTATAATGGGTCAGCGCACGTTCGAGTCGATTGGTAGGGCTTTGCCAGGGAGAACAAATATTGTTCTTAGCGATGATGCAAATTTTAATCCATCCGATGTCATTGTAGCTAGGACAATGGATGAAGCGCTCAAGCAAGCAAAAGATAAAGAAACTGATGAAATATTCTTTATCGGTGGTGCGTTTGTCTATAGCCAATCTATTAAATTTGCCGACAAGATATATCTGACGATAGTTGACGATGAAGCCCAAGCAGATGCTTTTTTCCCAGAATATTCTGATTTTGATAAACTTGAAAAAAAGTCTAAAGGGAGCTACAAAGGAATAGATTATAATTTTGTAATATTGTCAAAGTAAGATGCCAAAAAAAGGAAGATTTATTGTTATAGAGGGATCGGATGGAGTCGGCAAAAAGACGCAGGCTGATCTTTTGATTAAAATGTTTCGCCGGATTGGCAAGCAAGTTGTCTTTTATGATTTTCCTCAATACGAACGGAGCTTCTTCGGTCAGATGGTCAGCCAGTACCTAAACGGTGAGTTCGGTGATATCGATGACGCTAGTCCAAGACTAATCTCTCTTCTTTATGCAGGAGATAGATTTGAAGCGGCGGAACATATTAGGCACGATCTTGGAAAAGGAAAAATCGTAATATCTAATCGTTATACTCAATCAAGCATGGCTTTCCAGGCGGCAAAGTTTAATGTTGATAAAGACAAAAAAGAATTTCTTGAATGGTTGGAAGAATTAGAATTTGGCATTTATAATATTCCAAAACCAGATATGATCATCTATCTATATGCTCCTTTTGAAATTAGTCAGAAAATGGTTGATAAAAAAGCTAAGCGCAGTTATACCAAGAAAAAAAGAGATATTCATGAGCGAAATACTGAATTCCTACGCCGAGTAGAAAAAGAATACCTTGAGCTCGCTAAAAATAATTCTGAGTGGAGGACGATCGTTTGCTCTGAAGGTGATAAGCTTCTTACTCCACAAGAAATTAGCCAACGAATATTTGCAGTAATCGAGAATAAAAAATCAAATTCTGAGACGAAAAGCCAACATCTTTTCTAGGATTTACTTGGTTCTATGATTGACACAATATTACCACTAGAGTATTATTTGTTTAAAGCATTGATGCAGCAACCACTGCGGAGCTGGCGGAAGAACATTTACCCCTCGCTAATTTATGAAATGGAAAGCGGATAAATAATCCGATGTGAAATATTCAAAAATTAGAGACGGGGTCATATAAGTAAAACCGCCCGAGAGCGTAGCGCGAAAGTCTACGAAAAATAAGTCCCGACAATTTTTGTGGGGAGCGAGGTGGAACCGTCCCGTCATACGACAGGACCCTTGCACGGCAATTGCCGTGTTTTTTTAAATACCAATTAATATCCCAGTCACTTTTCACCCTCTCACAATATTCTTAATCTAAGAAATTTGTGAATAGGGATCAAAGTGACGGGACTTCCGGAATTGCTTCCTGCCTTGGAGCGCAATTCACGGAGCGGAGGATATATGGAAAAAAATATTGAAGTGATTAGACATTCTTTGAGCCATGTCCTGGCTGCTGCTGTACTTGAAATGTTTCCTGAGGCGAAGCTCGGGATTGGCCCTGCAATTGATAATGGTTTTTACTATGATTTTGATCTTCCTCGGACATTGATACCAGAGGATCTTGCTTTAATTGAAGAAAAAATGCGCTCTATCATTAAGCAAGATCTAAGTTTTGAAAAAGTTGAGATAGATTCAAAAGAAGCGTTAAAGAAATTAGAAAAATCCGATCAAGGCTATAAGTGTGAGTTAATCGAGGATCTGGTAAAAGACGGTGAGCAAACAGTTACTCTCTACAGAACTGGAAATTTCGTTGATCTGTGTCGTGGGCCTCACGTAAACAATACTCAAGAACTTAGCCAGTCAGGTTGGCGTCTTGATAAAATAGCCGGAGCCTACTGGAAGGGGAGCGAAAAAAACAAAATGCTTCAGAGGGTTTATGCCCTCGCTTTCGATGATGAAAATAAACTTGAAGAATATTTAGTTCTAAGAGAAGAAGCGGAAAAAAGAGATCATAAAAAACTTGGCAGAGAGCTAGAGTTATTTATTTTTGATCAAACAGCCCCAGGCATGCCTTATTGGCTTCCCAAGGGATTAGTTCTTTATAATAACTTGGTTGAATTTTGGCGAGAAGAGCACCGAAAAAGAGGCTACCAAGAGTTTAAAGGACCAATCTTAAACAAAAAGGAACTTTATGTGCAGTCCGGCCATTGGGATCATTATCTAGACAATATGTATCTCGTTAAAACTGACGAAAAAGAAACTTTTGCGCTAAAGCCTATGAGTTGTCCTAATGCAATTGTAGTTTACCAGCAGCGGCCAAGAAGTTATCGAGAGCTGCCACTTCGTTTTTCAGACGTTGATACGCTGCATAGAAACGAATTGTCTGGCACTCTTAATGGACTATTTAGAGTCAGAATGTTTTCCCAGGATGATTCACACAATTTCATTTCGGAAGATCAAATTGAGCAAGAATACCAAGATATCTTTGAAATTGTAGAAAAATTTTATTCAGTTTTTGATTTAGCGTATTCATTTAGGCTGGGTACTAGGCCAGAAGACTTCATGGGTGAGGCTAAGCTTTGGGATAAAGCAGAACAAACATTAAAAAATTTACTTGAGAAATCTGGCAAAGATTATCACGTAGAAGAAGGGGATGGCGCATTTTACGGACCGAAGATAGATATTCTGATGAAGGATTCATTGGGACGCGAGTGGCAAATGGGTACAATACAGTTAGATTTTCAATTACCTCTTAATTTCAATTTAAAGTACATAGATGAAGACGGCAAGGAAAAGACTCCTGTTATTGTCCATCGTGTCGTGTACGGCTCCCTGGAGCGATTTATAGGGATTTTGACCGAGCATTATGCAGGGGCATTTCCGTCGTGGATTGCACCAGTTCAGGCTGTTATTCTGCCAATCTCGGATAAATTTAATATCTACAGTGAAGATATCCTCAAAAAACTGATTAAGCTAGGCATAAGAGTTGAATTAGATGATAGAAAAGAGTCACTAGGCAAGAAAATCCGCGAGTCTGAAATGAAGAAGATTCCGGCAATGATTATAATTGGCCAAAAGGAAGTGGAAGCTAACTCCATTTCTGTACGTATGCTCTCGGGTGGTGACCAGGGACAGATGGATTTGCAGAAACTATCAAAAAAACTAAATGAAAAATGAGCAGGTAGTAAGAGTTGGTTGCGGGGCACTTATCGTAAATGACAAAGATGAGGTTTTGCTACTTAAACGTGCTGATTCTTCAAGAGACGAATGCGGATATTGGTCTCAGCCTGGCGGGGCGGTTGATTATGGTGAGACGGTTGAGGAATCGATAATCCGAGAGGTGCAAGAAGAAGTCGGCGTAAAAATAAAATTGATAAAGTATCTGTGCTACACAGATCAAAACGATGTTAAAGATGCTGAGCACTGGGTGGCAATTAGTTATTTGGCTGAGATAACTTCGGGTCAAGTGAAAAATATGGAGCCTCATAAGCACTCAGAGGTTAAATGGTTTCGGGTTCATAAGTTGCCCAGAAAACTTTCTAAAGCAACTCATGATTCTACTAGAACATATTTAATGTCTGGTTTTTGATAGTACTTTATCGAGCTCATGCCAACGTCGCTGTTTTTCCTTCCAGCTAATCGGATCTCCTAGTTTGTAAGCAGCTGTACCAACCCTAGGTGAATATTTATTGATATAGGCCATCTTGTAGCCGACTTTTTCAAAGATATCGATTGTTTGCTCGAAATCTTCCTCTGTTTCTCCAGGAAATCCAATAATAACATCAGTAGTAATATCAATTTTTGAGCTAGCTTTTTTGATCTTATCTACAATTTTTAGATACTTTTCTCTGGTATATGGTCGATTCATCGCCTTTAAGATTTTATTTGATCCTGATTGGACTGGAAGGTGAATCTCTTTTTTTATTTTTGATAAAGTCGCTACAGCTTTTATGATTCCATCCGTCATATCCTTTGGATGATTGGAGGTAAATGCGATTTCGAAATCTCCCCCAATGTCATTTAAAGTTCGCAGTAAATCTTCAAAGCCAGTTCCCGTTTCGGGATCTTTGTAAGAATTTACGTTTTGACCTAGTAGGAGAATTTGTTTATTCCCTGCTTGTATTAACCTTGATACGTCCTGAATGATCTTTTCTTTTTTTAGTGATCTTTCCCGCCCTCTGGTGTAGGGGGTCGCGCAATAAGAACAAAAATTATTACATCCATACATAATCGGAACATAATTTGATGCTTCGATACTATCTTCAAGAAGTGCGTTTGCGTTTGCTTTATCTAGATTTAGAATGTTAGGTAGCTCATTTGTTTTTTCAATGTCCCAGAATATTACGTCTTTTTTTGCGAGCTTCTTTTTATCTGAATCAAGAACGCAACCAGAAACAATAATTTTTTTCCCTTGCCAGTTATTAACCTGTCCGTAAACTCTATCAACTCCAGTTTGCCTAACGGCGCAAGCAATAATAAAGATAATGTCAGCATCTCCAGGAGATGATTCGCAAAGTCCCAATTTTTTTAGAACTTCTACTAGGATTGCCCCGTCTCGATCATTTTGCTGACAGCCAAGAGACCAGACATAAAAATTACTATATTTATTTTTATCAGTAGTTTTCAATTCACTTTCGATTAGCTGTTGCGGTAGTGCGTTTTTATTCTTTTGTTTCTTCGGCTGGTTTCTCTTCGCCTTCAGCAGTAGTCTCTTCGCCTTCTTCGCCAGCGATTTGGTCAATAGCTTCTTTCTCTTCTTCGGCGGCAGACTCTTCTAGTTCGGCTAGTTCTTCATCGGATCGTGGAGGTTCAACGAAAGCAATTACTTCTTCTGGATCAGTTAAGATCTCAATTGTTGAAGGTAGTTTGATGTCGGCGACAGTAATTTGATCATCGAATGTTTTAAGAGCAGAGATATCAATATCGTAATGAGGTATAAGGTCAGACGGCAAACATTCAATTTCAATATTATCTCGATTGGTTATTAATGTTCCATCTTCATTCTTAACGGCGTCTGATTCCCCGATGAATTCAAGAGGAATTTCAGTCTGTAGTTTTTCGTCCATTCTAACTGAGTAGAAGTCGACATGCATTGTCTCACCAGTTACTGGGTGAACCTGAGGCTCGTGAGTAAGAACTTTTGTTGATTTACCATCGTCGATCTTGAGATCTACGAGTGTAGAAGTTCCTGCTTCATCATAAGCTTTATTAAAATCAGTCGTTTTAATTTCTAAAGATTGTGGCTTGGTGTTATGTCCGTACAAAACAGCTGGAATAACTCCGTTTTCACGAAGGCTTTTTACTTTTTTTCCGATAACAAGTCGTGTTTTTGCGTCTAAACTGATTTTTTTGGTTTCCATAATTTATACCTTTTAAATACGAAGTATATAATACCCGAATTTGTTATTTTTTTCAAGAGTTTAGTAGATCTTCAATTTTTCCATTGTAATGAGTCAAAGCCTCATCTAATTTTCCTGCAATCTCGTTATCTAATTTTTCCCCAGAGAGCAGGTGAAAATAGGTGCTTATAGGTTTGTCGATGCTGTTTAAACTGGCTAGATAGGTAATTGCTACTGGCTGATGGTTTAAATTACAATAAGCCTGAAATATGTAGGTATTATCTATAAAGCCCCTGAATCTTATTCTTTGCCTGTCATATTGGTTATTACAAACAGGACAATAAAGAATATTTCGTGCTTGCTCTAAGATCTGATCAATCAAATTCATAGGTTTATGATAGTACTATTTGGACAAGTGTCAAGGCTGCTTGACATCAAAATTTTGTAGTGTTTGCCCTGCCACAGCTCTTTTATATTCGTCGGGTGTAAGATTTACCCGAGTAAATTTACTTGTATTGATATTTACAATTATCTCGGTATTGTTCATCGCTGGAATTGCAACAGACAGTAATTGATATCCACTGGCCAGTGAGGTTTTTATTGCTAGGCAAAGGTTTAATTTCTCCTTGTTGGACAATGAGGATGAGGATAAGCTATCTACGTCGTTCTTAGCCTTTGCTTGAAGCGCAGAATCTAGTCGTGCAAATTCAGTTTTCTTAATTAGATCGGAAACATATGTTTTGCATGTTGATACCTGAGAAGAGATGTTTCTAGTGTATGTCGTCACGTACCATTGGCTTGACGAGTAGTTGGATGAATATAGATTTCCAGATTGTGCTGGTACAAATGCTAAACCTCCATCACCAGCATTGTTTTCGACAAACGTTATCGGTCTAGCATCGTTGTATACAGAATTGTTGACCAAGAAATATTGACTCGAGTATTGTGGCCGTTCGACTCTATAACTACCGATGAGGTTCGGGCTTACTGTCTGATCCCCCCAAGTTGTATTGCCGGAATTATATGCTGGGCTATAAGAATTTGCGTAGCCCGTCATTGGACAATTGATCGGTAGGTTTGCGCCTTGTAGGGCAAGGTTTTGGATTATTGGCTGGCCAATAGTTGGATGAGGGCCAATGATACTTAGTCCAACCTGCTGCTCGATTATTTGAGCTTTCGTATAACCACCTAAGGTTGCGCTTTGAAAAGTGAAATCCTGATAGTTATCAGTATCGCTGGAGTAAGTATCGTATGTATTTAGGCTTCTAAATCTAAGAATATAGGGTTGACCCGGTCTAAGACAAGCATATTTATTAATGTTTTGGTACGTACTTGAGAAATAATTATTTGTGCCTGTGTTGCTGTAGCTCATCAAGCTGACTTCGTTTCCGGTTGTTGGATCTATAATTCTAATGTCGTAATTTCCGAAGCCGCTCATTAGGGAAAAGGCTGGGATATTAACGACAAGCGGGGCGGTTAGGGCTTGATTGGAAGAATATACATATCCGTTTTGAGGAGTCTGGTAGCCCGTGTAACCCGTATTACTAGTGTAGGGATAGCTATTCTGGTAGGGGTAATTTTGATTATAAGGATAAGTCTGATTACTTTGATTCATAGCTTGAGTCATTTGGAGAAGTTGCAATCTTCGTGAGAATTCTGCTTCAGGGTCGGGTGTCGAGCTAAGAGGCTCTAGTTGGATTGTGAGCTTTAGGTTTTCGCCACTTAAATCCTGCTCTTCTGAAAGAGTTCTATACCCAGCCCTAGAAGCTGTAATTTTGTAAGTTCCTGGAATTATTTTGAAAACTAATTCACCGTCTATTTCCTTTGGTGGGTCGGGGAGTGTAACTTCACCTTTATCATCACCGCCCTCGAGTGTTATTTTCACTCCACCTAAGAGCCTACTGGTGGTTTTGTTGATACATTTGATAACTAGCTGTACCTGCTCGGAAGATGTATTGTCAGCGGCATTACCAAGCTCTGTAGGTAGTGTAATTTTATCTATCGTCGGCTGAAGGGCCTCACCTGCAATATTGTTATTGGCGTTGCCTAGTTCACCTGATGTCCCTGGGCCAAGTTCATTGCTAGTTTGAGCAATTGCAGTTTGGGGCAACACTATCAGGGCGAGGATTATTAATAATTTATTCATTATCTTCTAAGTAGTGATAAGTAGTCGAGCCCTTGTAGCCCAGCATTATTTGCAGTGCATCCAGGAGGGCAATAACCTCCTCGATAACATCCAGTGCAGTCAAATGGCACCGATACTTGATTTAAATAGTTGCATTGGTCTGTGATCGTATTTAGGTTTATATTGAAGTCTATCGTCTTTCCGCCGGTTAGCTGGTTGATGGCCCAGCCAATTCCTCCTCCAATAAGTGCATTTCCGAGTCTGTCGCCAATGTTATTGCTATCTCCCGACAAGAAGCCAAGTACTGCACCAACTTCCATCAGTCTTGACGTATCAATACTTCCGTTAGAATTCATGCTTGCCTGACAAAGTCTCATCAGCTGGGCCATGCTACCCCCAGGTATTCCAAGGGATGGGTCTATTCCTGGGACAATGCCACCTTCTTGTGTATATCCAATTGGTGAATTAGTATTGTAGCCATTATTGGCTTGCCCCTGCTGAACTTTTTGCCAGCCATAGTATGGTGCTTCGGGAATATACATCCAATCTAAACCGTTAGCGAAATATCTATTTACTCCATTTGCAGTTTTTTGATATGAGACTGGGTAGTTGATTCCAGGAGGTTCAGCAGATGATTTAGCGAGAAGTAGAGCGTCAAGAGTAGTTGTTTGTCCTTCTTGGACGCTAAAACAAAATTTATCTTTAATAATTAACCCGGTTTTGGCAGTTCCGCTTTGGACGGTGTAGAGTCCAACCGGTAAATCAATGATCTGAGTTGTACTATTGTCTCTACCGTTGTCAGGAGTCATTACATCAAAGGCAACGGTATTTTTGAAAAATGCTCTCAATCCGGGCATATATTTATAGCTATCCCAGGCTCCACATGCTACACCCTGGTTGAAAACCCTGTTTGTTGATGACGGATTTGCTGGAGCCTGTACCGAGTTATTTGTATTAACTTGACCAGTTATTCTAAGCTTGGCGCCTCCGACAGTGACATATTTACCCCCTGCTTTTTCCGTACCAGCTTGTGAGTAGCGATAAGCAGTTATTGCGACACGTCCCTTCTTGAGGGCAGCTTGTTCTTGCGCAGTTATACCCTGAACTGGGATGGTGACTGCATTTGGATTGTCTTGAAGCGAAGGGCCGGCTGTCTGGTTAGTAGCTGTCGAGTTAGATGCGTAAGAGCATTTATTGATATCAGTAATTGGAATAGAGTCAGGGCCTAAGGTAGCATTTTGATCAACGCATTCGTAAACCCCATTGGTTTGAATGCATTTCTTTCCTGTCGGACACCCAGGAGTGCTATTTACTAGTTCGCCATTTGCTCCAATAGTCGTAGCGCTTGCATTTGTTGGTTTATCCGTAGGAGCCGCAGATCCGCAATTTGAAACTGGCTTCTCGTAAGTACCTGGATCAGAAACTGTCATAGTGCTATTTTGCTGTTGCCAAACGCCTCCGGTTGTTCGATAAAACCATTTAGCTCCAGCTGGTGGTGCTTCCAGGCATTTCCAGGTCACGCCAGAAGCGTTTACGGCTGAAGTTGCAGTTGGTACAAAGGTTGGATTATTGCTTACTGGTTCGTTTGATCCAGTAGTGCATTTCGTTGCATAATTTGATGTGTCGAAAGTAAAATCTCCAGCTGCTCCAGTCGAGACGGCGCTTTGCGGAATAAAACTACATGCAACGCAGCTTGTTCCGGTACTACCCGATCCTTCAATCCAGCTAATTTTCACCTGACTCGCTGGACAACCGTCCGTACCTAAAGTACCTACTGTTACAGTTGTACTTGCCGAAGGTGTTATGGAAGAAGTGCGTGATGGCGAGGGGGAGGCTTGAGGTGAAGCTGGCGAAGAAGTGGGCGATGGACTTACGACCCCGTTATTCTGACATTCACTATTGGCAACTATCTCGTAATCGCCGCCACTTGCTTCTGCTACAGACCGCGGTTGATACGAATATACATATCTAGATGTACTTATATTCCAGTGTTTGGTGCAGACCTGGTCAGATGGATTGCCTGTGTCTGTATTGCCTGATGTAACTTGCCTTATGTTGATTCCCTGAATTCCTGTTCGTGAAGTGTTTGCATAGGTGACCTCAAACGTTTTTCCACCAGTACAATCAAATGTTGTCGATTTTATTTCTGGTTGAGTTGGTTGAGGCACTTCGGATCTAGGATTACTTCCTTTTGAATAGAGGTACGAGGAACCTCCGGTGTCGTAGACATTAATATATCTGTTTTGGGTTGAAACAAACTGAGTAGTTTGTCCGCCAAGAATCAAATAAAGCTTATCCCATCCATTGACTATAGCGCCTCCTGTATTATCGATGTCTTGAGTGTCATCGAATTGAACATTTACGCCATCCCTCATTTGAACCTTACAGGCAACTGAAACATCTGCAAATATCCCTCGCTTAAAAGCAAAATAAGCGCTGACAGCAATTAGCACTACTACAACGCTAAAAGTAATCAAGCGCGAGATTCTTGGTCTTTTAAGAAGCTTTGTTAAACTCGACAATCACCCTCCTTGGGCTGTTTGCTGGTTGAAAGCAAACCTATACTAAAACGACTAACATTTCTACTTAAAATTATATCTAATTAGTTATAACTAAATCAAGGTGTCAAAATTTTTAGCTTCTAGAAAATTTTTAGGACTTACTAACTATTTAGTTTTGTACAAAATTAGTATTTTTCTTGATATAAGCTTTAATTTTTTTGTGATCACCTGAAAGTAAGACTTCTGGTACCTTGCTACCTTTGAAATCAAAAGGTCTAGTATATTGGGGATACTCTAATATTTCCTGATCTTCTTGGATAGAGTAACTTTCATCTTTAGAGGATTCATCTTTGCCAAGTACTCCTGGGAGAAGCCTAGAGATTGAATCTATAATGATCATTGCTGGAAGTTCTCCGCCGGTAACGACGAATTTGCCTAGAGATATTTTTTCGTCGACATATTCTTCGATTCTTTTGTCGTGACCTTCATAGTGTCCGCAAACAAGAACAATCTCTTCATACTTAAGGAGTCGCTCAGCGTCTCTTTGGGTAAATATATTTCCATCGGCGCTAAGAAGTATTGTTCGTCTTTTTTTGTTTGCTCTAGGGGCGATTTTTTTAATAGCCTTGTACATTACATCTACTCGAAGAAGCATTCCTACTCCTCCTCCATAAGGTCGATCATCTACCTGTTTGTATTTTCCAAGGCCAAACTCGCGTAAATCCAAAGTTTCCAGGGCGATTTTACCCTGGCCAAGTGCTCGTCCGATAATAGAGTAGTTTTTTAGGTTACTTATAAAATCGGGAAACAATGTAATCACTTTGAATTTCATAGCTTTGAATTATAGTTTATTTTACATTATTAATCAATACTGAAAAAGTCGCCTAGTGGCGACTTTTTCATATCTTTTGATTTTTGCTTAGATGATTCCGGTTGTGTTCTCTTCTAGAGGAGTTACATCATCCTCTGAGTCATCAGCTACTGGAGCATCTACGATGGTTTCAGCTTGAGAGGAAGCTGGAGTTTCCTGGGGTGCTTCGGATGCGTCATCTTCTTTGATAGGAACTTCTCTTCCTTCTGGTTCAATGATTTTAAGGTTTACTCTTGCATGTTCCTTGGCGCCTAGAACTCGTAGTAAGGTTCTGATTGCTTTAGCAGTTTTACCTTCTTTTCCGATGATTTTACCCATATCGGCTGGATCAACGGTGAGCTCAATCAAGACCCCCATTTCATCAACTTTTCTTTCGGTTTTTACCTTGTCTGGGTTGTCGACAATTTCTTTGACAACCATCTCCACGAAATTCTGATCCTTCTCCATAGAATCCTTTCTTGATTTAGATCAAAAATTATTTTCTACTTTTTAAATAACTTAAGCTTCTACTTCAGCTTTTTCTTCACTAACTTCTTCGGTTTTTTCAGCAACTTCTTGAGGTGCTTCTTCTACTTCTTCACTTTTTACTTCTTCAGAAGATTCCTCAGTTTCAACTTCTTCTGTCTTTTCTTCAGCTACTTCTTCTTTTGGAGCTGCAGGCTTTGCAGATTTTTCATCACCTTTTGATTTTTTGCTTTTTGGAGTATTAGGGGTATATTCGGCACCTTTATGTTTGATGCCACTTTGCACTAGAAGTCTTGCTACGGAATTTGAAGCTTTAGCGCCCTTATCTAGCCAGGCGGTTATTTCTTCTTTTTCAAGTTTTACTTCCTTAGTGTGGGGATTGTACCATCCGAGAATCTTCAAAAATCCCGATTTTGGCGGGCGAGAACTTTCCGTGAGTACTACTCGGAAAAATGCTGAATTTTTTCTACCTTGTCGTTGAAATCTGATTGCTAACATTGATCTGGTTTTCCTTCTTTTCTTGTCCTGACACCCTTTTCAGTTTTGAAAGTAATTTAGCTTATACGGCTAGTCATTCTCCTTATAAGTTAATAAGGGTGAGAGGATGACTTAGTTAATTTTAACAAATGGAGGCATTTTTGTCAATAATTCACCATACCCGTTAATGAACTCTTCAAAGCTCATAATTTTTTTGCCTTCAGGTTGAATTTTAATAATTTTCAACTTATCGCCTTCCAGGGTAGCGCTATGAATAATCATGCGTTTATCTCCGGCTAGGATGTATGTTTTTGGCCAGCGGCTATAAGCGCGAATCTTATTATAAGCGGTTCTCGCGTCATCTTGATTATCGATTAATCCATCCGATTTATTAATTTTATGAGTGAATTCTGATTTAATTTCGGGCATTTCCGATAAAGATATTTCCCACTTTAAATATTTTTTTAATAATTCTGGTAGTTTGCCCAGAGCTTGCTCAATAATTCTCGTTCTTAGTGAATCAAAATCATCATCATGCTTAATTGGTACGGCTTCTTGAAAAAGAATTTTTCCTTGGTCTAAATCTTCGGTTATTTCAAAAATTGTATAACCGGTAGATTCTTTTCCCTCGAGAATCGCTTGTTGAAGAGGAGATGCTCCGGGATAATCGGGCAGGAGGGAGAAGTGAATATTCAGAATTCCATTTTCAAATAGATTAATAATATTTTTTGGAATTATCTTGCCGTAAGCGAAAATAAAACCAAGCTTATCACAGCCGATAAAGCTTTCTATTTCTCGAGCTGCTTGATCATCTAGCCTTTCGAAAGCAGCTACCTTGAGTCCATTGTCGATAGCGAACTGGTGAGCGGGATTATATTTAATCTCCATTCTTCGCCCTTGTTTTTTGGGTGATTCGGTTACAAGTAGATCAATTTTTAAATCTTCGCTAGTAAACTTTTTATAAAAAATTTCAAAATCTGTATCGCTTGAGAAGAAGATCATTTGTAGTCACAGATGAGTCTTCCCTCTAAATGGTCGATTTCGTGCTGAATTACTCTAGAGAGAAAACCTTTTGCTTTAATTTTTTGTCTTTTTCCCGAAGTATCGAAATATTCTAAGTGAATTTTTTTATGCCTTGGGACTGAAAATTCTTTTTTGGGAATCGAAAAACATGCTTCTGTCTGGAGCTCTGTATCCTTACTTTTCCAGCAAATTCTAGGGTTAATAATAACTGTTTTAGGAATATCGGGAATATCTTTATCATCTTTCTCTTTGCGAGCATATTCTATAACAGCTAATTTTATAGGTTTGCCTATTTGTGGTGCAGCCAGACCGACACCCTCTAATCCCTCAAGCATTTTAAACATTTCTTCAGCCAAAAGAATAAGTTCGTTGTCGAACTTTTCAATTTTGTTCGCTTCTTTGCGAAGGATGGGGTTTTCGAATTCTACTAATTCCATTTCTAAAACATCTTCTCGTTTTTATCAGTTAAAACTGATTCGTATAATTTTAGCAGATAATGGGCCATTTTTGAAGCCCTAAAGTCCTTTGCGTAGAGTCTTGCTCTCATTGAAAAGTTGAGCCTGAGTTGGTCTCTTCGTAAAACATCCACAACCGCTTTGGAAAATTGTTCTAAATCATCTTCTACTAGAAGTCCGTCTTGGTTATTTTTAATAAAGTCGCTAGCAGGGCCTTTGAACGCGACAACAGGGGAGCCAGCGGCAAGTGACTCGACAACGCATAACGGCTGTGGGTCTGAATCTTTTGGATAAATAAATAAATCTGCTGCACCATAAATTTTATTTACCTGACTTTTTGGTAAAAATCCTGTGAACGTTACATAATCAGCAAATGCTTGGTGCAAAAGAAGATTTTTAATTTCTGATTCTTTTGATCCATTGCCGATCACTAGCAGATGTACGTCATCAAGACTTTTCCATACCAATTTAAAGGCTTTTAATAAAAATTCTAAATTCGCATCTTCTTCTAATCTTGCAACATAAAGAATAATTTTTCTTTCTTTTGGGATTTTAAATTTATCTCGAACGGCCTGTGGGGGATAGCTTGCGTAATCTTTGGTAAAAATTCCAATCGGGATAGTACTTATATCGCAACTTACACCTAAGTTCTCAAAATAGGCTTTCGCATGAGAGCTAAGAGCAATCATTCTCTTTGATGAATTTGCAACAGAAAGTGTTTGACGGACAGACTTGTGAAAAGGTGAGGTGAGGCTTAGGGAGCTTTGCTTAGCTTCATATTCAGGAAAATATCGATAGAAAGTTGTTATATGGGGAATACCTGCTATTTCGGCAAAATTACTTGCGTAACTAAATGGCGAATAGAAGTGGTGAGAATGAACAATGTCGAAATTTGATTCTTGTATTACTTTGCTTGAGGGTGATCGAACAGGCCAGACTTTGGGCTTGTATCGATCTGACATTGAAAAAATTCCGGGCATGGAGATAATTTTGTCTTCTTTTATCTTAAGTCCCTTATACTCTGGGCATAAAACCCAGGCATCATGTCCACTTGCTTCCAGGGAGCGCCTTATTATCTCTACTGAAATACTAGTTCCGTTTGGTGCGGGAATATAGCTATCGGTAATTAATGCAATTTTCATACTTTCATCATACCCGAGATCATCGTAAAAATCAGCAAAAGTCTGGCGAATCAAGTCGGGCTTTTAGGTCGGGATGCTTGATGGATACATACTCTTGAAGGATTTTAACTTGACTGTGAGTTAGAAAGGCAAACTTTTTATCTTTATTTTCAATAATTTTTGCCTTTATTTTATTTTGTAGTTCTTCGGGCAAATCCGAGTCAGTTAATTCCAGGTAGCGAGTAAACGGAGGCATCATCTCTAAGCGTCTATTTCTTAAGTCTTCAGTAAGGATCTTATCGAACTGATTATTTTCAAGCATATATTCAAGATCTGTGCTGGTCGTCGATGAGATAAAGATTTTAGTTATACCAAGCGATACAAGCTCTCTGATTGATCTTAATATATTTATCCTTGAGTTTAGAAATGGAATATTAGAGGTTAAGTCGAAGTGGGGGAGAAGCGCCATGTCAAATATAGGACTTAGACTTTCTGCTTCGCTAAGAGACTTTATTATCAGTTTAGCTTTAGAGATTTCATCGAGAGAGGATTTTGTTTGCAGCTGATCTTCGACTTCCTTTGTAATATTTGAAAAGCTAAAAAATGATTCTTTGAGCTTAATGCTTTTACAATTGTCACAGAGTTCAGGGGCTTTATGGCCGCATTTCAAACATTCTTGATCTTGGTATTTGAAATAAACATTTTCACATTTAGCGCATTTTAATTCTATGAAACAATCCTGGCAGGTTATAGTCGAGGCATGTTTAAAATATCCAGCAACCAATATCTTGTGAGCTTTTTTAAATTCTTGGATAAATAGATTTGACGAAAAAATATTCTTAAGAGCAGGTACTCGATGAATTTCGATTTTACTATTTAATTTAATTCTTTTTATTTTATTTTGTTTTATAAACACGAAAACTTCAGATGATGGCGAGCTATCTCCAATTAGTAGATTGCTTTTATAAATTTTCGATGAAATTCGTGTGGCTTTGTAAGCATTGTATCTTGGATCTTGATCTTCGAAATAGCCAAAAGCACTTGGTCGGTCGATAAATATATTCGCTAAATTACGAAACGGCAGGAAAAGTCCGTGCCGAGAGGAGATTATTAGGCAATTACTACCCGATGAGACTTTATTCCAGACGATCATTTTATCTTTACTACTAAGTGAAGAATGCCAAATAAAGACATCAATCGAGGGATTCAGTTTCTTAATTTTGGATTTTGCTTCGTTGATAGCTTCAACTTCAGGGAAAAGGAGAAGATTTTGCTTTCTTGGATCGATCGTTTGAATGAAATATTGAAGTCTGTCGGTTTTTGGTCCTTCGATAAAATAAGTCTCCTGCGATCTTTGGAAGCTAGCTTTTCCTGGCGAAGAAATTTTTTTTAGATCACCCTTGTTTAGTATTGGCAAAAACGAAAAAAGGGTCTGAGGCAAATCACTTAGAAATTCATATGCAATCGCATCTGCTAAGGCCAGCTGCTCGTGGGTGAAGATGGGGCCGGACGAAAGTACTCTGACAATTTCTTTTGTGGCGTACTTTGAGGATTGCTTAATCTCTAAAACAACAGCCTGGACCTTTTTTCGTAAAAATGGTACTTCTACTAGATCAAGTGTTTTTAAATTGGAAAAAGATTCAGGAATGAGATAGTCGAACTTGTATTTCTTAGATGTTTTTTGTCTTACTAGACAAGTAGCGATCATAGAGTCTTTGAAATTTTTTCAAGAAGCAGGCCGACGTTTTCGCCAGTTGCACTTGAAATTGCTAAGTCATATTTAAATTTCTGATCAATATTGGGATTTAGGTCAATTTTAGTTAAAACAATGATTTCTTTCTTCTTGAGCATTTCTTTGTCAAATGCTTCAAGCTCTTTTCTAATAGTTTCGTAATCTCTTTCGTAGTCGCTGCTGGTTGCATCAATCAGGTGAACTAATATTCTAGTTCTAGCGATGTGTTTTAAGAATTTTATTCCTAAACCTTTTCCTTGTGATGCACCTTCAATCAATCCCGGAATATCGCAAAGGGTAAAAGTTTTGTTTTTATATTTGGCAACGCCTAGGCTAGGTTCTAGGGTAGTAAATGGGTAATTAGCAATTTTTGGCTTAGCTTTTGAGACTACCGAAATAAGAGTAGATTTTCCGGCATTTGGAAGCCCGATCAAACCTACGTCCGCAATCATTTTTAACTCTAGTGAAATTTTCTTTTTCTCTCCTAATTCACCCGGCTCGAACTCTCTAGGAACTCTATTTGTTGAGGAGCGAAAATGAAAATTTCCTAAACCACCTTTACCACCTTTGGCAATGACAACTTCTTCATCAACTTTTTTAAAATCATGAATCAATTGTTTGGACTCTTTGTCGGAAACTATTGTTCCAACAGGTACTTTTAAGATAAGATCGTCCCCCTTGGCCCCATACATCTTTTTCTTCGATCCATTTTCTCCGCTTTCAGCTTTAAAATGTTTTAATCTTGCAAAGTCGATTAGAGTGTTTACGTCAGTTGAACTGACTAAAATTATATTTCCACCGCGACCGCCATCTCCGCCATCTGGTCCGCCCTTGTCGATATATTTTTCACGCCTAAAAGAAACGGCCCCGTCTCCGCCTTTACCTGCTTCAATATCGACTACTGCTTCATCTATCAACATAATTTTATTTTAGTTTAGAATGGTGACACCGGTCTTCCACCTATAATAAGCTCGAAATGCAGGTGGGGACCAGTCGATCTACCCGTATTACCAGAGTAGCCTATTATCTGACCTTTTGAAACAGTGTCCCCAGCAGAGATGTTAAATGAGCTAAGGTGAGCGTACCTAGTAGCTCGTCCGCCCCCATGGTCAATAACTACCTGATTTCCATATCCACCTGACCATCCACCAGAGGTAATAACAACTCTTCCGGAAGCAGCGGCCATCACCGGAGTACCTACATTTGCCATATAATCTATTCCAGTATGTCCTCGGCCATAGTATTGTGATATTCCTCTACCTGAAATTGGTACTATGATGCCGCTCTTATCAACCGAATCATAACCGCCAGCTGTTACTTTTTTGGTTGCATTTGAGGCTGCTAAAGCTTTGGATTTTGCCAAGGCAAGCTGCTTCTTTTTCTGCTCTTCAAGAAGCTTTTGTTTTTCGGCCTCTTCAGCATTCTTGATTGCAACTAGCCAATCGCTCGAAGTGGAAGTATCAGAAGAGGGGATTTTTAGGATCGTTCCCGGGGCAATCCTCTTTGTATCTTCTGGCTTTATCCCGTTGGCATCCAAAATACTAGCTACATGCAAAGAGAACTTCTCTGCAATTTGCATAATAGTCTCACCGTTTTGAACTGTATAAGTTGCTTGCTGTCTTTCTGGTAGACCAGCATTTAAGTTTTCATTGAGTGAGAGTTGCTGCGCTAGAGTATAGTTATCATTCTCAATCATAAGGGAAATACTAACATCCTGTGCATTTTCTTCGAGAACAGGTGTGTAATAACCAAGCTTTTCGGCCATTTCACCGGCTTTTATCGGATCAAGTGGTTGTGAGTATTTCTTTAGTTCGGCATAAACTTCTTGGTTTACCGTAGCCTCAGAGATCCAGGGCATCGTCACGATTGCTAGCAATAGAAGCAAGCTAAGATACATTTTCTTATCTGGATGGTAGTTGGCTAGATAAAAACTATAAAAATCAGATATTTGTTTGCCAACTGGCTTTAATACATCTGCAAGAAATTTGATCGTTTTTTTTGAAAGGCCTCCGATACTTTTAAGGGGAGGCTCTTCGTTGTTTTTTGTCATAAGACAGAGGTCATTATAAGGTATAGAGAGGCTTTTGTCAAGGCTAAGAGGCTATTCGTTTCTTAAGTGTTTTTAGTTTTTCTTCAACTAATACAAATTCTAGGATATCGCCTTCTTTTAGTTTTGCATCGCCCAAATAACTTATTCCACATTCGAAATTTTTATCAACTTGATTTACTTTTTCATTTGCAACTTTGACTGCATCAGTTTTTAATTCACCAATAATTTCATCTTCTCTATATACTCTAATTTTTGTGCCAGGGGATACTTTTCCAGAAATTACTTTTCCGCCTACTATTCCTTTGTCCTTTTCTTTGCGGAAGACTTTAAGAATCTCAAGTCTACCTAAAATGGTTTCAACAATCTCTGGTTCAAGCATTCCCTCTAAGGCTGCAGTTATTTCGTCAATAAGTTCGTAAATAATATCGTATTTTGAAATCTTGATCTTATTCGCTTCGGCAAGTTTCAAAACAGCCGGTGGTACTGGAACTCTGAAGGCAATAATAACTGCGTGGCTAGCAATGGCTAGATTTATATCTGACTCAGTAATTGCTCCAATACCCTCGCTTGCGAGCGAAAGCTTAACATCTTCGGAGGTAATATCCTCTAGTGATTCCTTGATCGCATCAAGTGAGCCTTTTACGTCTGCTCTTAGGATTATGCTTAATTCTTTGATTTTGCCGTCTTTGGCTTCCTGTGAGAAATCAGCTAATCCACTTCCTTTTTTGATAGTCTTGGCTGAAGATGATTTTTGTAGGTTTACAACAATTTCTTTTGCAGCCTTTTCGTCCTTAACTACTTTCATAGTTGAGCCGACTTTGGGTGCTTTTTTGAACCCGGCAACCAAGACGGGGTCTGCTGGTCTTGCTTCTTTAATTCTAACGCCTAGCCAATTTTCCATGAAACGAACGCGGCAGAATTCATCATCATATATAATTACATCGCCTTGTTTTAAAATTCCGCGTTCTATAATGACGCTTGCCACCGCGCCTTTACCGCTTTGGACTTTACTCTCAATGATCATTGCTTCTGCTGGTGCATCGATAGGAGCTGTTAACTCTTCTACTTCAGCAGTCAGGATAACCATCTCAAGAAGTTCTTCTAAATTCTGACCAGTCTTCGCTGAGACGGGGATCATTGGAGTTTTACCACCCCATTCTTCGGGGACTAGGTTGTATTCTGAAAGATCTCTTTTGACTCGATCTGGATCAGCTTCAGGCTTATCCATTTTATTTATTGCCACAATAATTGGAACTTTTGCAGCCTTAGCATGTGAAATAGCTTCAATTGTTTGAGGCTTAACTCCTTCATCGGCAGCAACGACGAGAATAACAATGTCAGTAATGTTTGCTCCACGAGCTCTCATTTTTGAGAAAGCTTCATGACCCGGAGTATCTAGGAAGGTAATAGTTTTCTGTGTTTTTTTGCCTTTGTCAGAGATTTCAATTTTCGTTTGGTAGGCACCGATATGCTGTGTTATTCCACCGGATTCTGTTTCAATGACATTGGTGTTTCTAATTGCATCGAGCAATTTCGTCTTTCCATGATCGACATGTCCCATAATTGTTACAATTGGTGGGCGCTTTTCTAGCTTGTAATCAATATTGTCTCGAGTTTGCTTTTCTTCGGATACCTCATCGACTTGTGAAGCGACCACGCCAAATTCATCAGCAATTATTGATGCAGTATCATAATCAATACTTTCATTAATACTTGCTGCTACTCCATTCATCATTAATTTTTTAATGACTTCAACAGCGCTCACACCTAATTCATCGGCAAGCATTTTTACCGGAACGACAGCGGGTAATGATATTTTATTTTCTTCCATCGTAATAATTAACTTCTAGTCCTTCGCCTTTAACAGTTTCGGTTGGTGCTGCTTGATTGTTTTGGTTATTGTCTCCAGTAGACTCTTCTACTTCCTCAGCAGCTTCACTAACAATCGAAACAGATGCAACCATATCAGATTGTGAGAGTCTCATCAAGCGTACGCCCTGGGTATCTCGTCCAAGAAGCTTAGCTGCTTTCATCGGAATTCTGATCACCTGGCCATTTTTAGAGGCAATGATAAGATCCTGAACGACGTTGTCAGTGATGATTGCCTCAACCAATTTTCCAGTTCTGTCTGAGCTTCTAGAGGCAATTACTCCATATCCACCTCGTTTTTGGATTGGGAAATTCTTTAGAATTAGAGTTCTCTTGCCAAAGCCGTTTTCTAGAACGGTAATAAGCTCAAACTTCATACCTTCTTTAATGAAGTTTGTAGTTGAGATAACTTCATCGTCACCTCTAAGCCTAATTCCGATAACTCCTGAAGCTGACCTACCCATCGATCTGACTTCCTTCTCTTCAAATAAAATTCCTTTACCATTTCGTGTGACGATTACTACGAAGTCATTTCCAGAAGTGATTTTGATAAATCTAAGTTCGTCTTTGTCTTTTAGCTTAATAGCGATGAGTCCAGTTTTTCGGATGTTTGTGTAGGCCGAGATTGGTGTTTTCTTGATAACACCCTCTTTGGTCGTCATTAAGAAGTATTTACCTTCAATCTTTTCGTCTTTAGGAATTATAAGCATTGCAGTAACTTTTTCTTCCTGTGTGATTTGAATCAAATTTACAACTGCAGTGCCTCGTGCCTGTCTTGAAGATGTTGGCATGTCATATACTTTTTGCGAGAAAACCTTACCAAGGTTAGTGAAGAAGAATACGGAATCATGAGTATTAGCTGCTTCCATTTGGATAACTTGGTCTTCTTCTTTTGGAGTGATACCGATAATTCCCTTACCGCCTCGCCCTTGTTTCTTATAAGCGTCTACAGGAACTCGCTTGATATAATTACCTTTAGTCAAAGTAACGATCACGCTTTCGTTTGGAATTAAGTCTTCTGCTTTGAAATCACCAATTTCCTGAGAAATAATTTTTGTTTGTCTTGGCTTGGCATATTTCTCTTTGATCTGAGTGGTTTCATCTTTAATAATCTTAAGGACTCTTTCTGGGTCATCAAGAATAGCCTGAAGTTCTTTGATCAATTTGAGTTTCTCGGCTAGCTCATCTTCAACCCTTTGTCTTTCAAGTGCCGCCAAGGCGGAAAGTCTCATTTCCAGGATCGCGTTGGCTTGAGCATCACTAAATTCAAATTTCTTTATTAAGTTCTCTTTGGCGTCATCGCGGCTCGCCGAGCTTCTTATTAGAGTGATAATTTCATCAATATGATCAAGGGCCTTTTTTAAGCCTTCTAAGATATGTGCCCGTTCTTTAGCGCGATCTAAGTCGTACTGAGTTCGTCGTCTTATTACCTCAACTCGATGGCTGACAAACTGCTTAAGAGCTGATTTTAAATTAAGAACTCTTGGCTGAATACGATCAACGAGCGCTAGCATGTTGATGTGGAAAGCGGTTTGTAGAGGCGTAAGAGAATAGATTTTATTTAATACTTTCTTTGGGTAAGCGCTTGATTTTAACTCGAGCAAAATTCTTACTTTTGTGTTTCTGTCTGATTCGTCTCTAATCTCAGTGATTCCTTCAACCCTTTTTTCCTTAACAAGACTGGCGATCTTAGATATAAGATCTGATTTATTTACCTGGAAGGGGATTGAGGAAATAATGATTTCAAATCCACGTTTTGTTTCGGTGATTTCGGCTTCTCCTCTGATAACAACCTTTCCTCTTCCGGTTGCAAAAGCATTTTTTATGCCCTCTGTACCGTGAATTGTGGCGCCGGTGGGAAAGTCAGGGCCTTTAATAAATTCCATCAATTGCTCAATTGTAATTTCAGGATTATCTATGAGTTGCAATATTCCATCACATAGTTCGCCGAGGTTGTGTGGTGGAATGTTCGTGGCCATTCCGACAGCGATGCCAACTGTACCGTTTACAAGTAGGTTGGGAATTCTAGTCGGAAGAACCGATGGTTCTTTGAGTGTGTTGTCGTAGTTTGGAACAAAATCAACAGTATCTTTGTCGATGTCAGTAAGCATCTCATCAGCAATTTTTGCAAGCTTAGCTTCTGTGTATCTTGCTGCAGCTGCGCGGTCGCCGTCCATGGATCCGAAGTTTCCTTGTCCATGAATAAGCGGCAGATTCATTTTGAAATCTTGAGCCATTCCAACCATTGTGTCGTATACTGCAACATCACCATGTGGATGATATTTACCTAGAACTTCTCCGACAATCTTGGCGGACTTGGTGAATCTAGCACTCGAGACTAGGTTCATGTCTCCCATTGCATACAGGATTCTTCGGTGAACAGGCTTTAGTCCATCTCTTGCATCGGGGAGTGCTCTAGAGACGATAACGCTCATTGCGTAGTCTAGATATGATTTTTCTATCTCGTCGATTATCGGTTGTTCGGCTATATCTCCATATTCAGTTTTGTGATAAACAAATTCTGGCTGCTCAGGGAAGTTGAGTTTGGTATCTAAATTTTCTTCGAGTTCAGTAACCTGCGAACTATCTGCTGTCGACTCTTCAATTTCTTCATCTTTTTCTTTGGCATCTTTGCTCGCAGCATCAAGCAAAAGGTCTTCCTCGGCCTTATCCTGCTTGCTCTTCTCTTCTAGCTCCTCAGGAGCTTCTTCGATTTGTGATTCGTCTTTTTTATCTACCATAGTAATTGTGAATATTCAGCCCGTTAGAGATAGGAAGCTAAAGCTTCCGTGAATATTCTCGTGGCGGGGCTATATTTATTTATTTTGATAAATTGTTTGTACATAATTGATATTTTTGTTATCTCTAACGGGCTAAATATCTAAGTTAGAGACACTCTTTGCTCGTGTCTGAATGAATCTTTTTCGTGGTGGAACTTCATCACCCATAAGCATTGAGAATGCTTCATCGGCTCTTTCAGCATCGCGAACGCTAACCTGTAGGAGTTTTCGATTGGCTGGATCAAGAGTCGTTTCCCATAGCTGTTCTGGGTTCATTTCTCCCAAACCTTTATATCTTTGTACATTTATTTTATTAGACTTAGATTGGTATTTCTTTGTAATTTCATCACGTTCTTTCTCTGAATGAGCCCAATGTTTATCTTTACCTGACTGCACGAGAAAGAGGGGAGGTTGAGCGATATAAATATATCCCTCCTCAATAACTTCCTTGAAGTGACGAAAGAAGAAAGTTAATAGCAGGGTGCTAATATGACTTCCATCCACATCTGCGTCCGTCATGATAATGATTCGATGATACCTCATCTTTTGGATATTAAATTCTTCTCCAATTCCTGCACCCATCGCGATAATTAAAGCTTTAATTTCGTCAGATGAAAGAATTCTGTCTAGTCTTGCTCTTTCGACATTTAGAATTTTACCTTTCAGCGGAAGGATCGCTTGAAACTTTCGATCACGACCTTGTTTGGCAGAGCCTCCGGCTGAGTCTCCCTCAACGATGAATATTTCACTTTTTTCGGGATCTTTCTCTGAGCAGTCAGCCAATTTTCCAGGCAAGGTCATGCCTTCTAGGACGCCTTTTCTGATGACTGTATCTCGAGCTGCGCGAGCTGCTAATCTCGCTCTCGCCGAAAGAGATACTTTTTCAATAATTGTTTTTGCGTCGCTCGGGTGCTCTTCAAAATATGAGTTTAGTCCTGCGGTAACGGCAGATTCTACGACACTTTTCATTTCAGGATTGCCGAGTTTTGCTTTGGTCTGGCCTTCAAATTGCGGATTGCCGAGTTTTACAGAAATAATTGCAGTCAGTCCTTCTCGTACATCGTCGCCAGTTAGTCCTCCGTCTATGCCCTTAAGTAGGTCATTTTTCTTAGCGTAGTCATTTATCACACGAGTTAATGCGGTTTTGAATCCTGTCAAATGAGTTCCGCCTTCTATAGTAGAGATGTTGTTAGCAAATGAATAAGTGTGTTCGTTGAAATCATTTGTGTATGAAAGCGAAACCTCAACCGATCCATTGTCGTCTTCTTTGGATATATAAATCGGAGTATCAATTAGGGAAGATTTATTTTTGTTTATAAATCTTACAAAAGCATTTATTCCGCTTTCAAAATAAAATGTTACTTTCTGAGTGTCCTTTTCACGGGTGTCGATAATTGTAATTTTTACACCTCGTGTTAGGAAGGCTTGTTGTCTTGATCGCTCAGCAATAGTCTTAAACGAGAATCTTGTTTCTTCAAATATCTCTGGATCAGGGCTGAAAGAGATGATTGTACCGGTCTCTTCTGACTTTCCGAACTCTTTTACTTCACTCGTTACTTTTCCTTGTGAATATGTTTGTTCATAAATCTTGCCATTTCTTTTGACCTGGGCTGTCATTTTTGAGGATAGGGCTACTACAACTGATGATCCTACTCCATGAAGTCCTCCAGATACTTTGTAACCGTCACCGCCAAACTTACCTCCAGCATGCAAGGTAGTCATTATGGTTTCTAGGGCTGATTTTTTTGTCTGCTCGTGGATATCAACCGGAATTCCTCGTCCATTGTCAGTAATTCTTATTGTATCTTCTGGCAGCATTTCGATTGTTATTGCATTAGCGTGTCCAGCAAGAGCTTCGTCGATTGAGTTGTCTAGTATTTCCCATACCAAATGATGGAGTCCGTCAATTCCGGTTCCACCGATATACATTCCAGGACGTTTTCTTACAGGCTCTAGCCCTTCGAGAACAGAGATATCTTTCGCGGTATAACTTTGATTTTGTGCTTGATCTTGTTTATTCATAATATAAAAACACCTCTATGCAGTTTAGTTTATCATACCAGCTTTTCCCCTATAATACCAGGAGTTACATAGCAACTTTTAGATAATTTTTGACAAATTTTCCGCTGTAAAGCGTTTTGTCGGCAGCTTTAATTTCAATCGTGTCTTGCAGCGTGCCCGGCTGCTTCTGCCAAACAAGATTATAGTTACTAAAATTAGAATTTTCAAATGAATTTTCATAATCGAGTGTAGCCGTCTTAGCTTCCCCCGGACCTACCGAGAACCAAAATCCAAAGTAAGTTTTGCCTGCTTCTTCACCAACTTCGACTGATTCTGTTATGTCCTCATCATCAAGCTTGGCGCTTAATAATTTTGATCCAAGCGGAACGAGTACCCTGGTGTAATTTCTGTTTAAGATATTGGGCCAAGAATTGTTCTGAGATCTAGTAATAGATAGATTTGATTGTGGGTGGGAGCTAGTCGAGGATTCATTGATGTTGTAGCGAATTACTTGAATCACATTCAGGCTGGATTTACCGCCATTTAAATTTGCGTTATTTATGTTTAGATAGTCCATTCCATTAGACAATATTTCTCCACTAGAGCCAATTTGATTTGATAATTTCTGAATTTTGCTGTCATTGAAATATGCCAATATCCTTCCTTCATTTATCTGAGAGGATAAGAATTTATACAAACGTACCTTTCCTATATTTTTGCTTTTTTCTATCAGGATTGGTGAAAGATCTTTGAGGATAGTTTTCGGCTCATTGATAGTTTTGTTTTCTTCGCTAAGCCAATAATCACGGTCGATTTTATCAGAAAGAATGTTGGTAAAGTTTTCGCTATTAATTTCTGTGTTGTCTACCACGACTGGCCCAGTAATTTTAAGAAGGTCGATTATTGATAGTGAAGAAATAGCGATAACTCCATCAGTTTTTTCGCCCCATCCTTCACTTAAGAACCATTGTAGTGACTTAGCGGTTTGCGGAAAGTCAATGTTGTAGTTCGCGTTTACAAAACTTTGATTACGATCAGGCCAAGTTTCCTGGAGTGGCTTTGGAAGAGGAACGGTTGAATTTTTGAAAACCAAATTATCTTTCTTATAAGGATTTGTATCGAATCTGAGATTGCTAGAGAAGTCGCTATTTACTTTTAATATCCCGAAACTTCCCCAGAAGCCGCCGGTAGGTCTAAGCTCGGCGCTATTCTGAAAGCCAATCAGAATATCTTTATTTCTGATTTTGTATAGAATCATCAACTCTTTAAAAGCAGTTGTATTGAAGACGATAATTGCGAGAGCTATTATTGATAAACCGATAATAAACTTAACTACACGAGAATTCTTTCTACCTCTAAGAGAAATACGATGGTCCGATCGGTAATATTTTAGATTTAGCTTTTTCGATCTAATTGGTTTTAGGTCGTAAACGTCTTGACTATTCCCCTCGGTTGTCATTTTTTACTTAATGGCTTCTCGGATTGAAATAATTCCAAGCGAGACAAACAGGCCAAGGAAAACGGCAATAATAGTATTTATGGTAGTTTGTTTTGGTACTGTTACGACAACTGGCTGGTCTGATCTAGCAATGAATTTTCCGGAAAGATCATTCTTACCTTCATCATTAATCTTGTCTTGAACTACCTGAGCTGCAGCAGAGATAACTTTTTCTGCCTGTTCGCGATTCTTGCTCGAATAAGAAACATCGACAACAGTCGATGACTCTTGTTTTTTTCTGACCGTAAACGTTTTTCCTAGATCTTTGACAGATCCGGGAGGTGTTGGGTATCCAGCGGTTTCGAATATTTTAGCGACCGTTGAAGCTGAAGTTAGGGAATCTGAAATATTGCTTGAAATGAATGTAGAAGAAGCTTGAGAATAATAATTCTCATATTGATAATAGCTCACATCTTTTTGCTGTTGGCTTTGTTGCCTTGAAATTTCAATTGCAACTGAAGATTGATAGGTTGGTTTCCCTGTAGCGGTCATTATGTAGGAAACTACTCCAAAGACAACCGTTATTAAAACTATCAACCAAATATTTTTCTTAAGTATTAAGTAGTAATCTTTTATTTCCATTTAAATCCTTTCGATAAATTCTTTAATTTCTCTAATAAATCTTTCTTTTGAAAATTTATGAGCTGAATTAATTATATCCTTTTTGTCAAATTTTGTTTTTTCAAAAAGTTTTATTGCCTCTACAAGTGATGCAGGCGTCTGATTTTTGATAAGCAAGCCGTTTTTACCAGATTCTATGTATTCAGTTGCTCCGCCTTTGCCATAGGCAATAACTGGCGTGCCAGCAGATAGGGCCTCGATCGGGACAATGCCAAAGTCTTCTTCCGGGGGAAAAATAAGTGCTTTTGCTTGGCAGAGTAGTTTTTTCTTTTCGTCGTTAGAGACTCTTCCTAAAAACGAAGTGTTGGCTTTGGCAATATTTTTAAGATTATCCAACTCCGGACCATCTCCGGCGACAAGTAGTTTTCTGCCAATCTTCTCACAAGCTTGAATCGCAAGATCGTTCTTCTTGTAAGGGATTAATCTTCCGAGGGTTAGGTAATAGTCTGATTTTGTATTTTCTTTCGGACATTCTAATAGGGTAACTGGAGGATAAATGACTTTAGAATCTCTAGCGTAAAAATTTTTAATTCTTCTTTGAACAGTTTTTGAATTTGTGATGAAATAATCAACATTCTTATTCGTTTTAAGATCCCATCTTTTTAAATAGTCTAAAAATAATCTTCCAAATGGTTTGGAAACAAGACGATTATCAAGGTCTGGTTGCCAGACATATCGCATCGGAGCGTGGCAATAGCAAACGTGTACAGATTCTTTAGGTTTGGTGATTCCTTTTCCAATCGCGCTTGACGAACTGACTATTAGATCGTATCCCTCTAGGTCAAGACTTTTGATTGCTGACAGCAGCAAAGGGGGGACCGACTGATGTTTGTGCCTAGCAATGGGAATGTATTGAAGGAAACTAGTTTTTGGTTTTTTGATTTTATATTCAGGAAGTTTTTGTTCATTGTAGACAGTGGTAAAAAGATCAGCCTCTGGAAATGCTTCAAGAAGAGCGTCGATGACGGTTTCAGCTCCGCCCCGCCAGGTCAACCATTCGGCAACAATTGCAATCTTCTTCGGCTTCATACTAATACGAGCCTTTTCCCTTAAATGGAACTGCGAAAGTTTTTATTGAGATCACTGTGTCTAGCCAAAGTGACCAGTTTTCGAGGTAGTAAATATCAAGCCTTGCCTCATCATCAAAAGATAGGTCAGAGCGCCCAGAAATTTGTGCTAGTCCAGTGATACCTGGTTTTATCAGAAGTAGTTTTCTTTGTTCTTTGGTGTACTTGACTACCTCTCGAGGCTGGTGAGGCCTTGGACCAACAATGCTCATATTGCCTAGCAGAACATTGAAGAATTGAGGAAGTTCATCTAGCGAAGTCTTGCGCAAGAATGCTCCGATCTTAGTCACTCTCGGGTCATCTGCAATCTTATAAACCGCGCTTCCTTTTTTTATATTTTTTTCTTCAATTAGTTTGTTCTCATATTCTTCAGCTCTTGACCCGCCATATTGTGGTCCGGTACAAAATTCAGTACTCATTGATCTGAACTTGAGGGTCTCAAATTCGCCGTGAGGACCTACTCTAATATTTCGATAGATAACTGGTCCCTTAGAGCCAGCCTTAATTAATATCGAGATTATTAGCATAACGGGTGAAAGTATTAGAATGGCCAGGAGAGAGAAGAATATATCTAAAATTCTCTTTGCTATCATGCCCCAGCTGCCAAGTGGTGTTCCTCTAAACTCGATAATTGGAATTCCTGCAAAGGCGTCATAATTAAGCGATCTGGCGCTGACGAGTGCGTATGCGGGAACAGCTTTAAAATCAATCTTTAGTTCCTGACAAGATCTCATAAAATTAAATAATTGCTCGTTATTAAGGTTTGAATCTGCAGCGATTACTTCATCTGGTTTGTATTTATCTAAAATCTCGTCAAATTCTTCGTATCCGCCTAGTTTCTTAATAGATTCATGCTTGTCTTTATTGGTAACTAATCCGATCAATCTGTAGCCAAGTGATTTATCTTTTGTAACTTGTTCTGCTAAAGCGTCAACTGTCTCTAAGTCGTTACCGATAAGAATAAGACCATTTCCCTTGTAGCCAAAAAGGTAAAGATTGGATTTAATTAGCCCAAGAAGAGCTCTTCCCAGGGAAACTAGAATTATCGCTAAAGCCCAAATATAAAAAACAATTAGCCTGGAAAAGAAATCACTTCTGAACAAGAAGACCCAAAGAACCACAGCCATTGCCCCAAGGCTCGCACCTGCAATGATCGGCCCAATTTCCAAAAAATTCTTTTTAAGTGGTTTGTAGAGACCGGCAAAAGCGAAGGCGATTAGCCATACTGGCAGCATTTGAAAGGCTAGCTTTAAATATTGAGCATAAGGCCAAATATAAATAACCGGAAAACCGATCGCACCAGCTCGTGCTTTATAGGCGATAATGAAAGCAAGTATTACCATTATGCCATCGACCGGCAGGGTCAAAATGGTAAATAGTTGGTTAATTTTTTTCATAATTTTATAAGGATAAAATAGCAAAAATTGACCAATTTAGCAATCAAAAACGAAAAAACCCCTCCAAAAAGGATAGGGTTTTTTCTTGAAAACGTTCTTTAAAATGTTATTTTGCTTTTTTAAGCATTGGAAGACCGGTTCGTGAGTTTTCCATAACTTCATAACCTGCTGGAAGCTCGCAAGCATTTGGTCTCTCATCTCTAGCGAAGTAGTAGATTGTTTGTTTTCTACCGCCTCGAAGTGTGACTTCTTTTGAGTGCAAGTAATATGTTTCGCCGGTTTTTTTTGATTTTGCGCTATAGGCCATTTGTTATAACACCTCCCTCCTACAAAATTTACCTTAATCTGATTATAAGGTTCAGCCCTTCTTTGTCAAGAGGGATTTAGGGTTAAAAGAACTCAGTGAATGCCACTTACTCCTTATGAACGGGAGAAGGATGACGGCTAGATAAACGAAGTAATTTGGCCAGAATTTGTAAAATTCATAATTATTTTTCTCGAAGAAAAGATTGATGATGAGATAATCAAGTACGGCGAAGACTATTAGGTATGCTCCGGCAGCAATAGTAGCTTTTCTAATACTTGAGTAATTAGAGTTTCTAATGATAGCAATTTGAAATGCAATAAGAGCAATAATAATCGTTATCAGGAAATATGGACTTTTTTCTGACATCCCACCAGAGATTAATATTTCTCCAAGAAAGAAAACAACTGCGTAACTATATAGTCCGGGCAAAAGCTCGGAAAAAATACTTTTAGCTTTTGGCGAAGCAACAATGTTTTTAATGCTTGCTACTGCATTTGTTTCTACAGTCTTTTCTGTCGATTCATTTTTCATCTGGCTCCTTTATTTTTTTCTCTTACTCCCAAATTTAATTTCATTTTACCTGATTTGTCAATAAATTTAACTCTGTGGATGGGGGAGACGCCGAACTTAGCGATTAAATTGAAATGTTGAAGCGTACCGTAACCTTTATGCTTGTCTAAATTATAATTTATATAGTCCTTGGATAATTCAGTAAGCAAATTATCTCTTGTAACCTTTGCAAGAATAGATGCAGCAGCTATTGACTGGCTTATTCTATCTCCTTTGGTAATTGATTTTTGCGGCAGAAGAGTCCTAGGAAGTCGATAGTAATCAATTAATAGAAAATCTGGTTTAGGGTTTAGGGTATTGATAGCGCGCTCGTAGCTTAAAAATGTCGCTGTTTGTATTCCAAGCTGGTTGATCTCTTCAACCGAAGCGATGCCAATAGCAAAACAGATACTGTCTTGCTTAAGCCTTTCATGTAGTTCTTCTCTTCTTTTACTGCTTAATAGTTTTGAATCATTATATTTATGAACTTTTTTAGGATCTAAAATAACTGCACCACAAACAAGCGGGCCGGCAATTGCGCCACGGCCCGCTTCATCTATACCACAAATTAAACTATAGCCATTCTTCCAAATTTCTTTTTCTTCACGAAGACTTGGGATCACTCGGCAGCTTGGGTGGAGCCATCTGTTGGTTCAGGTGGAATTGGTGGATTACCTGGGTCTTGTGCCTCTGTATCTGTTGCTGCATCAAAAGAAGCAGTGTCGGCATTATCGAAATTAGTATTATTCTTTGCATTACATCCTGCGAGCAATGCTACTGCAAAAACTATTACAAACGCTAGAGCAAATTTCTTCATTCTCCTCCTTTCTTAAATCTATCTTAGCATAAATTTATTTTTGAAGAAAATATACAACTACAAAAATTATCTGGATCACAGCAAAACAAATAGCGATAAATTTGGTTGTTCTGGGTGTGGGCTGCAGATAAAACAAGAATAAAATCACAATATTTGCTAGCAATAAATACAAAATAAGATTGATAGATAGGTAAAAACTTAAGATTAGTGCGAGGATAGCAACGATAAGAGAAATCTTTTGATAGATTAAAAAGCTTTCTGATCTAAACAATTTTTTCGATCTACCTACCGCTAAAAACATCCCTCTTATTATCGAGATATAATAAATAGCCAAAAATAAATAAAGGATTATAATCATTTTTCAAGAAAGGGCCGATTTATCGGCCCTCTCTTCATATAAAATTATTCTTTTTCTTCTTCCTCGTCGTCGGATTCTTCATCCTCTTCTTCGTCTTCTTCGTTGTCGTCGGACTCGTCTTCGTCACCAGCGACTTCTTCTTCCTCTTCAACTTCCTCTTCTTCTACTTCTTCTTCTTCACCTTCTTTTTCTTCTTCAACTTCCTCGTCTTTTTCTTCTACGTCCATATCTTCATCTGCCATCTTTGCTCACCTCCTCTCATTTTTTTCATTATACCCTTTGGTGTCACTAATTGGGAATATTTGTCAAGGATTAGAAAACCTTAGGGGAAAACTAAGATACACAAATAAATGTTTTTATTCAATAGACTACTGCAAAAAAGTATTGGCCCCAGGGGTGCTGGGGCCAAGAAGAGGCTAGTAGGCGAGGTGGAGCTGTAGCTCTTGAAGGCGATTGCGGTCAATCGACTCCTGGCGCTTAAGTTCAAGCAAAGTCTCGACACTTTGAAGTAGGTGATCGTAGGCTGCGAGATATACCCGAGGAATGTACTTGCGACTGGGTACGATCACTTCGTCTAGGATACGCCGTGCTTTGTCGAACTGGTGAAGCTCCTTGGTGAGATCGTTGAAGCCCTCGATGGTGGAAAGGTTGAACAGGATGTCGGCAAGCTTGATCAGTGGCACGCGCCAAAGTCCGATTTGGTGGTAGCGTCTGATCGAGATGACCATCTGGGTCGGATAGTCGATGCCGTCCTTCTTGGTCAGGGTCTCTACGATCATGTAGGGAACAAGGCCAATGCGCCCTCTGATAACGCGTCTCAATCGAGGCTTATCATCAGGAGCGCAATCCTCGATAGTGTCATGCAAGAGTGCGCATACTCTTGTGATCAGATCTCTTTCGAGTCCAGCATCAACCAGGATCTTAGCCACCCCATAGACATGAGTGACGTAAAGATCTCCGGTTGCGCGATACTGGAGTTCGTGAGCTCTTTCTGCCAAGTGTCTGGCCAAGGAGTACTTTCCGGCTTGCTTGAGATTCCAGAAGTCGAAGTGTTCGAGTGCGTCAGCCCGAGCATCGCGATGCGTTTCGGCTATGATCGTCACGTCTCTCACCTACCTTTCAAGGGGCTACTAACCCGGGATGTAAGAAAAAAGACCCTTGCGGGCCCTTAACTCATGGTGGTGGCTTGTTGTGATTTTGATTGTTTTTGGTGCCACCTCATTAGAGAGATTTTAGTGCTATTTTAAAACATTGTCAAATTATCGTTAACAAACAATTGACGTATTATTGCATCTCTGATAAATTACTTAGATTGTAAATCACAATGAACCTTGAGAGGGAGGTGATGGTGTGAATGCCATCGCTATTTCTGATGTAGCATGCTGGGGAGACAAGGATGTAGCTCATCGCGTTGCACGAGAACTGATGGGCCTGTATGGCGTCGAGCTTACGCCATTTCGAGCCTTTGATGAGAGCGACATTGATAGCGGAGTAGTCGCTTTTCATGGATCGCCACTGGTTACAAGGCGGAGTCTGTACAATAGGCTTCGTTTCGGACCTAGAAGTGAGGTCAAGTTTGCTATTCTCTGGCAGCTGATGATCGGTCCACTCTTTGGAACTCCGGGAATCGAAATTGCCCGTGAGTACCAGATACCGATCATTCTGCATCACGAGAACATCCTTGAGTTGATGCTGTCGGAGGAGATCAGCAAGCTTAAGGACCTTAGTGTGCTGGTTGAGAACTCTAACTTCTTCTCGCACCCGCTTATCAAAGGCGACCTGCTTGAGAGCTTTTCTCGGGCGCTACGCTGCGTTTGCTCTGTCGTTGATGACGTAGGGATAGTTGTCGACGTTGAACACCTAGCGCAGTATCATCCTTCCGGCGGATACTCTCTGGAGGAGTTCTGTGACCATGTCGAGAACCTGGCTCCTATCGCCGAGTTTCACATATGCGATAGCGTGCCGGGAAAACGCTGGCAAGGCCATCTGGTTCCTGGGCGAGGTACCATGCCTCTCAAGGAGCAGCTTGCCTGTATCGGTTTCTGGTATCCGGAGGTGCCCGTTGTTTTGGAACACTCGCCGGAAATAGGCATGCTGAAGTTTCTTCCCCTCTCAACCCAAGAGCGCTTCGATGCAGTTATCAAAGATGCGACTGAAGCGCTTGAGTTTGTCAGTAGCGCGCTTCGCGATGCCTAGCATCTTTTTCACCTTCTTTGGGGCGACTTCGGTCGCCCCTTGCTTTTTAAACTTTATAATCTTTCTTTCACCCCGTTAGAGATCCGGTAATATCAATTAAATACTACTCCTTAGATTTTTTTATATCTTCAAAAATCTCTAACGGGGTAAATCCGTAATTTGGTGTTTTACCAAAGAAATTTAATCCGGCAAGCCTGGCCCTAAAGACCAGGTTGTCGCCATGCTTCTGGTTGATCTTTTCGCTAATTTTTTCGAGCTTGACGGGCTTTGATAATTCTTTAAAAATAAGTTCCTGTCCATGATCATTTTGCAGTTTGCCGATCCAGATACCTACTTTTCTAACTGGCTTGTTAAGTTCAATGCTATCAAGCATTTTACTGCAGGCCTTAAAGAAGTCTAAACTGAAATTCGTAGATTTTTTAAGATTTATCGTGGCCGAATATCCTCTAAAATCGTTAAAACGCAGGTAGAGTCCAACGTTTGTGGCTAAGAGTGATTTGTTTTTGAGCTCTTCGGCGATATTAGCGGCAAAAGCCATGATAAAATTTTTAATTTCATTTTTATCAAATACGTCTCGCCTTAGGGTTTTGCTTCTGGAAAAACTTTTAGGTAATTCGCGCTCATAGTAGGGCTTAATTTTGTCAAAATCCTCTCCGCGCGCCATGCGGTAGAGTTTTAGTCCGTACGAATGAAAGATAAGGGTAAGGTCAGTTAGTGGTCTTGCGCGTAAATCTCTAAAAGAATTAATCCCAAGCTTTTTAAGATGAGCGTCAGTCCGAAAGCCAATGCCACAAGCATCTTTAAGCTCAAATTGATCAACAAAATCTTGTTCTTGTCCTGGCGGCACAATCGTTAGACCATCTGGCTTTTTAGCTTCGGATGCTAGTTTGGCAATAAATTTATTGCTGCCGATGCCGATTGAACAACGGATACTTGCCCCAATCGTTTCTTTAATTTCTTGTTTGATTTGCAGCGCCAGCTTCTCGGCTTGCTCAAAATTTTTTGTTTGAGTGGTCACGTCAAGAAAGGCTTCGTCGATAGAGAAGATCTCAACGAGGGGAGTTTTAGAAATAAAAATATTTAAAAATTGGCGAGTAATTGCTTCATAGCGCTGGCAGTCAGCGGAAATTAATTCGATTTGAGGACAGAGCCTTTTGGCCTCCCAGAGTTGAGTGCCGGTTTTGATGCCAAGCGCTTTGGCTTCATAAGAAGCAGCGACGATGATCGTTCTTTTTTTGTCTAGCGAGCCGACAATGCCAATTGGCTTACCCCTAAGCACTGGCCTAGCTTGCTGCTCGACAGAAGCAAAATAGGAGTTCATATCGATATGGAGAATAATTCTTTTATTATCCACAGGCAATTTCTTCCAGTATCCACTGCAAAGATTTATTGTTGAATGTAATTTTATAAGTGTTTCCGCCGGCGGAGGCAGAGAAAGCATAAACTCTAGTCTCGCCAATTTGATAATCGTATTTGAGGTCGATTGTTTCTAGCCTGGTTTTGCGACCATTACGTTTAAAAATAAGAGGAGTGGGCCGGCCTTCCTTGAAGCTGGCTAAGACACTGATTGGTTCATTAAGTGCTGTTTGATCCATAATTTAATATTAGCGAACAAAACCCGAACATGTCAATAGTGATATTTTTTGAATTTAAGCCTTGATAATATGCGTTAAAAAAGGTAATATTCGCTCCATAAGCTTGCACCCTACAAATAGGCTGAGGAGGACGTTCATGAATCCGCGAGAGGAGCTCTCGAAGCTTCAAGGTGATCTTGCTGGGCAGCAAAAGCCGCTAGGCCAGATCATCGATGACCTCGAGGCATGCTGTGAGGCTGGCGAGCCGAAAAGCATGCTCATGGCTAAGATTACGCACCTGGCCTGGGCGATGTCGCACGTTGCGTGTGTGGTTCAGGTAACCAAGGTGCGTAAGCTTCTGACGCTTGCCTTGGTCACTCAGGAGAAAGGCTCACTGCCTCAGGCTGTGACCGAAATGGCGATTATCAATTTCGGTGCTGATTTGATCGAGGTGGTGCAGAATATCTGCGAGGTTGAAGTCATCTACCCAGCCTGGGAGGTCAAGGTCAGGAGTGGTAACGATGTCTGCCCAACCTCGATCGAGCGCACGCTCCCGCCTGAGAATTCCGACTAGACGCTCGCAAGCTGTATACCAAGAAAGAAACGTAGGCAATTACTTGTTGGACATACCCCGGCTTAAGCTAGGGAGAATACGGAGGGTAAGAACATGAACAAGACCATCGGTCGCATCCTGGAAGATGCACTTCTTCTGGCGGAGGTAAGTGCCGAGGATCTGGTCGCGCGTCACGAGGAAGTCTCGCTCAAGTATGAACGTGCCGCTGCGCATGTGATCGCGCGAAGAGTTGATGCGCTCGGTGATGCCTCTATGGACGCGGCGATCGCCGCCTGCGTCGAAGGGGTGTGCAAGCTCAATGAGTATTGCTTGCCTCCTGCCGTCACCGATGCGCTTTTCGAGCGCTTCAAGAGCGCCAACGCCACGCAGGAATTCCTGCCCGATGGCTGGACGGCGATAGAGCCGATCTACGACGAAGGTCAGAAGCCAGTCAAGCTGATCGTTCGTGCCGAGGTTCTCGACGAAGAGGTTCAGGCTGACCTCATCGCAGGGAAGTTCTCGAGTAGGTCATTCGGCTTGCCCGAGAACCTCGGTCGCCACTTGATGCGCGGTCGTATCTAGCAGATGATCGACAGCTAGTCGTTTCATGGCCTCTCAGGCTGACGCTTGAGGGGCCATTGCTTTATAAAAGCTGAGTTTTGACGTATTTTGTTGGTTTGTCGATTTTTTCTTCAGATTTACTTTTTTCTTTCACGTCCAAACCAGATTTTCCAATCTTTTTAGTATCATCAATTGCTTTTTTAAATCTACAAAGCTCGCAGTTTTCGCTCGGTGGTGGCGGAGCATCTTGCATTAAACACTGCTTAGCTTTAATAAGAGTAGGCTCAACCCACGAGTCATCACCTATATATTCGATTAGTTCGATGTCAAACTCTAATTTTCCGTCGAAGGCTGAGCGGTCTTTCTTGCCGTTACAATAAACAAAATATCCCTTATTCGAAACCTTAAATCCGCTTTGCCTTAAAATCCATTGATAAATTTCAAGTTGTCTTTTATAGGCTTGCTGCCAGAAGCCATCGATATCAATTTTGCCATCTTTGGAAGTCGCTTTATAATCAACAACTATAAATTCACCTTTTGAATTGATCCAAAGATCGTCAATTCCACCGTAAAATTCGATATTAGTCTTTTGATGTAGCGTGCTGATACCTTTAAAAGTATCTCGCCAAATTTCCAGGCGTTCGTGATTGACGGGCTTGGCATCGACGCCATACTTTTCAAGCAGTGGATGGCGGGTATCCTTGGCGCGATGAATATCGAATTCTTTTTTGAGCAAATGATCGACAGCTGAGTTCAAGGTAAATGAAGGGATTGGTGGGGGAGCCACACCAAGTCTTTTATCGATATAGAAGCAGTTTGGGCACTTCACAAATAACTCTAAGCCAGATCGACTCATTCGATATGGTTTTGAGTTTTCCGGGTGGAAATTCCAAGCTGCTGAGCGCGGCGGTTTGTATTCGGCCATAAAAAGACTTTACCGCTTGACCTTGCCCGTGACAAGTCGGCAATTTTTAAGTTTATTAATAAGCTTTATCTAGGAGCACGCGTTCTTTGGCTGGTTTACCACAGGCGACGCAAACTTCGCCTTTAGGGCTTTGGTCAAATGGGATACATCTAGTAGTAGCGCCAGTTTCTTCTTGAATCTTTTCTTCACACTCAGATTCGCTGCACCAGTCGATATAAACAAAAGCATTTTCTTTAGCAAAAATATCCTTGAGCTCCTCGTAGGATGAGGTTTCGAATGTTTTGTTTTGCTGATGGGCCAAGGCCTTGTCGAAGAGTGATCTTTGCATATTGTCGAGAATTTTCTCGATCTCAGCGCTAATATTTTCCATTTGAATTTCAGATTTTTCGCCTGTGTCTCGTCTGACTGCAATCACTTTATTATTCTCTAGGTCTCGTGGACCGATTTCGATACGAACCGGCACTCCCATCCTTTCCCAGTTAAAGAACTTGGAGCCAGGTCTGCCGTCTGTTAGATCAATCTCTACAGAAAATTTTTCTTTAAGTGAATTCTGAATCTCCTTGGCTTTTGCAATAACAGGAGACTCGGTTACACCATCTTTTTCAATTGGTATTATAACCACTTGGGTTGGGGCAATCTTTGGTGGCATTACCAATCCGACATCGTCTGAATGAGTCATTATTAGCGCACCAATTATTCTAGTAGAAATACCCCAGCTTGTTTGCCAAACGTATTCCTCAGTTCCTTCTTTAGAGGCAAATTTCACATCAAATGGTTTTGCAAAATTTTGCCCTAGCATATGCGACGTGCCACATTGCAAAGCTTTGCCGTCTTGCATCATTGCTTCGATCGAAGTGGTGAAGACTGCTCCGGCGAATTTTTCACTTTCTGATTTCTTTCCTTTGATCACTGGAATTGCCATGTATTCTTCGGCAAATTTTGCGTAAACGTCCAGCATATCGAGTGTCATTTTTTCAGCCTCATCTTCTGAAGCATGGGCAGTGTGACCTTCTTGCCAAAGAAATTCGGTGGTTCTTAGAAATGGTCTTGTTCGAAGTTCCCAGCGGACAATATTAGCCCACTGATTTACTAAAACTGGCAAATCACGAAATGAATTAATCCACTTCGAATACATTGAGTATATTATGGTTTCAGAAGTCGGTCTGACGATAAGCGGTTCATCTAATTTGCCATCGGGAACTAGTTTTCCATCTTCTAGTTTAAGTCGGCTATGCGTAACAACTGCGCATTCCTTGGCAAATCCCTCGACGTGCTCAGCCTCTTTTTCAAAAAAACTTTTTGGGATAAACAGGGGGAAATATGCGTTTTTAATCCCTTTTTCTTTAAACATTTTATCGAGGGTTGACTGAATATTTTCCCAAAGAGCGTAGCCATTTTCCCTAATCACCATGCAGCCACGAACTGGTGAGTTATCTGCAAGCTTTCCTGCTTTAATGATATCTAGGTACCATTTTGAGTAGTCCGTGCTTCTTGGGGTAATTACATTCTTATCGCTATCTTGATCCAATCGATTATCAAGATCACTCGACTGATTGATATCTTCTTGTGCTTTTTCAAATTCGTCTGTCATATATATAAAATATTATTTGATATTTCTCTTAATATACCTGATCGAAACGTATTTTCAAATCTAATTTTACCACTAAGCCACTTGAGAAAACTTCATTTAAAAGGTATATTGTTTTTGTATTCCCGGGTCGTCTAACGGCAGGACATTTGGTTTTGGTCCAAAGAATTGGGGTTCGAATCCCTGCCCGGGAACCAGACAAACAAAAATTGCTCCGATAGGAGCTGTTTTTGTTTGGAGTTGGTTCCGCAGGGATTCGAAGCGCGCAGCCACGACCCTTTATTTCTACTTAAAAATCCGATAATCTAATAATATGAAAAAAGTAAAAAACAAAACATTTTTAATCGTATTGCTTGTAGTTCTAGTCGCTTCGGTTTGCATTTTCAGTTTCAAATTTTATAGCAAATACAAAGTAGCTAATACATTTGATTTTGACTCAATTTCGCCTGAGGGCTATTTTAGCGATCTACAGACCTCTAACCCAGAATAATTACTCGACAACAGGTTCGGCGGGAATAGCTGGTTGATCGGCGTTTTGTAATTCAGTGCTAATATTTTCTAGTTCCTGCTGAATTTCTTCCATCGTTTGCTCGGAATCAGAGCTTGAGTTTGAGGTGGTATTTGTGCTCGATGAGCCAGAGGTAGTGCTTTGGATCTGGATATTAGTGGGGCCTTCCTTGATCGGTGAGGGCTCGATGATTGTAATTTTTGAGTAGTCGAATTCGCTGGTCGCTAAATTATTGTCCGGTCCTTCGGTAATGGTTTTTCGTAGCAGATAATCCTTGTCGTCAAAAAGTATATACTCCTTGCTGTTTAATTCGGCCATTTGTGGATCTATAACCTGATATTTAAAACATGTCAATTTGCCGCAAGCTTCCTTGCCTATTTTTTTGTAAGTCGTTTGATCTTCTTCGACGTTAAAATCAAATTCGTCTTTTATTTCAGTCGCACTTGCATCTGATTTGGTTGGCTCAAGAGTAGTTTTGAGCCATTTGCCATCTGTATAGTCTTTTGTATAAGTAGTGTTGCCGATAGAAATCATATTGTAATTTTCACTTCCACCAGTAATATTAGTCATTTGAAATTTATCATCTCCGACAGACTTCATAACTGATTTTTGCTCTTTACCTTCAAACGTTGAAGTTGAATTGGCGGTAAAATAATCAATCGATTGCCAGTTGTTTAGGAATTTGCACAAATCTGGATCATTTTGTTTACAGTTCGGATTAAGCGTTATTGAGCTAACAGCACTTTTCAATACGCCTGAGCCTTTTTTGTAAATCAAATATCCTCCAGCAGCAAGGACTATAAAAATAATAAATAAAATTATCGCAACGACAAGGCAAGTATTCGATTTTTTAGGCGCCTGCAGTGATGCTTGCTCGCTTGGCGCAGATTGTGAAACTTGGTCCATATTCCCCCTTAGTAATTATTAACTTAATATTACTCTATTTTTTTGAGTATTTGAAAAGGGGACCGTTTGTAGTTCACGGTCCCCTTGTGGGTGAGTCTGTGTGCCTCATCGAGCGCATCCAGCTTGACTTCTCCAGTCCCGAATTGCCTCAACAGCTCGAGTACGTCAGACATCTTCAGCACCAGCTTTCTTTGGTAGTAGTCAGCCAAGAGACAAGTCTCTTAACTGCCTGGCAAATTATGCCAAAATAATCCCAAATAGTTAACAAGCTAGCTACTTTATTTATTGCTTATGGCAAGCTAAAATTAAGTCAAGGAGAAAATTATGCCGGATCAGCCGGAAATTATTGGTAGTGAGGAGCAAGAAGTTGGTGAGCCAGTTGCTGAGTCTGGAGCCAAGAGTGATATTTTTGTCCAAACTGAGTCTGAACTGAATAGTTTGGAAGCAATTTTAGAAGCTACCGCCGCGGCTCGCTCAGTCAAAAAGTCTAGAGCTGAACAGATAAAGAGTAGAGCGACTGATGTAACGGAACCGACAGCGTCTGAGCCACCAGGTAGAGTTGTTGAGGTGCCGGATATTAAGGCATTTATTGTTCAGATGAAGGGGCATGTTGGCGATATTAAGGATATGACCGAAAAGCTCTACAAAGCGCTCAATGAAAAAATGGAGGCTTTCAAGGAAGATGATGCTCAAGCAGGGGTCCGGGTGGAGGAAGCGGTTGAGCTTATCAGCGAAATTGAAAATCTTGAGAGAATCAGGCTAGAAGATGCTCAAAAGATAAATTCGTTTATAAAATATGTCGAGAGTGCTGTAGCAACCTCGACTCAAAAACTATTGGCTGAGCATGGCGCCGAATCAGTCGAAGATATGCGAAGCAGGCTTGATAAATTAACCGATCAAACCTGGGCCGATCGTGACCTGATTTACCGACATTATCACATGCATCCAATCCGAAAGATTAGAAAAGCTTTTGGCCGCGAAGATGAAGATATTAAGGAGGCTCGCCGCCGTCTTTTAGCCAATGATGTACAGCGGGCGGCGATCCAAAAGGACTATTTTGAACTACTGGATCTAAAGCAGGCAGTGATTTATCCTGTAGGAGGCTATTATGACTTGGAATATTCTAAAGAAAAACTAATTGCCATAATCAATCACAACATTGGAGAAAGAATCGAAAATGTTACTTATCCCGATCTCGACCAAACAGTCGAAAACCAAGATTTAGCGATTAGCCAGGAAGCTAAAAAACGAATAGAATTAAGCCTCATAAGTGAAAAGCTGAAGCAAATAATAGACTCCTACCATATTCCCTCTGGTTTCTTAATGGTTGAGGGGTTGACTAAAGATATTTCTGAATTTCTTATTGCCAAAGCAGCTCAGCCAGAGAAAGAAGAGGAACTAGTTCGTGATTTAGGCATCAAGATAGAAAAGGTTTGCCAATATTTTGACGTAAGCTATTTAAGCTCTCAGATCGAACGAATTCCTCAGGAAATCGATGTCACTCCTGTTGCCAAGATTCTCCAGGGAGATGTGCGTTTTGAGATGATTCAGCTCATCAATCGACAGATTGAAATTGCCGATCGGTTTGTGACCACCACTGATTATAGCTCTGGGTGGTATAGCACAGAGTCTCTGATCAGAAATAAAAAAACCGAATTAGAAGGCGCAAAAAAGAATGCACTGGCGCCGTTTATGTTGGACCCTGATCTCTGGAATGCTTTTAGGAGTGATCCGGAGGTGATCGATAGATTTACCAAGGAAAGGCTAGACCAGGTCGAAAAAATGATCATCGACGCAAGGTTAGAGATGATTTTTGATAAGGGAAGTGAGATGCGCCATGATGCTGCAGAATTAGAGTTGCAGCTAACTAAATTTAAGAATGTTGAGGCATTACCAATACTGACATTTTTTGCCTATACTCAACCCGGGGGATCGGGTGAGCGGCCACTGATGTACTCATCGCGTAGCGATGTTCCTAATGCATATAATAGTTACGTTGCAGGATTGGATCAGGAAGAGTTAAAGGCCTTTTTGGCTCGTGAAGAAAATACAGGCCTGCGCCGGCTGATTCAAAATAGCAGAAGTCCTTTAGGGGCCAGAAGAATATATGACGAATCGTTTCGTCGCATACAAGGAAAAAATTTTGCTAGGGTTGCTGAGCGATTGCTTAGTGGAGCTTCCAGGAGAGAAAAAATTTCATTATATGCACATTTGGCTTACACAGCTAACGAAGTTAGTGATGGCCAAGGCGACATAATAGAAATGGCACTCCAGGAACCAGTTATTGCTAAAGATTATTTGCAGAGATATCTGACTAAGGATAATTGCCGATATGCAGCGCGAATATTTGATGCGGCTCCCGAATCTGAACATATTGATTATATCAATCATATGAAAATGAGATTGACTTCAGATTCTATTGAGCCGGGCTCTTTAGATTTTTTACCAGGTATCGTCGAGAGGTCCATGGAAAACCTCAATTTTATTGAGAGCCTAAAAGATCAAGACAGAAACAATATATTGATGCTTTTAAGTATGGCTGGACCAAGTGAGGTTTATGGAAAGTTTTTAAAGACGCTTGATGAAAAAAAGCCAATTGCTGAGGCGATGGATAATGAGTTTGCCCAGTCGCTTGCCCGCGCTTCGGTCCACGGTAAACCAGAGGCGATCGAGTATTTGACCAAATACTACGAAGGTGCAAAAGATCCAAAGAGCTTTAAGGCGATTGCTGACGCAATTTCGTCTGAAATTGGCAGATGGACGCTAATTAAAAATCTTGAAGATGAGGAACAAATAAATCAGCGCAAAAAAGTCATAGACCAGCATTTAAATTTGCTCAGAGACGGGACTAGTCAGCAAAAAAGATTTGTCGCGTTAATACTCAATAACATATTCAAATCTGCTATTCGGATGGGCAACGCTAAGACCCAAAAGAGGCTTGACGCGATATTTTTAGATCAAGCAACAGCGATGCAATCATTGCTAGAGCAGAGTGATGACTTGGTTATGAAAATGATTTTACTAGATAATAAGAGCGGCTCTAACGTTGACGAGGTTGATATCGAGTTAGCTCTAGATTCTCTGGCAAAAATGCATGGAGCGATACCAGAAGAATCATCAATATGGGGGCTTAGAGACATTGTTTCAGACATCATTAGAAACCGCGAAAAGCATCCTCAGGAAAGCATTGAACGGCTTTGTAAAATTATTCTTGAAAATATGCAAGCAAGTGATGTCGGCTTGAAGTTTGTAGTAGCTGAGCATTATGCCGGCAGACTAAGCGAGGAAAACACAGCCTTACTTGAAAGCTCAAGAATTCCTGAATATGACTTTGCCAAGAATAATCCTGAACAAACACAACCTATTACTAAAGATAACTGGGTTATTTATCTCTCTGGGTTTGTTAGAAGTATGGGGGGAACGCAAGTTCAGTGGATCGAAGATTATTTTAAGGATCCTGAAGTAATGAGCTTCGTCTTTGAAAATTATCGAAAGGCTTATCTTGATCATATCCAAAAGCTCACCGAATCTAAATCAAACGTCGATGCGGTCTTGCTAGCTAGACTCATTCAAAAAAACGAAGGTGCGGGGCACTTAAGGCATATACAAGCAATGGCCGGTTTGATCGAAGGAATGGATAGTGCGTTTTTAAAAGGACATACAGCTTTTGAGACCAAGCGCCAGCTGGGGCAGATGCTCATGGACCAAGAAGCTTACTTTGATAAAAATCGCTGGGGAAATGAAGACAGATCATATTTTTATGGTGTAACCAAGGAAATATTAGGTGCATCGCCTGCTTTGTATAAGGATTTCGATCGTATTTTTAAACAGCTTAATCCAAAAGAATTAGAAGATTTCGTCGAGAATATCTATCCTCTTTTTCAGGCACAGCTTGTTGTTCTTGAACAAAAACAACCACCTAAAAATCCAGAAGTCGGCGCTCTTGGTACGCACTTGCCGGAAGAAGCCAAGGAATATAGTGTGCGGGATTTGCTCCCAATTAGGAATCTTCTGAAGGATTTTTCAGATAAGCTTGAGCTGGGTAATGATCGGGTAGGGGTAATCGAAGAATTTAAAAAAGAAACCCTCTCTAGGCTTCAAGTAAGTTTCAAAGACAGGCTTGGATTTGATAAGTTGCCTGAGAAAATGGAGGTCAAGGATATTCGAGCGTTAAAGGATATCTTGATCTATTTAGGCAATATAAAATCGAAGGACGAAGAGAAAACAGCTTTATTAATGCTCTTTTTGGCCCTGACTGTAAATGGTAAGTGGGATCAGTTTAGACAAGGGAAAATGTTTAGGGGGGATGACTTAGAAAAGGAGTTGGTGGAATATTTTTCAGCGGATAACCAGCATTACAAATATATCAAAGAGTACTTGAAAGAAAGAGATAAGGCAGCATTTATTCCAACTGAAGTAATCGGTTTGTCCGACCAGGAGCTCGCTGAAATTCAGCCCATATTACAAGAAGAGGTAATAGTTCAGCATCTTGGGAATATTCGTACAGTGGATGATAAACTAGAAGGAATTTTATTGGCATTAGAGGTTTATGCTGATCCCGATACTTATCCAGAAGAAATGCGTCCTTATGTATCGCTAGTCGAGCATTATAGCTCGAGTAAGGTCAACAGCGCTTTGGCAAAAAAGATACAGATTGAAATGGGGAAGGATTTACCGATATCCGAAGAAGAACTTAATATCGTTGAAGAATTCTTGGCAGTTGATAAGTTGAATTCGGATATGCCGGTTATTGAAAAGCTTAAGTCAATACAATCAACGGTGAAGCTGGCGACAACTTCAATGAATTTGGTCGAGAAGCGAACGGAGTATCGAAAACTGGTAGACGCTTTACGTGCGAAGCTTGTACCAAACGCTAACATAGTAAGGATCTTTAATGATATAGGCGAGGAGTTTAAAACCGACTCGGGAGCACGAGCAATTTCTCAGGACTTAATCTATCTAGAGAGTATTGCTTCGAAGAATCAGGAGAAGATCACCGAAAAAGAGGATAAAGATGCAATAGCTGCTTATCTCCAGGAGATTAGGGAGCAGATGACTGTGCTTGAAAAAGCGATATTGGAAATTGAAAACAAACTCAAGACTATGCTCGATGAGTCACAAAAACAGGGCGCAACTCAATATCAAACCGCGACGCAAGAGGTGTTAAGGAATTTAAGAGGAAGTGATTCAGCTCTAACTATAAACAGCAATATTACAAATAGCTGGATTCCTATTATCGAGAATATGAGACAGTGTTTGGCGTGTAACACTACGGGTTGCAATAATGATACAAATCTGACTTTTGGTGATCCGAACAAATTCTACTTATACAGCCAAGATGCTAACAAGGATGCTAACGAAGGTAGTATTTCCGACGAGATAGTATTCTTTGAGCCGATTACAATTGGCGAGCAGCAAGAAATGTCCTTTGTGTTTGACCAGATTTACGGGAACCACTCGCCCGATATTCTCTATGGGCATTTAGCCGCTGTCACCAAAAAGCTCGCAGCTATTAAGGCTAAAGCGCCAAAAGCTAAAGTATCCATATTTATCACTGACAGTGCTCTTTCGACGGCTGGGCTTAGTCGTGACATCCTGACGAAAAGGTTTGGTAGTGAGCAGTCAGCATATATTATTGAGCCGGTAGAGGCCACTGTTAATGTCGTACCTTCTCCCGGCGGAGATCATTATGTAGAGTTTAGAGGTGGGGGACGAATTAGTGGAAATCACTCGGCGGGCGGGCTAAGAATGAGGCTTAGGAGTGAAGCCAGTAGCTAAAAAAATAATGTTCCTCTTCAACCTTACCAAAAGTATGCTACTAAGTGATAAGCCTATTTACTGATATATGATTATGAGCAAAATAGAAAAATACCTTGGGCTAATCGGATCCGCAGTAATTTTACTGAATATTGCAGTGTTTTCTGTTTTATATCCAAATTACAATCATTTTGCTCAGACTATCAGTGAATTAAACGCCAAAGGGGCGCAATATGCCTTAGCGATAAATATCTTTTATACGATAGGATTTATAGTTCTCTCGTTTGTCGCAATTAAATTTATTAAGAATAAAAATTATTATGCTTTTTTAAGTGGACTTTTGATGCTGCTTGCAACTATAATAATTGTTTATCTTAACTGGTTTCTGCCGATTGATACAATTGAAAATGTCAGAACAATCAGGGATCGGGCTCATAATAATGTGATTACAATGGCGGTTTGTGTATTTCTACTTTCTCAGATCTCGGCAATGATATTCTATGCAAAAGAAAATAAAAAACTATTTATTATTACAGCTGTTTTGTTTGTAATTTCTTTAGTTTTTGCCTTGATGAGCTTATGGTCTAATTTGCATATGAGCGAACTTATAAATATTGCTGAGCGAGGCTGGATGATAAGTTTTTTGGTTTATCTAAGCATCATTAGCTATGAACAAAGATAAGAAAATAATGACAGAGGCGTTAGCTATAAAGGACGGCAAGATTTTACTTGGCCGGAGAAAGAAAAATGGTTTTGGCCAGGGTAAGTGGCTTGGGTTTGGCGGAAAGGTTGAAGATGGAGAAACGATCGAACAAGCGATGGCGCGTGAGTGCGAAGAGGAAGCGAACATCAAAGTTACTAAAGCAGAAAAAAGGGGAGTGCTGACTTTTTATTACGTAGATGACCCTGAGATGGAAGTGCACTATTTTGAAATTCTAGATTATGAAGGGCTGTCAACTGATTCTGAAGAAATGAAAATCGGATGGTTTAGGATAGACGAAATCCCATACGACAAGATGTGGCCAAATGATCGGTATTGGCTGCCGATGTTTTTAGAAAAGAAATATTTCCAGGGTGATTTTCATTTTAATAAAGATTACTGCATTACTGATTTTAAAATCTATTAGCTGTTTACTTGCAAAAAGATCTCGCAAAGTGTTAGCCTTATGGTAGTTTCTCTGACAGAGGAGGTCTGCGATGGATTTTCTCGGGATGTATAAGGGCAGAAAGGTCTGCCAGCTAGTCCCAGTGCTAGAAGCGAGGGTTTCTACGCTGGCTCGGATGGACCAGGAGATCCACGGTCTGCCGGAGGAGTGGCCGGATGAGGTGTTTGAAGTAGGTGTACCGGTCTGGGTAGAAGTTCCTGGCTTATCGCACTTCGGCATTATGCCAGGGTTCATCAGCTACTCGGACATCCACTACGACGTCGAGGGGGTCCGGGACGGCTATGTCGGCGTCGAAGTGCAGCGTGATCTGCCGGTCACTGGCAAGGTGACGTACACCAAGATCGGTGCCTTCACCTTCTGGCCTCGCTCCGTTGAGGAGCCAGCGAGCGTGCAGGCGCTTGTCTGTCTCTAGCTTCGGTCAGAGATTGATGTACAGGGCGGCTCTAGCTATCTAGATTCCGCCCTTTCTTTTGACTTTTGCCAAGAAATATAGCCAGTTATCGCACTTGCGAGACTTGAGATTGCTGCAGCGAGATCATCTGTTTGGCCAGCTACGGGGATGAAGTCAGGCAAAGCATCGAGTGGACTTATTACATATCCGGCTGATGTTATAGCGATTATGAATGAAACAATTGCATAAATTTTAAGAATTGAACTTCGAAGCTTACTGTTTGGGAGAGCCAGCAGGATAAGAAAAATAATTATTAGTGAGGCAATAATAATTGCTAGAATTTTTAGGATATTTACAATATTTTCCATGCGATGATTATATCAAGAATTTAATATTATAATTTGTTATATTTTAGAAAACTAAACTAAGGAGTCATATGGCAAAAGATATGGAAGGTGAAAAATGCTGTGAAAATCCCAAAGGATCAGGTGGTGGGGCATTCGGGGGAGGTATATATGGTCTAGCTTTTATCGGTGCTGTGATTTACTTCTTACAGCATGCTGAGACCTTCTGGATGGGAGTCTTAGGGGTGTTAAAGGCGATTATTTGGCCAGCGATACTTGTTTATAAAATTCTCGAATTTTTCAAGATGTAATAAAACTTTGAGGGCCCAATATCCATGTGGATGCTGGGCCCTGTTAGGTTACGCTGTTAGAGGACACGTTGGTCCGCCTTTCCTTTGCGTCTTGTTTACGACACCTTTGATGCACGATAGCGTAGCCGCTTTGCTTGTTTGCCATTGACCGCTTGCGGCAGGATAACCCTTGCCGCGTTGTTGGTAGTTAGAGGACTACCGCCTTTTCAGCTCATTGCAGGCCATCCTGTAGATATCCACATCCCATTCGGGATCTGGCCAAGGCCCAAGATCGGAATCGAGCGACAGGACACGTTGTCCATTGATCGTTTCCGGTCCACCCTCGTCCTCGTTTAACTCGTCGGGGAAGAGGAACAAATACTGCTCTTTTGTTACTTCACTCTTGCGGATTGCGGTCATTGTGGTCTTTCTCCTTTTGCTTGCCAGTATTGCCTAGCAGCATTCGGATGACCCACATGAGCCGCTCGTTCTGCCGCTTAAGCATGTTGATTTCCGCCTCATATCTGAGACGTTGTAGCCGCTGTTTAAGGTCTGCGGCCCAAGACTCCTTCGGTTCAGTCATGAAAAAGCATCACTCCTTGAAGATGTATTGATGGGGGTCAATGAACAACCAAGCTGGCCCTATTCTACTAGAAAACTATAAATAGATCAATACTAACTTAGTGTTGATCTATTCAAAAAAATGATAACATTTGTATATAAATGGACAATTTAAATAATCAAATTCCACCTCAACCGGCGCCGCCGAAAGAAACTCAAGTGGCAAGTACGCAACCTGGGCAAATGCCAGCCGAACCCTTACAGGTGGGGCAAGTTCCTCAGCCTTTGCCAGATGCGCAAGACGCCAAGCCCGCAATTTCAATAAAAAGGCATCTAAAATTTTTCTCGTTAATGCTATTTCTGGGAATTTTACTTACTGGTATTCTTTACTACAGAAATAATCCCTTACCTGGATTTATTCAGTCAACTGCAGATTCTCTTCAGGATAGGTTTAAGTCTGAGCAGGTTTATCAATCTGCCACTACAATCGAGCAGTCTTCCGGTGGAAGCTCGACTAGCGAGTATCAATACTCTAGAGAATCTGCGACTAGGAGTCAGGCGGTAATTATCGAAACAACGATAATTCCAGCGGCCGATTCAGCTGTGACCCAATTAAATAACGATTAGTAAAAAAGCTACTATGGAACAAGAAAATCAAGAACAAGTTCATTCATTTGAAGAAATGATCGATAAATTTTCAAATAATGAAAAGCCCAAAGCCAGGGGGCTCTCCGATAAACTCTCAAAACATAACCAGGCACTTTATAATGATCCATTTTTTGACTATATACAAAATATTCCTGATGCGAATAAATATAAGCTTTATCACTTAATCGCAAGAAGTAGTATGAATGAAGAAATGCTTGACTATCCGCTTGACACAGGTGACGGGGCCTATGAAAATTTTATAAACAATATTGAGCACTATATCGAAGAAGGCCTCAAGGCTGCTTAGTCTACCAGCCGCCCCCACCACCTCCGCCGCCACCGCCGCCGGAGAACCCTCCGCCACCTGCGCCGGAACTCGAAGGGCTTGATGAAATAGTCGATGCCATTGAGCTTGATAAATTTGATATCTGACTTGAAAATTGATCGACATTAAATGTTCCTAGAGTTCCATAGTAATACCAAGCTGGGTGATAAGAAGAGAAGTAATCTTCCCCATAAATACTTTTCATTTTACGAATATACTGCGCGGTCATGCCAAACAAAATTGCGTATGGTAGCATCTTCTCGAATGTATTTTGCTTCTCTAGGACCTGCTGGCGATATTTCTCAACTTTATCCAAATATAATTTAAAGCCTCGAACTCTACCTATAAGTTTAGCTCCTTCGGCAGTTCTTTTTGGCATTATAAATGAGAAGATTATTAGGATCATTGAGCTAGAAATCATTGCTAGTCCAAGATAAACATTGACGGCGAACCCACCCATCGAAAAAACAAATATAAATATTCCAATAAATAGCATAATCCATTGCGGAAGTCTGCTGAGCCTTACTAGATAGCCTTTTTTAGCAAGATAGTCTGAGGCCGCGTCTCCAATTCCGGGTAGGCTTTTGTAGAATTTATTTTTCAAAGAAGACATTTTGATTGTTTTTTCACTACCGAATAGTGAGCTCATCAATTTTTCCTCTGCCGCTGAGGGTTTATATTTAGAGCTCAGTTTGGTGAGCTCAAAATCCTCTTGACCCAAAATACCTTTTTTCTCAATTTTCTTTATCTGAATCTGACCATTAACGGCAAGATTGATGATTGAAGCGGTCACAAAATTATTCCTAAGAAGCCCGTCGGTTTGGAGAATTCCCATTTCGATTGGAGCTAGCTTCTCCGGAATTTCAAACTCCGGAGCGATTGTTGGATTTATTGATGGGTCGTCCCCATACCTTTTCCATAGCTTCATACAAAGCCAAAGGATAAAAAGTGGGATTAGGAGCCATAAATAGTTTCCATATTTTTCTATAAAGGTTGGTTTGTATAGAGCTATTATATTCTTAGGAAAGCTTGCGCTTAGTGTAATTCCTTGATCTTCTAGAAGCGTTTTATCGTATGAGATCTTAAGTTGGTTATCGTTAGAAAATGTTCCAGTAATATCGAGTGAATTTTTATCTCCAAAATATCCAGAGTAATAGTCCAAGTTTAAATTATTTTTCGAAATTCCGTTTGGAAAGTTTATATTTGCTTCAAAGTTATCTATTTCGAGCAACCAGAAATTACCACTTAAGTTCCAGTAAAGTTCATCAAAATTACTATTTTGATGTCTTACAGCATTTTTCACTAAATATTTGATAATATAAGTATTTTCGCCTGTTACAAATTTATCACTATCGCCAATTTTCCAGGTGATTGTGCCATTTGTAGCATCTTTTGTAGCTGAGTATTTTAATTTTTTGCCAAACTGATCAGTGATTGAATCGAGCACAATTGGGGAGTTTATCGTTTGACCTTCTAGCTTTTGACTAGTAGGAAGGGTTCTAAATATACCGTGTCTTTGATTGTTGCCGCAGTCAGCCAAAATGTTTTCTGTGACAAATAGTGAAGAATCATCTCTAACATCGATTGTTGTTTTGAAATTCTTAATATACCAGTCAGAGACATTATCTCTGGCGTGGACTGCTTGAGTATTAAATAAACCGACAACAACTAGAGCAAAAACGAATAATATTTTTTTCATATAACCCCTTTGACAATATATTACTCGAAAATGATAAAATTAAATAATGGAAAACAAAATATTGCCGGCAGTACCACGACTTAGGGATGCAATTGGTCCGAGTATTATTCTACTTGGATTAGGTCTTGGCTCAGGTGAATTAATCTTGTGGCCTTATTTGGTCTCAAGGTATGGCCTTGGAATAATTTGGGCTGCAATAATAGGTATAACTATTCAATTTTTCGTAAATTTAGAAATCGAGCGATATTCTCTATTAGCGGGGGAGAGTATTTTCGCTGGCTTTTCGAGATTATCAAAAAAACTACCAATTTGGTTTATTCTATCAACTTTTATAGCATGGATGTGGCCTGGAATTATAGCAACGAGTGCCAAGATTTTTTCGGTTAGCTTTGGCTATGAGAGATTTGATTTGCTCGCAATAATATTGCTTGTTTTGATTGGGCTAATCTTAACTCTCGGGCCAAGATTGTACAAAACAGTGGAGACTTTTCAGAAATATGTAATTTTGATTGGTGTTCCAGTGATTGTAATTTTGGTTGCATTGGTTGCTAAGTTTTCAGACTGGCAAGCTCTTGGCAGGGGAATTGTCGGGATAGGGGATGGATATAGTTTTTTGCCTGAAGGTATTCCTTTGTTTGTATTTTTAGGGGCGCTAGCTTACTCGGGAGCTGGTGGAAATCTAAACCTAGCTCAATCTTTCTATATTAAAGAGAAGGGTTATGGAATGTGTAAGGGTTCGGTTGGAATTAGTTCGGTGTTATTAAAGGGGGCAAAACCTGAGTCAGTCTATGGCAATAAAGCCGATTTCAATTTGAATGAAAATAAAAGAAGATTTGTTTTATGGTGGAGGCTGATTAATCTCGAGCATTTTATAGTATTTCTGTTTACTGGAGCGATTACGATTTTGCTTCTTGCTCTTTTGTCTTATGCGGCGACAAATGGAAATTCGTCGCTTCAAGGAATTGACTTTTTGATTTTTGAAGCTAAGTCAATTGGAAATATTGTGTCAGGATATTTTGGCGCATTATTTCTGATACTTGTAGCGATTATGCTATTTGGTACACAATTGACAATACTTGATTCAACATCGAGAATAATTTCTGAGAATATTGTCATTCTTAAAAAAAATCTAGATTTATCAAAAACATATTATCTGGTTTTATGGATTCAGATTATAGCGTCGATTATTGTCTTCTTATCGGGCTATACTGATCCGGTTGCATTAGTGGTTACCGGTGCGGTAATTAATGCCTTCGCGATGGTTATACATATCTCGCTTACATATATTTTAAACAAAAAAATGATAGCAAAAGAGTTTACGGCATCTAGTTTAAGATCAATCATCTTACTGCTCGCAGTTATATTTTTCATAGTCCTTGGAATATTGGCAGTAATAAATGCCTTGTAGATGCTACTTAATAATTATTGTTTTTAACAATTGTCTCAACAAATTTGTTAAATAGTGGATGAGGCTTTATGAATCTAGTTTTGAATTCGGGGTGAAATTGGACGCCTAGATAGAAAGGGTGATCCTTTAGCTCAACAATTTCCACCAAGTCTCTTTCTTTGTTTATTCCCGAAATTACGAGTCCAGCTTTCTCAAATCTAGAGCGATATTTATTGTTGAATTCATAGCGATGTCTGTGTCTTTCTTCGATCTCGGTCTGTCGGTAGGCCTGATAAGCAAGAGTATTCTTCTTTATGGTGCAGTTATATTTACCCAGTCTCATTGTTCCACCCATCGCCCCAGATGAAAGATTATCTTTTTGGTCAGCCATCAAGTGGATTACGGGATAAGTTGTCTTAGGATTGATCTCTTCGGTATTTGCGCCTTTAAATTTAAGCACACTGCGAGCATATTCAATCGTTAATATTTGCATTCCATAACACAAGCCGAAGTATGGTAGTTTATTTTCTCGGCAATACTTTGCCGTCGCAATAATGCCTTCAATACCTCTTGAACCGAATCCTCCAGGCACAATAACGCCGTCATAATTACTTAGTTTCTTAATGGACGTATGATCTTTTTCGAAATCCTCGCTATTAATCCAAAAGAATTCTACGTTAGCCTTGTTGTGCCAAGCAGCAATTTTCACTGATTCGATAACTGAAATATACGAGTCAGATAGAGTGAAGGCACCTGCCGCAAAATATTTCCCGACGATTGCGACCTTTATGGTTTTGGCTGCGCTATCTTTTTGAGATAAGACTTTTTTCCACTGAGTAAGATCTGACTTTTTAGCTCTGACTGAAAGGCTTTTTAAGATTTTGTTTCCGAAATTTTGTTTTTCAAACATAAATGGAACTTCATAAATCGTATCTAGATCAGGGCTTGATATCGCATTTTGAGGTTCAATCATACAAAATGTTGCTAGCTTCTCACGTCGAGGTCGATCTATTTCCCGCGCTGATCTGCATACGATAAAGTCTGCTTGAAGTCCAGCCGAATTTAATGTTCTCGCGGCATGTTGGGTCGGTTTGGTTTTCATCTCCCCTACATTGCTTGGGATGGGGAGGTATGAAACCAGGACAATAGCGACATCCTTTGGCCTTTTCATTTTTAAAATTCTGATAGCCTCAAGAAATAATATATTTTGATACTCGCCAACTGTTCCACCGATTTCGATAATAGTAATATCTGATTTAGTTTCATCAGAACATTTTTCAATTCGATTAATTATTTCTTGAGGAATGTGGGGAACGACCTCAACGCATTTTCCAGCATATTCTAAATTTCTCTCCCGATTTATGACTGACTGGTAGACTCTGCCTGTGGTCATATAATTAAGTTTAGAGAAATTCTGGTCCAGAAATCTTTCATAATTACCAAGGTCTTGATCGGTTTCGTCTGCGTCATTAAGAACAAATACTTCGCCGTGCTCTACCGGGTTCATTGTGCCTGCATCAACATTTATATAAGGATCTGCTTTAACAGCGGTAACTTTAAATCCTTTACTTTTTAATATCAAGGCAATTGATGACGTTGCCACTCCCTTACCGACAGAACTCATCACTCCACCAACAACAAAAACAAATTTTTTCATAACTCCTCCTTTGAGTACTAAACCGTTTTAGCGGTTTTTTTTGCTAGTTTAAATATACTCACGAGTTTTCTGCTGTCAAGCATTTAATTTTATATGGGGTATAATGTAAAAAAAGGAGGAAGATGAGCGACAGAGTGAAGAAGGTATTGTTAATTCTCAGTGCATTTTTAATTGTTCTAATGGTGGCAGTGGTAACATATTTAGCAAAACAAAATAAGAATCTCAAGCTGCAAGCTAGTATTTCACCAATTGCTACATCGACTTTAACCGAAATCCAAGAGCCAATCAAAACTTCTACAGCCCTTGTTAGTCTTACTCCGTTGGCCTCACAAACAGCAACTGAAGCAGCCAAGTCAAAAGAAGAGTTGATTAAGGAAGCCTATGCTCAAAAGTCTTCAACACCAATTGATAAAATCTCTATTAGTATCTCAAAAAGCTCTGACAATTCAGCGTATGGTAGTGTCACAATCGATGATGAAGGCGGCTGGTTTTTGGCAGCATATGAAAATGGAAGTTGGGTAATATTGGGTGACGGAAACGGAACTTTAAATTGCTCGATCTTAAGTGGTCATGACGTACCTTCTTCGGTAGTTGGAGAATGCTATGACATGGCCACAGACAATCTAGTAAAAAGATAATAATCCTTGATAATTTATTGAATTTCAGGTATGATCTTTTCTTATGGAAAACAAATTACCAGTAGTTGCAATAGTTGGTAGACCTAATGTCGGCAAGTCGACTCTTTTTAATCGTCTCACCGGCGAAAGGCAGGCAATTATTGCTAAGGAAGCTGGAACAACTAGAGATACAGTGAGCTCCGAAATTACTTGGAATAATAAGAGGTTTATATTATTCGATACTGCTGGATTTATTAGTGATTTTTATGGTTTTGACGAAGCGGATATTGAACGAATGGCTCAGGATAAGATATCCGATGCACTAGACGAATGTGCTCTTATATTGTTTGTGGTCGACGCTAAAGTCTCTATCACAGGTGAAGATAAAGAGATAGCAGCAAGACTAAGAAAGTATCATAAAAAGGTTCTAGTGGTCTTTAACAAGGCCGATAGCCATGATCAAGAGATGAGGCTATCTGAAGTTGATGAGCTTGGCTTCGATGATAAAATCGCTCTTAGTTCTATTACCGGTCGAAGAAGCGGCTTGCTCTTAGATAAAATAACTTCAAATTTTAAAAACAATATTCCTGATCTAGATCAATACAAAAAAATCACAATTATCGGAAGGCCTAACGCAGGAAAATCAACCCTTTTTAATTTACTTAGTAAATCAAGTACAGCAATCGTCTCTGATATTCCTGGCACAACCAGAGATGCTCTTAGGTTAAAAATCAAAATTGGTAAATCGGAGAAGCTTGCTGAAATTATTGATACAGCAGGCTTTAGGAAAAGAGGCAAAATTGAGGTAGGGATCGAAAAATTCTCTGTCCTTAGGGCAATCGAGTCAATTTATAAAGCAGATATTATTATTCTTGTGGTGGACGCTACAGAAGGATTCACTAGGACAGATGCGCATCTTGCTGATTTAGCAGTGAGAAAAAATAAAAAGTTGCTTGTTGTGTTAAATAAAATAGATTTGGTTAAATCACGCTCAACTGATGCAATTAAGAATTTTGATAGATTTGGATTTATACTAAAAAATAAAATTATCGCTATTTCCTCAACTACAAAAGAAAATTTCAATGAACTCGTCAGTGAAATAGAGGAATTGATTTAATTAACTACTTCGTACTTTTGAGCAGCAAATGCTTTGATTGAGTTAAATGGGAATAATCTTAGCCAGATTCGACTTACAATATTTTCAATCGGAACTGGTCCAATTTCACGCGAATCCCTTGAATGATTGCGATTATCTCCAAGGACGAAATATTCTTTATCTTTAAGTGTTAATTCTACATCGCCCGAATTTGGCGAAAGAGTTTTTTCGTTGTTATTGATGTATGATTCTTTAATTTTCTTGCCATTTACATACACGTCGCCGCCACTTATTTTGATAGTGTCGCCGGGTAGACCTATGACCCTTTTGAGATAGTTTACAGATGGATTATCAGGTGGGTGGAAGATAACAACTTCACCACGTGATGGAGTGTGAAGTCGATAAGAAACTTTATCAGTGATTAGATAGTCGTTGTTTTGAAAGTTTGGCTCCATTGACTGTCCGTCAACGATAAAAGGCTGTATGACAAATTGTCTTATGAGTGCAGCAAGCACAACGATAATAATTACAGTTTTTAAAAAATCGAAAAAAGAAAGAAGGACTGATCCGAAGGTTATTTTCTTTTCTTCCTTTTCGCTTTTATTTATATCGTCTTCAAAGAATTCTTTATCTTCCATGTATTCAATCATACCTTGCTTTAGGCAGAAAAAAAAGAACCGCTTGGTTATATTTAATTGTTCAAGCAAATATTGGTGGTCGCTATAGGACTTGAACCTATGACTTCTTGCGTGTGAAGCAAGCGCTCTACCACTGAGCTAAGCGACCGAGTATTAATTCATATTATTTTTATTTTATGTATAATTCAAGTGTAAAAAATAGAAATTAAAAAGGATAAATATGGACCAGTCATTTATTGAGAGTCAAAAACAATTGATTCTTAGTGAGATTGAGAATTTGGAGAGTGAAGTAAAATCAGCCAAGTATGATGAGATAGGCTCTTCTGGAGATGATAATGCTGTCGAGTTTGAAGAATTCGAGGAGTCAGTCGCTCTTGGAGCTGAGGCGAAGAAAGAGCTTAAAGAGCTCAAATCTGCTCTCAAGAGGATTGAGGATGGATCGTATGGAAAGTGTGAGAAATGTGGGATTTTGATCGAAGCTGGTAGATTAAAAGCTTTCCCGGCATCAAGATTCTGCGCCACCCATGCTTCCTAAAAAACTTAATCCAAAATTGTTTTTTCTTGGATTGTTTATTGTTGCTGTTTTTGTTGATCAGGTGACTAAGCTTATTTTTCTGAGATATTCAGTCGCGACGATCAATAAAGACTTAGCCTTCTCGCTCATTTATTCGAACCCATTAGCTCTCAATATTATTGCCCTTATTGTCTTTAGTATTGGTATATATTTATTTGCTAAGGGTAAAGTAAAGACTGTCGCACTTAGCCTCGTCTTTGCGGGAGGTCTTTCTAACATTCTTGACAGAATAGTTCGAGGGGGAGTAGTCGACTTTATAAACTTAAAAATATTTCCAAGCTTCAACCTAGCCGATAGCTTTATCACTATCGGGGCTGTGCTGATTATTTATTCTATTATTCGAGATCCTAAGATTTAACTTTCTCGACTACTTCTTTGAACTTAGCTGGATCGTTTTGAGCCATTTCCGAGAGTTGTTTGCGATTTAAATCAATTTTGTTGTCGTGTAAAAGTTTGATAAATCTTGAATACTGAATACCATTTGCTTTGCAGGCAGCATTGATCCTGATTATCCAAAGCTTTCTGATATCACGCTTCTTTCTTCTGTTCGAAGCATAAGCGTATTTTTCAGCTTTCATTACAGCTTGTTTTGCCAGTCTAAAGACGTTCTTTCTTCTACCTCTAAAACCCTTAGCCTTGCTTAGCAAGCTATTATGTCTTTTTTTTGCGGATATTGCTCGTTTTACTCTTGCCATTATTTGTTCCTGTAGGGAGTTAATTTTTTTAATCTTTTAACTTCACTTGCTACAACTTCTTCACTTCTTCCAGAACCCTTAATAGTTCTTTTGGTTTTTCTTTTGACCAAGTGTTGTGCAGTTATTTTTCGTCTCATAAGTTTGCCGGAAGCGGTTACTTTGGCAAGTCTTTTTGACGCTGATTTTCTAGTTTTAATTTTCGGCATTTTGAATATTACCTTTATTATTGATCCTGAGCAGGCTGTTTGGCGCTGCCTTCTTTTGATTTTATAAGTAAAGCAGTAAATCTATTTCCAAGTCTTGATGGTGATTGTTCGAAACTGACCTCCAAGACGTCCTTAACTCTATTAATCTGTGAAATTGCTTTTTCGTGGTAAATGTTTTGTCTACCACTCATCTTGACTGTAACTTTTACTTTGAAGCCTTTTTCAAAAAACTTTCTTGCTTGTTCAACCCTAGTGGTGAAGTCATGTTCGTCTGTGGTAACAGAAAGCCTTATCTCTTTGATCTCACCAGCGTGTGATGGTTTTGATTTTTGCTTCTTCTCCTGCTCGTATTTGAATTTTCCAAAGTCGAGAATTTTACAAACCGGAGGTTTTGCATTTGCTCCAATTTCAACTAAATCCAAGCCGTGCTCCTCGGCTAACTTAATAGCTTCGGAAGTGTTTGTCGTACCCAAAGATTGACCTTCTTCGTCTATCAGGTGAACTTGGGGAACTCGAATCTGCTGATTGACCCGGTAAAAACCGGACTTGCTAACTCTAGCGTAACTTATTTCAAGTCTCCAAAGGCTTAATTTACGTTAAAACTCTATCACGTTTCGTAATAATATTCAAGGCATTGATTTTACGGAAAACATTAATTGGTGTTTTTGCGACTTCTCTCTTACCTATTAAGACAGAAACTTTCTCTCTAGAATCTATTTTAATTATCTTTCCTCTAAATACACTTCGATCGGCAAAACCGGTGTTTTTACCCGATAGCCAATTAATTGTTGATTTTAATATTGAGCGTTCCCGGCCATATCGCTCAAGTAAAATATATAAATTATTCGATATTTCTAGGCGGTCGAGAACCGCTTCTGCTTTAAACTTATCGATTTCTATTACAAATCTTGTTGGCTTGCCGCACTCAATTCTTGCGCTAGATAAGAAATAATGGTTTGGCTCTATCATGCCGATTGTAAATCTTTCTAATTTTCTATATCGAAGTGTTTCCAGGGCTTCCTCGAAGGTCTTGAAACCCCACCTCTCATATAGTAACGATTCTGGATCAGTTGAGATAATGCCAAGCACAATATTTTCGCGTTCCTGAAGACGGATGATAGCTGTAACTACATCGTTTATTAGGGTGTCTTCGCCAACAGCTACAATCGTCGTGTAATTTTTGCTTAGTGCATCTTGGACTAATTCGTCTGCTGATCTGGCGGGAGAGACATGCGCAGAGGCAGAAAGTATTTGGTATTCTCTGGCAATGTCTTTTATTTTTTCGAAGTCTGCTCGCTGTTTGGAAGAGCTGATTTGGTCAAACAAGAAATAATACATTAGGCTTAATCTTCGTCGTCTTTCTTTCCTTTTTCCTGTTCATCGGCAAACAAGTCTTTTGGTTCTTCTAGCTCCGGCTTTTCTTCCACTTCAGTCTCGAATGTTTCACTCTCTTCGGCTGCACCACTATTTTCTTTTTCTGGCATAGCGCACTTTCCTATGAAAGTTGCTCCAGAATGAATTAACAATTCTTTGGTATCAATGTTTCCCTTGATTGTGCCACTTGAATTTAATTCGATTCTTTCTCTTGCTGTGACAGTTCCATTAATATATCCACTAACAATTATTTCTCTGGCAGTAATTGGCCCTTTTACTCTAGCGGTCTCCTCAATTACTACTCGCTCCTCAGAAGACACTTCACCATCAACCGAACCAAAGATATTGATGTCGCTAGCATCCTTAATAGCTCCGGTAAGATGGACGCTTGATCCAACGATCGTACCTATTTGATCTCCCTGTTTCATACCACTTCCTTTCTTGCTTACTTCATTTGAAATTTAAGCCAACTAAATATGTTCAAAATGTAACACATCGATTATTAAAATCAAGAAAATATTTTAGGATTATTGAGGTGTTGATTTTCGTTTTATTTTTTAGTATAATCCTCCAAGGCCCGTTAGAGATCTGCGCTAGCAGCTCTAAAAACAATAAATGGGCCTCGAGGTTTTGTAAAGTATATCTCTAACGGGTCAAGGCCCGTTAAACCAAAAGGATTTTTTAAAAAAAATATGAAAAATATTAAAGTATCTGGCGCGAGAACTCACAACCTAAAAAATATTTCTGTTGAGATTCCCAAGGAACAAATTTCAGTAATGAGTGGAATTTCAGGTTCAGGAAAGTCATCATTGGCTTTTGACACAATCTATGCCGAAGGCCAGAGAAGGTATGTAGAGAATCTTTCGTCTTATGCTAGACAAGTGATAGGTGTTATCGAGAAGCCAGATGTGGATTCAATCGAGGGAATTCCACCAGCTATCGCAATTGACCAAAAAAGTGTGGTTCGATCTCCACGATCAACAGTCGGTACTCTTACGGAATCGTATGATTTTCTAAGATTGCTATTTGCTAGATTCGGCTCAGTAAGATGTCCGAAGTGTAATAAAGCAATTTTTTCAGGCCAGTTGAAAGAAATAGTAGAAAGCGCGATTGATTTTTTCAAACAAAACGCAGGCGAAGTGAAGATAGTAGCTACTATAGTAAAAGACCAAAAAGGTATTCATAAAAGTACTTTAGAAAGATTCCAGAACTCCAAATTCGAAAGCGTGATAGTTGATGGAAATGAATATTCAACCAAAGAATCAGCTAACGTTAAGTTGGAAAAGGGTTTGCCTCATACTATTGAGGTGGTAGTGCTAAGAAAGGAATATCTCGAAGAAATTAAACCACTTGAGCAAAAAGAGCTTGAGCAGAGTCTGGAAAAGGCTTTTGAGCTAAGCGAAGACGTTGTCAGAGTCGAAAGAGGCGAAAACTCCAAGATATTTTCTAAACACCCGTATTGTTCTGATTGCCAGATATTTTTTCCTAGTCTTCAACCAAGGCTTTTCTCTTTTAATAGCCCCTATGGAGCTTGCCGAAGATGTCAGGGTTTGGGAGTAGTGAAGGAAGTCCAGCCTGAGTTGGTGATTCCAAACACAAGATTAACTTTAGAAGAGGGGGCGATTAGACCTTGGTCACGTTTGGCTGGTCAAAATGGCTGGTTTACAAAAAGCTTGGTGGATCTAAGCAAAAAGGTAGCTTTCAGGCTTGATGAACCAATTGATAATCTTTCTGACGATGCACTTCGCGCGATCCTATATGGACATGAAGATTTCGAAGGAGTGATACCAAATTTAGAAAAGAAGTACTTAGAAACTGACTCAGAATATCTTAGAAGTGAGATTGAGCAATATATGCATGAGAAGGTTTGCGATAAGTGTCTAGGAAAAAGGTTAAATGAATTAGCACTGTCTGTTTTCTTTAATGATAAAACAATAGCTGAACTGTCTGATATGGAAGTTAATTCTCTAAGCGAATTTTTCGCTAGCAGCGTCAAACCAGCGGGAAGCGACACGATCATTAAGGAATTAATTAGAAGACTCAATAACCTCGTTTCAGTCGGTCTTGAGTATTTAACTCTGTCTAGGTCATCTGAGTCTTTATCTGGTGGTGAAGCGCAGAGGATTAGACTTGGTGTTCAATTTGATTCATTTCTAAGCGGTGTGCTTTATGTACTTGACGAACCGACTATTGGCTTGCATAGCGCTGACACTGAGAGAATTATTGAATCATTTAAACGACTCAAGGAGGAGGGTAACACTGTATTAATAGTAGAGCATGATAAAGCAGTTCTAGAATTAGCTGACTATGTTTTTGATATTGGTCCTGGTGCAGGTAAAAACGGCGGTGAGCTTATCGCTTCTGGAACTCCAAGTGAGATAAAGAAAAATGATAAATCAGTTACTGGACGTTATCTCTCTGGCAAGGATAAAATAAACTACCCTAAAAAACGCCGAAAAGGAAAAGGGGAGCTAAAAATCGAGCAAATTAATCACAATAATTTAAAGAATTTAGACGTTACGATTCCACTATCAGTATTCATCGCAGTTTGCGGAGTTTCCGGAAGTGGCAAGAGCTCATTGGTTTATGATGTTTTGGCAAAAGCGCTAGCTAAAGAGTACCATCGCTCAGGTGAAGAGCCTGGAGAGTATAAGAAAATGATTGGTATTAACAATCTAGATAAGGTCATTAGAATCGATCAAACTCCAATCGGTAGAACTCCAAGGTCTAACCTCGCTACATATACTGGCATATTCACCCCGATCAGAGAGTTATTTGCTGAAACTCCAGAAGCGAAATTTAAAGGTTTTAATGCTAGCCAATTCAGTTTTAACTTAAAGGGTGGACGCTGTGAGGTTTGTCGCGGTGACGGCATGATTAAAGTCGAAATGTTCTTTATGCCTGATGTTTATGTTCCATGCGAAGAGTGTCAGGGTCAGCGATATAACAAAGAAACTCTCGAAATTAGATATAAAGGCAAAACAATTGCGGATGTTTTGAAATTAAGCGTAGATGAAGCCAATGAATTTTTCTCAGATCACGCTGAACTTATTGAGAAACTTACTGTCCTTAAGAAAGTTGGTCTAGGATATCTACCGCTTGGCCAGAGCGCAACAACCTTATCCGGAGGAGAAGCACAGAGAATTAAACTTGCTAGTGAACTTTCGAGACCTTCTACCGGAAAGACTATTTACATTCTTGATGAACCCACTACAGGTCTTCATTTCGAAGATATTAAGAAATTACTTGTAATTTTGCAAGAACTTGTTGATAGAGGCAATACAGTGTTGGTGATTGAGCATAACCTAGATGTAGTAAAAAATGCTGACTGGGTGATAGATATGGGTCCAGGCGGAGGAATAAAAGGTGGTCAAATCATCGCCGAAGGAACTCCAGAGAAAGTATCTAAAATTGCCAAATCATTAACTGGTAAGTATCTTTCGTTCTAAATAAAAAAGCTCCTAATTAAGAGCTTTGCCTAACTGTTTGATAAGCCGAGTTCTGTTTATGTAGTCATCTATCTATGCGTCAGGACCCTGGACATCGAGCGAGTAGCTCTTATTGATGATTGAGGCCCACCTGACTTGCACCGGGCAGGGTTTCCACAGACACGAGTTGCCTCGTGAAAGCGTAAGCTCTTACCTTACGTTTTCAACCTTACTCTTACCCTTGCGGGCAGTGAGCGGTATATTTTCTGTTGTACTGTTCCCTTGCTTCGCAACAGCCCACGTTAGCGGGTGCCTTACTCTTGGTGCTCGGACTTTCCTCCCTACCATATGGCAGGGCAACTACTTCAAACAGTTAGGCGAGAAAATTTTACCTCAAAATAGGCCATAAGTCAATAATCTTAGTTGACCGAAGGGCCAATAAACTCTATACTCACAAAAATGAGAATAAATGCTTACTTAGCCAAGTCAGGTCTTTCTAGCAGAAGGAAATCGGAAGAGTACGTAAAATCCGGTCGCGTACTTATAAATGGTAAAAAAGCCGTACTAAGCGACAGGGTTGAAAATGGAGATATAGTCGCCGTTGATGGAAAAGAAGTCACTCTGGCACAAAAATTATATTATTTGCTTTATAAACCAGTTGGATACACTTCGACTGTGGATGATAAGTTCGCTCGCCTCAAAGTAATAGATCTGATCGACCAAAAAGGCTTATTTCCTGTTGGCAGATTGGATAAGGAGTCTGAAGGCCTAATGATTCTTACAAATGATGGCGATTTCGCTCAAAAGTTAATTCACCCTAGTCATTCTCATGAGCGTGAATATATAGTAGAAGTAAAACTTCCATTTAAAGATCGTACGATAAAACTAGAAAATGCGATTAAATTTTTCAAGTGTGGAATTAAGTTAGATAATGTAAAGACTAACCCGTCACAAATTAAACTTATTAAGCAAGAGGGGTCTGTAGCGGTATTTAATGTAATATTAACTCAAGGAATAAAGAGGCAAATCAGGCGGACTTTTGAAAAAGCAGGCCTTAGTGTAAAAAAACTTAAACGTATTAGAATTGCTTCATTTGAGCTTGGTGATTTAGAGCCTGGAGAAAGTAAGAAATTTATCATCTAAAAGGGTTGACAAGAGCTAAAATAAGTTTATAATTAGTAAAGATAAAATAAATTAGAAATCCTATCAGTGTATTTCAAAAACTGCTAAATCGGCAGGAGGGTTAACTTGCTGTATGCAAGTGTTTTCGTGTTAGAAAAAGATTTTCACGCTCAAAAGGATAAGTTTTGGTTGATGAGAGTGGCATATATAAGAGTAAATAAGTGCTCCGCAAAAACTGCGGGCGAAGGGGAAGATGTCTAATGGCTAAAAAAACATCGCCAAAATCGTACACGTATTTTACTGACGACCATGTCAGAGTAGAGTTACCAAACTTGATCGAGATTCAAAAGAGCTCTTATAGATGGCTTTTTGAAGAGGGGATTAGGGAACTTCTTGATGAAATTTCACCCGTTGATGACTTCACTGGAGAGGCTCTAACACTAGAGTTCAATAAGTATGACCTGGGTGAGCCTAAGGTAGATGAAATTACAGCAAGAGCCAGAAACCTTACCTATAAGGCTCCTTTGATGTGTGACGTCGTCCTTGAGAATAAATTTACTAAAAAGACCAAGGCATCAAGAGTCTTTCTTGGCGACTTTCCAGTAATGACAGACAGGGGAACATTCATTATTAATGGTGTAGAAAGAGTTGTAGTTTCCCAGATAGTTAGATCATACGGAGTAATCTTTGTCGCTGAAGAAGTCGCGGGTAAGAAACTTTTTGGCGCTAAGCTGATTCCTTCCAGAGGAGCTTGGCTAGAATTTGAAACCTCAAATCGCGGAATTATCTCAGTAAAGGTTGACCGAAAAAGAAAAATCCCAGTTACTACATTCCTAAAAGCACTCGGAATGAAGTCAAATGAAGAAATTCTTAGAAAATTTTCTGATGTTGATGATAATCCAGAAATGAAATTTATTGAGCAAACTCTTGCAAAAGATCTTGCAAAAGATCAAGATACGGCGCTCGTTGAAGTATATAAGAGAATAAGACCGGGAGACTTGGCAACTGCGGAAGCAGCCAAAGTCTTTATTGACGCTCTGTTCTTCAATCCTAAGAGATATGACCTTGGAAAGGTTGGCCGATATAAGGTTAACCGAAGATTGGATATTAATGTAAAAGAAGATGTAGCTGGAAGAATTTTAAGACTCGATGACGTTGTTGAGATCATCAGAGAGATCATTAGACTTAACAACGATCCAATGGCAGAAGCTGATGATATTGATCACTTGAAGAACAGAAGAGTCCGAGCGGTTGGTGAATTAGTACAATCACGACTTAGAGTTGGATTCCTTCGAATGGAAAGAATCATTAAGGATAGAATGAGTGTTGTTGAAACTGATTCAGCAACTCCAGCTCAGCTTGTTAACTCAAGGCCAATTGTTGCTGTGCTACAGGAATTCTTCGCTTCTTCGCAAATGTCTCAGTTCATGAACCAGACTAACCCACTAGCTGAGCTTGAGCATAAGAGAACGTTGTCTGCTACTGGTCCTGGAGGACTTTCTAGGGAAAGAGCCGGATTCGAAGTTAGAGACGTTCACCAATCTCACTATGGAAGAATCTGTCCTATTGAAACACCAGAAGGACCGAATATTGGATTAGTAGGCTACCTAGCTTCCTATGGTAAGGTCAATGATTATGGTTTTATTGAAACTCCTTATCTAGTTGTTGACTCAGTTGGCGGAAAGCAAAAAGTTTCAAAGAAAATCGTTTATCTTGATGCATCTGCTGAAGAAAAAACTGTTATTGCCCCATCTTCAACCAAAAAAGACAAAGATGGAAACATTCTCGGTAAGCGTGTGGCTGTTCGAAAATTCGGTTCACCTTCTATCGAACCAGTTAGCAGCATCGAGTACATGGACGTATCACCAAAACAAATTGCTTCAATTACTACCGCTCTGATTCCATTTATTGAGCACGATGATGCAGTTCGAGCAAACATGGGTTCGAACATGCAACGTCAGGCTGTTCCAGTTGTAAAAACTGAGGCTCCAATTGTTGGAACTGGAATGGAAGCTGACGCCGCTCTTTCAAGCGGTCACGTCATTCCTGCTCCAGCTGATGGAGTTGTTGAGGAAGCATCTGCTGAAAGAATTGTTGTTAAAGATACCAAGGGAAATAAGCATCAAATTCACTTAGAAAAATTCACAAGAAGCAACCAGGGAACTTGTATCAATCAGAAGATTCTTGCAAATGCTGGTGATAAGGTTAAAAAGGGTGATATTCTAGCGGATGGTCCTGCTACCGACAATGGCCATTTAGCGCTCGGTAGAAACCTTCTTGTAGCTTTTATGAGTTACCGTGGAGGTAACTATGAAGATGCTATTATAATCTCCGATAAATTAGTTAAGGAAGATATCCTTACTTCTATTCATATTGAAAAATATGCAATTGAAATTAGAGACACAAAACTTGGACCTGAAATAATTACCCGCGACATTCCAAACGTAGGAGAGGAAGCCCTTTCAAACCTCGATGAAAATGGAGTAGTTCGCGTTGGTGCCGAAGTAGAGGCTGGTGATATCCTGGTTGGTAAAATTTCACCAAAAGGAGAAACTGAACTTTCAGTCGAGGAAAAACTTCTCCGCGCAATCTTTGGTGAGAAAGCTAAGGATGTAAAAGATTCATCCCTAAGACTGCCGCACGGAGAAAAAGGAAAAGTAATTGAAATAAAACTTTTCTCAAAAGAAGCAAATGACGAATTACCAGAAGGCGTTAATCAAATGGTAGAAGTCTCTGTCGCTCAAATGAGAAAGATCTCAGTTGGAGACAAACTTGCTGGACGACATGGTAACAAAGGAGTTATCTCGACTGTCCTGCCAGCTGAAGACATGCCTTATATGGAAGATGGAACTCCAATTGATATTATTCTTAACCCACTTGGCGTAGTTTCAAGAATGAACCTAGGTCAGATTCTCGAAACTCATCTTGGCTTAGCAGCCGATAAGTTAGGTATGATAGTGGCCACACCTGTCTTTGACGGAGTTCAAGTAGACAAGATTAAGGAACTATTGAAAGAAGCCGGATACAGTGAAGATGGAAAGATGACTCTATATGATGGAAAAACTGGAGAGCCATTTGAATCAAGAATTACCGTTGGTCAAAAATACATTCTAAAACTTGCTCACCTTGTTGATGACAAGATGCACGCAAGGTCAGTTGGACCATACTCTATGGTTACTCAGCAGCCACTTGGCGGAAAGGCTCAATTCGGAGGTCAGAGATTCGGAGAAATGGAAGTCTGGGCTCTCGAAGCATATGGAGCCGCTCATATTCTGCAAGAAATGCTTACAATCAAATCAGACGATGTTACCGGAAGATCACGCGCATATGAATCGATTATCAGAAATGAAGCTATTGAAAAACCATCTGTTCCAGCATCATTTAATGTGCTTGTTCGTGAACTTCAGGGTTTGGCACTCTCACCGGAAATGATAGGTGGCAAGATTGAAGAAGTTGAAGAAGAATACAAACCAAGACCACTTCCAAGAAGAGAAGAATTACCTAAAAAAGAAGAAGCTCCTGTAGAGGAAGAGAGTGAAGATAGGGAATTAACTGAGATCTTTGCAGGTCAAGAAGAAAATCCACCAATTGAAGAAACCAAAGATGAGGAGGACCATGAATAACCAAATCAGAGAAAAGAAGGAAGTCATTCTAAAAGACTTCGAAAAAATGAAGCTGACAATTGCCTCACCTGAGGAAATAATGAACTGGTCGTACGGTGAAATCACTAAGCCAGAAACCATAAACTACCGAACCCAAAAGCCAGAACGCGATGGATTATTTGATGAAAGAGTTTTTGGACCGGTAAAAGACTGGGAATGTTATTGCGGAAAATACAAGAAAATCAGATACAAAGGCGTCATTTGCGATCGCTGCGGAGTTGAAGTTACAAAATCTGCCGTAAGAAGAGAGCGAATGGGACATATTGAACTAGTAGTTCCAGTAGTACATGTTTGGTATGTCAGAGGTGGCGGCGGAGTAATCAGTACAATATTAGATATGACAATATCGGATATTGAATCTGTAACATACTTTGCAGCATTCGTAGTCACAGGTGTAAACGAAGAAATCAAAAATGAGGCTCTAGAGCAACTTCAGAAAGAATATGAAGAAGCCAAGAAAGATCCTCAGTTTAAGAACAACGAAATTGCAGCTGCTAAGCTTGATAGTGCATTCAAAGCATCTAGAAGTGAACTACAACAAATTCAGTATAAAAAGGTTCTAAGCGAAGCTGAGTATACTTCTCTCTCCTTAAAATACGGAAATGTTGCCAAAGTATCTATCGGAGCCGAAGCGATTTATGACTTGCTTTCCAATGTTGATCTAGATGTAGAGATTAAGAATCTTGAACAAAAGCTAGAGGGAAACATCACTGCAAATCGAAAGAAACTTTTGAGATCTTTGAAGTTATTCAAGGACATGAAGTCGACCGGTATCAAGCCTGAATGGTTGATTCTAAAGAATCTTCCAGTTATTCCTCCAGATTTGCGTCCGATGGTACAGCTTGATGGTGGAAGATTTGCTGCTTCTGACCTTAACGACTTATATAGAAGAGTTCTAAATAGAAATAACCGACTTAAGAAGCTTCTTACAGCAGGAGCCCCTGAAGTAATCTGCCGAAACGAGAAGAGAATGCTTCAAGAGGCAGTTGATGCACTTCTAGACAACTCTGCAAGACGAGGACGAGCAGCGGTTGCTGGAAATCAAAGAAAATTAAGAAGTTTATCTGACATTCTAAGAGGAAAACAAGGACGATTTAGACAGAACTTACTCGGAAAAAGAGTCGACTATTCTGGACGATCAGTAATTGTTGTAGGACCGGACCTTGGACTTCATCAGTGCGGTATTCCAAAGGTAATGGCCTTAGAGTTATTCAAAACCTTCGTAATAGCCAAGTTGATCTCAGAAGGACATGTCTACAACGTTAAGAATGCTACTAAATTAATCGAACAAAAAGATCCTATTGTTTGGGATATTCTTGAGCAAGTTACTGCAAATCACTATGTGATGCTAAACCGAGCCCCAACCTTGCACAGACTTGGTATTCAAGCTTTCCTTCCAGTCCTAATTGAAGGAAAAGCTATTCAGATCCATCCATTGGTCTGCCAGGCATTTAATGCTGACTTTGATGGAGACCAAATGGCTGTTCACGTTCCTCTTTCAGACAATGCCAGGCGTGAAGCGCAGGAAATTATGCTTTCCAGTCGAAACTTGCTTAAGCCAGCTTCAGGAGAACCTATTGTAACCCCTAGATTTGATATGATTCTAGGCTGCTACTATATAACATTCATGGTGCACGAGAGCGACAAGCTCAAAATGTATGCTGGTAAGAACGAAGCGATTATGGCTTGGCAGACTGGCAACATTACTCTTAAAACTGCTATTAAAGTCAGAATGGATGACCCAATATATGAGTCAGATACAGAAGTAGTTGAGAAGGAGCACTATAAGCTAGTTGAGACTTGTGTTGGAAGAATTTTGTTCAATAACAATATTCCAGACGACCTTGGATATGTTAACAAAGCGATTGATGCTAAGACTATGAAGAAAATCGTTTCCGAAGTATTCAAGATCCATGGTTCACAAAGAACTGCTGAGCTTCTAGATAAGATCAAAGAGCTAGGATTCGAATATGCGACTATCTCCGGTCTTTCAATCGGAATTGAAGATATCGAGGTACCTGTCGCTAAGGAAGAAATTGTTGCAAGAGCTCAGGCTAAGATTGAAGAAACCGAAATGCTCTTAAGACGTGGTCTTATTACTCCTGATGAAAAACGAATCAAGTCTATTGATTATTGGTCACAAGCAAGAAGCGAAATCGAAAAGAAAATGATGGAGAATTACTCCAAGGAAAACCCAGTTCTTACATATGTAAACTCTGGTACAAGAGGTTCGGTTGCGCAGCTTATTCAGATGGCTGGTATGAAAGGACTCGTAGTAAACCCTGCTGGAGAAATTATCGAAATTCCTATCGTCTCAAACTATCGAGAAGGTTTAACCGTATTCGAATACTTTATTTCCTCTCATGGTTCTAGAAAAGGTAGATCAGATACTTCTCTTCGAACCTCAGATGCTGGATATCTAACCAGAAGACTTGTGGATGTCGCTCAAGAAATCATTGTCCGAGCTGCTGATTGTAAGACTGAGCGCGGGATAACAATGAATAGAAATGAATCAGAAGAGTTCGGTGAAACATTTGCTGAAAGAGTTGATGGTAGAATCGCTGCAGTTGATGTCAAGGACGGAAAGCGAATTATTGTCAAAGCTGGTGAAGAAATTACCAAAGAAATCTCTAAAGAAATTGAAGATTCTTCAGTCGAAAATGTATTAGTCCGATCAGTAGCATTCTGCTCTGAAAAGCATGGTGTCTGCCAAAAGTGTTATGGACGCGACCTTGCAACAGGAAAGATTGTTGAAATGGGAGTTACTGTCGGAGTTATCGCTGCGCAAGCTATTGGTGAACCTGGAACTCAGCTAACCATGAAAACATTCCACCTTGGCGGAGTTTCTGGAGAAGATATTACCTCTGGTCTTCCACGAGTTGAAGAACTATTTGAAGCTCGAAGACCAAAATATGAGGCTCCAATTGCTGAGATTACTGGTATTGTTCACATCTCTAAAGGCCGCGAAGGTAACATCATCGAGATTATCTCTGAAGATGACATGCAGGAAGAACTACAAATTCCAGAAGGATATGAACTAGTAGTTAAAGACAAAGACGAAATAAAAGCTAAGAAAGCAATTGCAGTGTGTAAAGACAGAAAGGCAGTTAGATCAAATATTGCTGGACAGATAAAAATCGGCAAAGGAAAAGTCACTATTACTTCACGCGAAAAGCTTTCAGCTAATTACGTAGTTAACCCTGGCCTAACTCTCTCAGTTAAGAATAATGACAAGGTAGAAAAAGGACAGGTCTTGGCAGAAGGTCACCTTAACCTTTCATCAATTCTTAAGCTTAGAGGCGAACAGGAAGTTATCAAGTACATGATTAAGGAAACCAAGGGAATTTATATGTCTCAAGGTCAGTCAATTAATGACAAACATCTTGAGGTCATCATCAAACAGAATATCTCCAAATTCAGAATTGTTGATGAAGGTGATGGCGAAATGGTTCCTGGCCAAGTTGTAGACTTGTTAGAGCTAGAGGCTGAAAATGAAAAGCTCAGAAAAGCTAAGAAGGAAGAAGCTAAGGCCGAAAGAATAATTATGGGTATAACCAGAGTTGCCTTGAAGACCGAGAGCTTCTTGTCCGCCGCCTCATTCCAAGAAACAACAGGTGTGCTTATCAACGCTGCTATTAGAGGAGCGGTAGATGAGCTTAGGGGGTTGAAAGAGAACGTAATTATTGGTAAACTAATACCCGCTGGAACAGGATTAAATACCAGCAAGATTGGAAAGAAGTAAATGCCAACAGTAAATCAATTAATCAAGAAAGCTAGAACAACCCAAGTCAAGAAAAGCAAAAGCCCGTCTTTGGCTAAAAACTTCAATTACTTGAAGAATAAACCAACCATGGCCGATAAATCAAATCCTTTTAAGCGAGGAGTTTGTACCAAGGTTACGACCATGACGCCAAAGAAGCCTAACTCAGCACTTAGAAAAATTGCTAAAGTTAGACTTACTAATGGACAGGAAATCACTGCTTATATCCCTGGAATCGGACACAATCTTCAGGAGCACTCAGTTGTTCTGGTTCGTGGTGGTAGGGTAAAAGACTTGCCGGGTGTGAGATATCACATAGTTAGAGGCAAGCTTGATACCCAAGGTGTACAAAAAAGAATGAAATCTAGAAGTAAATATGGTGTAAAGAAAGCATCGGAGAAGTAAAATGCGAGGAAGAAGTAACTACAAAAAAAGACTATTAGCCCCTGATGTTAGATTCGGCTCCACTTCTGTCTCCAAATTCATAAATTATATTATGAATAATGGTAAGAGGTCAGTAGCTGAAGAGATCGTTTATAGCTCATTAGATGAGGCTGGTAGCAAACTTAAGAAGGAACCTCTTGAGGTCTTCAACACGGCTCTTTCGACAGTTGCCCCCCAGGTAGAGGTAAGATCTAAGAGAATAGGTGGCGCAAACTACCAGGTGCCAATTGAGGTTAAAGAGCCACGACGAACAGCTCTCGCAATGAGATGGATAATTGAAGCAGCTAAAAGCAGAAAAGGTATGCCAATGCATCAGAGACTTGCCTTGGAATATCAGGATATCTTAGCTGGCACTGGAGCTGCGATTAAGAAACGAGAAGACACTCACAGAATGGCTGAAGCAAATAGAGCCTTTGCTCACTTTGCTAAGATGCGATAAGAGGCGTGAATTAGGGGATATTTTAACTTTTGAGAGGATTAAATGGCAAGAGAGTATAGCTTAGAAAGAACCAGAAATATTGGAATAATTGCTCACATTGATGCCGGTAAAACTACCGTAACTGAGAGAGTATTATTTTATACGGGTAAAAAACACAAGATCGGTGAGGTGCATGAAGGCCAGGCCGAAATGGACTGGATGGAGCAAGAAAAAGAGAGGGGAATTACTATTACTTCAGCTGCCACTACCTGTTTCTGGACTCCTCGAGAAGAAAAGGAAAATTCTACAAGAATTAATATTATTGATACCCCGGGTCACGTTGACTTTACGGTTGAGGTTGAAAGATCGCTTCGAGTCTTAGACGGTGGAGTTGTGATTTTTGACGGAGTTGCAGGTGTTGAACCACAAAGTGAAACCGTTTGGAGACAGGCTGAAAAGTATCATGTTCCTAGAATATGTTTTATTAACAAACTTGATAGGATGGGTGCAGACTTCTTTAAAAGTTATAATTCTATCCTAGAAAAGCTTGGGGCAAATGCTGTACCACTACAGATTCCAATTGGATCAGAAGAGAAATTTACGGGACTAGTCGATCTAATTGAGATGAAGGCTCATATATATAAAGATGAAAATAGTAGAGAGATCGAAATCTCTGAGATTCCAGAGAACTTAGTTGAAGAAGCAAAAAAATGGAGAAATACTCTTGACGAAAAAGTTGCTGAAACAAGTGAGGAATTACTCGATAAGTATCTTTCAGATGGAACTCTTTCTACTGAGGAGCTTAGAGCTGGTATCAGAAAAGCAACAATTGCAAATGAACTTGTGCCAGTTTTAACCGGAACCGCCCTTAAGAATAAAGGTGTTCAGTTACTACTTGATGCTGTCATAGATTTCTTGCCAAGCCCGCTTGATGTTCCTCCAGTTAAAGCAACAAAACTAAAAACAGAAGAAGAAATTGAAATAACTACAAATGACGAAGACCCGTTCTGCGCATTAGCATTTAAGATCGCTACCGATCCTTTTGTAGGAAGACTTTCATATATTAGAGTCTACTCTGGTGTTTTGAAGTCAGGTAGTTATATCCTAAACTCAACAACTGGCGAAAAAGAAAGAGTCGGAAGAATTCTAAGGATGCACGCTAATCACAGAGAAGAAGTTCAGGAAGTTTTTTCAGGAGAAATTGCAGCTATTGTCGGACTAAAAAATACGACAACCGGTAATACTCTTTGTGATCAAGCAAGGCAAGTACTACTTGAATCTATTGAGTTTCCTGAACCAGTTATCCAAATTGCTATTGAGCCAAAAACCAAGGTTGACCAAACAAAAATGGGACTGGCTCTTGCTAAGTTAGCAGAAGAAGATCCAACCTTCAGGATTTCAACTGACAAAGAATCAAATCAAACCCTTATTTCTGGTATGGGCGAACTTCATCTTGAAATCATTGTTGATCGAATGAAGAGAGAATTCAAAGTTGAAGCAAATGTTGGTGCTCCTCAGGTTGCATATCGAGAAGCAATTCTTGAATCAACCAAGGCTGAAGGTAAATTTATCAGACAATCTGGTGGACGTGGACAATATGGACATGTATTTATCGAAATGAGCCCGAAAGAACGAGGCACTGGAAATGAATTCATCAACAAAATTTTTGGTGGTGCAATTCCTAAAGAATTCATCAAGCCTTGTGAGGAAGGAATTATGCAAGCTCTTGATAAAGGAGTTATTGCAGGATATCCACTGGTAGATGTTTCTGTGACACTTTATGATGGTTCATATCATGATGTTGACTCTTCTGAGATGGCTTTCCAAATAGCTTCGTCAATGGCTGTTCAAGAAGGAGTTAAGAATGCTAAGCCTGTAATTCTAGAACCGATTATGAAGGTTGAAGTAACAACCCCAGAAGAATTTATGGGAGATGTTTTAGGTGACCTCAACTCTAAGCGAGCTCAGATTGGTACTGTAGAAGATAGAGGAAACGCTAAGGCCATCCCAGCTGAAGTTCCACTTGGAGAAATGTTCGGATATGCTACTGCGCTTCGATCAATTACTCAAGGTAGAGCTGGTTACACGATGGAATTCCTTAAATATGAAATTGTTCCGACTAATATCGCGAACAATATTATAGAGGGAAGGAAACCTTCTTCAAGTTGACGATTCGAGAAAAATTTGCTAAAATAAATTGAAAATTTAATAGATTAAAGGAGACCAATAATATGGCAGAAAAGTTTGAACGAACAAAACCCCACGTCAATGTCGGTACAATCGGTCACGTTGACCATGGTAAGACCACGTTGACAGCCGCTATAACCCAGGTTCTATCCAAAAAAGGCCTGGCACAAGCAAGAAAATTCGAGGATATCGATAATGCTCCTGAAGAAAGAGAGCGAGGAATTACAATCGCTACCTCTCACCAGGAATATGAGTCTGAAAAAAGACATTACGCTCACGTTGACTGTCCAGGTCACGCTGACTACGTAAAAAATATGATTACCGGTGCAGCCCAAATGGATGCAGCTATTTTAGTTGTTTCTGCTGCTGATGGTCCAATGCCTCAAACAAGAGAGCATATCCTTCTTGCAAACCAAGTTGGAGTACCTTCAATTATCGTTTTCATGAACAAAGTAGACCAAGTTTCTGATAAAGAACTACTTGATCTAGTTGAAATGGAAATCAGAGATCTTCTTACTAAGTATGAATATCCTGGTGACGAAATTCCTATTATCAAAGGATCAGCATTAAAAGCTCTAGAAGGCGATGCTGAAGCTGAGCAAGCCATCATGGACCTTGTTAAGGCCATGGATGACTATATTCCAGAACCAAAGAGAGAATCAGACAAGCCATTCCTTATGCCTGTTGAAGACGTTTTCTCAATCAAGGGACGAGGAACAGTCGCAACTGGAAGAATCGAGAGAGGCGTTGTCAAAGTTAACGAAGAAGTTGAAATCGTCGGTATCAAACCAACTAGAAAAGTTGTTGTTACCGGAGTAGAGATGTTTAGAAAGCAATTAGATGAAGGTCAGGCAGGAGACAACGTCGGACTTCTTCTAAGAGGAATTGAAAGAGAAGAGATCGAAAGAGGACAAGTTATGTGTAAGCCAGGTTCTCTGACTCCTCACACCGAATTCGAAGCCGAAGTTTATATTCTCTCCAAAGATGAAGGTGGACGACACTCTTCATTCACAAAGGGTTATAAGCCTCAATTCTACGTCCGAACAACTGACGTAACCGGTGAAATCACTGACATTCCATCTGGCGCAGAAATGATCATGCCAGGTGACACTGTAACAATCACTGTTAAGCTTATTGTTCCAGTTGCAATGGAAGAGCAAATGAAGTTCGCAATCCGAGAAGGTGGCCGAACTGTTGGAGCCGGAGTAGTAACAAAAATCATTAAATAAGCAAAGAATAACCTAAAGACGTACATTAAAATGGCAAGATCAAACACCAGAGAGAAAATTCGAATCAAGATAAGAGGTTATGATTATAGGATTCTAGACAAATCCGTTAAGCATATCATCGATACAGTTGAGAAAACAGGAGCAAAGGTCATCGGACCAATCCCTCTTCCAACTGAAATCCAAAAGATGACAGTGCTTAAATCAACCTTTGTCCATAAAGATGCAAGAGATCAATATGAAGTACGCGTACACAAGAGAGTTCTAGACGTAATCGAGATAAACAATCGCACAATTGACCAACTTATGAACATCGAATTGCCTGCTGGTATTGACATTGAGATCAAAACCTAATAAGGTAGTTAAGTCATCCTCGCATCTCGAACTGAGTTGCGAGGGAACGTAGCTAACTTATTAATTGCTACATCCCGAATAATCCCCCAGTGTGACTGGAGAGTTTTTGGGAGAAGGTTTACTTATGAAAATTTTCGCCAAAAAAATTGGAACAACTCATTACTACACTGATAATAACAAACATCAGATAGTAACGGTTTTGGAGTTGGAGAATTCAATTGTTGGCAAAATCAAAACCACGGAAAAAGATGGATATAATGCTTTAGTGGTCGTAAGTGAAAAAGAGAATGCAAAAGTCAAAAAATCAGTTAAGGGTCAGTTCAAGAGTCTAAACCCAATAAAAATTTCAGAAGTTAGGGTAGAGGAAATTGAAAACAAACAGGGTGATAGCTTCTCGATCAGTGATTTAGCGGTAGGAGATGTTGTATCAGTCTCTGGAAGAACCAAGGGAAAGGGTTTTCAGGGAACTGTTAGGCGCCACGGATTCAATACCGGACCAAAAACCCACGGATCAAGAAATTATCGACGACCAGGTTCAATTGGTATGACGACTCCATCAAGAGTAGTCAAAGGCAAGAGCATGGCAGGCCATACAGGAGCAGTAAATGCCACCCAGAAAAAAGTCACAATCGAAAGAATCGACGCTGACAACAATCATATTTGGGTAAAGGGTCATATAATGGGACCCAATAAGGCAAGTTTAATAATTGTAAAATGAAAATAAATATTCCTTTATATTCAAATTCTGGAGAAAAGCAAGAGGCTATTGTTTTTGAATTAGCTGAAAAATTTTCAAAATTGAATAATTCTTTGATAAACCAAGCAATTTACGTTGAGAACAATAATATTCAAATCAAAGCTGGTAGAACAAAAACCAAATCAGACGTTAATGGCGGCGGTAGAAAACCATGGAAACAAAAAGGCACAGGTAGAGCAAGAGCTGGATCCAACAGATCTCCCTTATGGAGAGGCGGCGGAGTAACTTTTGGACCTACTGGTGAAAACAAGGTTTTAGCTATGCCTCGAAAAATGCGCGAATTAGCAATTGTAAGTATGCTATTTAATAAGATAAAAGAAAATGAGTTAGCTGTAATAGAAGATATTAAGGTTGAATCTGGAAAAACAAAAAATGCACAAGAGGTTTTAAACAAAATATCCGATTCTAAGATGGTCGTTTTGGCTATCGATGAAAGCGCAATTGCAGACACAATTTGCTGGAGAAATATTCCTCTTATAAATATCAAAAAAAGCAGCAATATCTTACTTTCTGACATTAATTCTAAGAAAAAGATTATATTAACCAAAAAAGCATTTGAAATTTTAGAAAAAAAGGCTTCAGCATGAAGATAAGACCATATATTACAGAAAAGTCAGTGGAAATGGCTAAGAGCGGAAAATTCACGCTTGAAGTTGATTATAATGCTACAAAAACCCAAATTGAACACCTGGTTAGAAAATATTATAATGTTGTCCCAGTTTCAGTTAATAGCGTAAAGGGTAAATACCTTGAAGGCCAAAAACAGAGAAAAAGTTTTACTATCAAGGGAATAAAGAAAATTATAGTCAAACTTGAAAAAGGTCAGAAAATCGCAGGTTTTGAATTTGAAGCACCAAAAGAAGAAAAAGAAAAAACAACCAAGAAAGTGAAAGATGTTAAAGAAAGTTAAAAGACTTACAAGCGGATACTTCGAAGCTAGCTTCGAAGACAGACGAGCCTTAAACAAGCAGAAAAAGGCTAAATCTTTGATTGTAAAATTAGATCGTTCATTTGGTAAGGATTCTACCGGAACAATTTCATCTAGACACAGAGGATCAGGAGCTAAGAGGTTGTATAGAATAATTTCAGAACTTTCCTCAGAGGCGAAAGTTATCGACCTTCAGTACGATCCGAATAGATCAGCCAATATCGCTCTAGTTGAGCTTGAAAATGGTGCTAAAAAATATATTTTAGCCGCTGACAAGCTTAAAGTAGGGGATAAGATCAAAGTGAAAGAAGGCGGATCGATGAAGGTAGGGGATAGGGCAATGCTCAAAAATATTCCCGTCGGATCAATTGTACACAATATCGAGATCCAGCCTGGTTCAAAAGGTGTTTTTGCAAAATCAGCTGGTACAAGCGCAATTTTTATGGCGATAGAAGAAGGATATGCACTTTTAAAAATGCCATCTGGCGAGCTTAGAAAAGTTAACGAAAAATGTATGGCAAGCTTTGGCAGTGTTTCAAACAATGAGCATTCTAACTTAAGAATTGGTAAGGCTGGCCGAAAAAGACTTATGGGAATAAGGCCAAAAGTTAGAGGAAAAGCTATGTCTCCTAATTCTCACCCTCATGGTGGAGGAGAAGGTGTTAACCCAATTGGCTTGAAATATCCTAAGACACCTTGGGGTAAAGTAGCAATTGGTAAGAAAACCAGAGGTAAGAAACTTTCCGACAAATATATAGTAAAACGAAGAGCAAGGAAAAAGAGGTAAAATGGCAAGATCACTTAAAAAAGGACCATTCGTTCACGATTCAATCTTGAAAAAAATAGAATCAGCTAAACCAGGTGATACTATCAAGACATGGTCGCGAAGTTCAACAATTCTTCCAGAAATGGTCGGGATAAACTTTGCTGTCCACAATGGTAAAGAGCATATCTCAATTAGAATTATTGAAGAAATGGTTGGTCACAGATTAGGTGAATTCGCCCCTACCAGAAAATTCAAGAGACACGGTGGTAAGATGGCTAGAGAGCAAGAGAAAACAGGTAAATAATGATGAATAAAGTAACCACAGTTACATTAAGAGAACAAAGAGTCAGCCCGAAGAAGGCAAGACTTGTGATGAATTTGATAAAAGGCAAAAAGGCGCTAGATGCTCTTGATATTTTAAGAAATACAAACAAGAAAAATGCTAGACTTGCATATTCACTTTTAAAAAGTGCTGTAGATTCTGCCAAAAATAAAGACTTCAAAGAAGATGAATTGGTAATTGTAGAATCAATTGCCCAAGAGGGTCGCAGAATGAAGAGATTCTTTATTAAGGCCAGAGGTCGCAGTGCAAAATATCAAAAAAGAATGTCGCATTTGAAAATTTCTTTAGGAAAAGCTGATGAAGCTAAGCCAAAGAAGTCAAAAAAGCTCGATAAAAAGAAAGCTGCAAGCGAAAAGGAAGTAAATAATGGGTAAAAAAGTTAATCCAATCGCATTTAGACTAGGTGTCTATAATAACTGGAAGAGCAAATGGTTCGCCAAAGGTTCTGATTATTCGAAGTACCTTTTGCAGGATAGCGAAATCCGAACAGTTATTAGAAAGAAATCTGGACCGCAGGCTGGAATTTCTGAAATTCAGATCGAGCGAGGTATCGGTAAACTCGATATTATCATCTTCACTGCAAGACCTGGTGTTTTGATCGGTAGAGGTGGAAAACAACTAGAATCACTCAGAGCAGATTTATCAAAGATAGTAACTGAAAAATTCAAACTTGAAGTTGTAGAAGTTAAGAAAGCTGACCTTGATGCTGCAGTAGTTGCTCAAACAATCGGTATGCAGATTTCAAAGAGAATGCCTTTTAGGCGCGCTTCAAAACAAGCCCTCCAGAGGGTTAAGGATGCAGGCGCTAAAGGTGTAATGATCAGAGTTGCCGGAAGACTAGACGGAGCTGAAATTTCTCGATCTGAGAGCTTCAAGCATGGTTCAATCCCACTATCAACACTTCGAAGTGATATCAGTTTTGCAAAATACGATGCGCCAACAACCTATGGAATTATTGGAATCAAGGTTTGGATCAATCTTGGTGAAAAGGTGAAATAATGTTAATCCCGAAAAAACTTAAATACAGAAAACATTACCGCGGCAAAATGCCAGGAAATGACGAAAGAGGAAGCCAGATTAGCTTCGGCAAGTTTGCTTTGAAATCAACTGAAAGAAATTGGATTACTTCTAGACAAATTGAAGCTGCCAGAAGAGCCATGACCAGATATTGCAAAAGAGGCGGTAAGATTTGGGTAAGAATATTTCCAGATAAAGTTGTTACAAAAACTGCTGATGAAGTTGGAATGGGTGGTGGTAAGGGTGCGCCAGATCATTTTGTTAGCGTTGTAAGACCAGGAAGAATATTGTTTGAAATGGACGGCGTTAATTTGGAAACTGCAAAAGAAGCAATGCGACTTGCAGCTAGTAAATTACCAGTAAAGACTGTTTTCTTGGAGAAGGAATAATGAATAAGAAAGTACAAGAATTTAGGTCAATGGATAGCAAGGCGCTAGTTAATGAAATCGGGAAACGAAGAGTTCAGTTGATAGAAGAATGCGCTGCACTTTCTAACCAGGGTAAGAAAAATTCAAACTCTACTGGTAAATTAAAGAAAGAAATAGCTAGATTAGAGACAATATTAAATGAGAAAATTATAGAATCTTTTAAGGGTTAAAATGGCTAAAACAAAAATTATCGGTACAGTCGAGTCTATGAGTCAAAGTACAGTTGGCGTAGTGTTTGAATACAAGACAAGGCACCCTAAATATCAGAAAATCATCAAGAAATCGCAAAAGTTTTTAGCCGATGACAATGAATCAGCTTGTAAAGTTGGAGATAGAGTCGAGATTGAGGAATGTCGAAAAATTTCAAAGAATAAAAATTTTAAAGTTACTAGAGTTATATAATGATTCAGTCAAATACAAGAGTAAAAATAGCAGATAACACCGGTGCACGAGAAGCAATGTGCATTAGGGTTTTGGGTCGCGGATACCACGAATTTGCCGAAATCGGTGATATTTGCGTTGTAACCATCAAATCAGCCAACCCTAGAGGAATGGTAAAGAAAAAAGAACTTCACAAGGCTGTTGTAGTTAGACAGAAGAAGAATTTTAGAAGAAAAGATGGTTCAGCAATAAGATTTGACGAAAATGCAGTAGTTTTAATAAATCCAGATAAAACACCAAAAGGAACCAGAATATTCGGACCAATTGCAAGGGAAATAAGAGAAAAGGGTTATACAAAGATTATTTCGCTCGCACAGGAAGTAATATAAGGATAGATATGAAATTAAGAAAAGGCGATCAAATAGTAGTAAATACTGGAAAAGACCGATCCAAATCAGGAAAGATTATTAAAGTTGACTTAAAAACAAACAAAGTTGTTGTTGAAGGTATAAATCTTTATAAAAAGCATGTAAAACCATCCAGTAAATATCCACAAGGCGGAATTATAGATAAAAATATGCCAGTTGACGCCTCAAACGTAAGTTTGGTCTGCCCTGGATGCAAAAAATTAACCTCAGCTAAATATACTGGCGAAGGCAAAGAAAAAAGAAGAACATGCGCCAAGTGTAAGGAGTCATTAGATGCGATTAAGTGAAAGAATAAATAAAGAAATCTTGCCTGAGCTTAGTAAAGAGCTAGGTGTTAATAGATTTGATTTGCCACTTCTTAAAAGTGCTACTGTTACAGTTGGCGTCGGACCATTTAGAGAAAGAAAAGATATTTTAGAAGCAATTGAAAAAGAATTAACCCAAATTACTGGTCAGAAGCCTAAAACAAATATTGCTAAAAAATCTATTGCAGGATTTAAGCTCAGAGAAGGTCAGTTAATCGGATATCAGGTAACGCTCAGAGGCCACAGAATGTATGACTTTATAGAAAGATTAAATAAAGTAGTGTTTCCTAGAATTAGAGATTTCGAAGGTATTAATCCTAAATCATTTGATAAATCTGGCAATCTCAATGTTGCCGTAAGAGATCAGATAATTTTTCCTGAGATTAAGGCCGACGAGATTAAGGAAACCTGGGGTCTTGGAGTTTGTCTTTCACTTAGAAAACCTCAGTCTGCCGAATCATCACAAAAATTCTTTACAAAGCTAGGATTTATATTTAAAGAGGTTTAAGGACAAATATGGCAAGACTTGCATTAATAGAAAAAGCAAAGCGCACACCAAAATTTTCATCTAGAAAAATTAGACGTTGTGGAAAATGTGGTCGAAATCGCGGCTTTATGAGAAAATTTGGTATTTGCCGAATTTGTTTCAGAGAATTAGCCAGCAAGGGAGAAATCCCTGGTGTAATAAAATCATCTTGGTAAGGCCCGTTAGAGATAACGAACCTAGAGAATCAAGTGAATCAGTTAAAAAATGAGTAAAAGTAACAACGCCCACCTAGAAGAGTCGAAAGCAGTAGCTTTCAATCTCTAACGGGCTAAATAAAATGAATGACACAATTGCAGATTTAGTTACAAGAATTTCCAACGCTCAAAAAGCGGGCAGAAAAAGCTTGATAGTACCCTTCTCAAAAATTAAGATGGGTATACTTAGCGTGCTTAAAGAAGAGGGTTATGTAGGATCCTTTACTGCGCAGGAAAAAGAAATTGTCATAAATCTTGAAGAATCTGGAAAAGATTTCGAAAAAATTCGAAGAGTTAGCCGTCCAGGTCGAAGAGTTTATGTTAAAAGCAAAAATATACCTAAACCAAGAGGTTATGGAATGGTTATTGTCTCTACGCCTAAGGGAGTCTTGAGTGGCTCTAAAGCTAAAAAGGCTGGCCTTGGTGGCGAACTAATCTGCGAGGTATTTTAAATGAGCCGTATTGGAAATAAAATTATTGAAATTCCCGAGGGCGTTACAGTTAATTTAAACGCAGGTGTATTAGAAGCCAAGGGACAAGACAAATCAAATAAAGTTGATATTCATCCTTTAGTTGATGTTAAAATTGAAAATAGCATAATTTCAGTTTCTAGAAAAAATGAAACTAAATTAGCCAAATCAATCCACGGATTGATGAGGTCTTTGATTGCGAATGCAATAGAAGGTGTTAAGAACGGATTTAAGAAAGATTTGGAGCTTGTTGGGGTTGGCTACAGAGCACAAGTAGAAGGTGATAACCTTAAATTAAAAGTTGGCTTCTCTCATGAAGTTGATTACAAAGCTCCAGAAGGTATTACATTTGAAGTTAAAAAGAACACAATTTCTATTTCCGGGCATGATAAGCAGCTTGTCGGACAGGTAGCGGCTGACATTCGAGCGATAAAGAAACCTGAACCATATAAGGGCAAGGGAATTAAGTATGTCGGAGAAAAGATAATTCGAAAAGTCGGTAAGGCAGTAAAGGGAGCAGGAGCATAAAATGAGAACAAAGATAAAAATATATAAATCAAATACTTCAATCGAAGCTCAAGCTATCAATATTGATAAGACGGTTTTTGGTAAAAAGTATAAGATTGTTAAGGGAGTTTCTCCAATTGAGCAAGCCAAAAAATTCGGTGAAGATTTTGGTAATTCTGTTAAGCAGTTAAAAATTGAACAAGTCTCATTTGATAGAAATGGTTCAAGATATCACGGAAGAGTTAAGTCTTTTGCCGAAGGATTACGTTCGGCAGGATTGGATTTTTAAGAGGAAATATTATGTCAGAAGAAAAGCTTTTTGAAGAGAAGGTCATCGAAGTTAGCAGAGTAAGCAGAACTGTTAAGGGTGGAAAGAGAATCTCTTTTCGAGCTCTAATAATTGTTGGTGATAAAAACGGAAAAGTTGGAATGGGTCTAGGTAAGGCTAATGATGTATCTATTGCTATCAGAAAAGCTGGAGATCAGGCCAAGAAAAAATTCACTAAGATTAAGCTTAATGAAGCTGGTTCGATCAATAAAGAAATTAATATTAATTTAAATTCAGCTAAAATTTTACTGAAAAAGGCTCCTGAGGGTACTTCAATTATTGCCGGTGGAGTTGTTAGAAGCGTTTGCGAATTAGCTGGTGTGAGAAATTTAGTCTCAAAAAGCTATGGATCAAACAATAAAATTAATATTGCTAGAGCCACTATTGAAGGATTAAGAAGATCATCTGAAGGTGTATAATGATTAAATTAGAACAAGTCGTAAATAAAGGTAAAAGACTAGGCCGTGGTCCATCAAGTGGAAAGGGCAAAACTTCAGGTAGAGGCATGAACGGTCAAAAATCTAGAACTGGTGCGTCAACGATCTTCAAAACTGGTGGCCAGACTAGCTTCTTCATGAGATTACCAAAAGCCAAGGGATTTAAAGCTGAAGAGAAAAAATATACTTCGATAAATGCTGATAGACTAAATAATGTCTTTAAAGATGGAGAAACAGCATCTAGCGAGGAAATCATTAAAAGACTAAAAATTACCGATACCGACAAACCAATTAAAATATATTCTGAAAAGGAATTGAAAGTAAAGATTGTCTTTGATGACTCAGTTAGAAGAGCTCATCAAAATCAAAAATGATCAATTTTTCCACTATCAAAAGGATATTTACCCTTAAAGATATAAGGAACAAATTAATTTTCACTGCACTAATTGTACTGCTGTATCGCGTATTGTCTCATATACCGTTGCCTGGCGTCGATACTCTAGGACTGCAAAATTTCTTTGAAAATAACCAAGTTCTCGGAATGCTTGATTTGTTTTCTGGCGGCTCAATTAGCAGGTTTTCCCTTGTGATGCTCGGCGTTGGTCCTTATATTACTTCCTCGATTGTATTCCAACTTCTAACAATGGCGATCCCTTCACTTGAAGCATTGCAAAAAGAAGGGGAGTACGGAAAAGAAAAAATTAATCAATATACTAGATACCTATCTGTTCCTCTGGCAGTTGTCGAAGCATACGGACTTGTAAGAGTACTTCAGTCTCAAAATGTTTTATCAGCACTTACAACTGCTGATCTAGCACTGGTGATTGTCTCAGCTACTGCAGGAAGCGTTTTCTTGATGTGGCTCGGGGAAATATTATCTGAAAAAGGAATTGGAAATGGCCTCTCGCTTATCATATCAGTAGGTATAATCTCAGGACTTCCAGCTCAGGTGGCAGCAACAGCACAAATTGTCGAAAGTCAGTACCTAATCGCCGCAGAAATAATTCTTGCATTTTTAGCAATGATAGCGTTTATAGTATTTGTAAACGAGGCAGAGAGAAGAATTCCTATTAGCTATGCCAGAAGAATACGAGCTGGCAGGTCGACTGGAAATATTGATTCATATCTTCCGATTAAAGCTAACGCTGCCGGCGTAATTCCAATAATCTTTGCGACTAGCTTGCTGGTAGTTCCAAATGTCATTTCACAAATGTTACAGACGGCGACGAATGAGTCATTAAAAAACTTCGCAAGCAAAATAACTATATTGTTCTCTAATGATATTTTTTATGCAGTCACATTCTTTGTTTTGGTGTTTGCATTCACATTCTTTTATACATCGATAATTTTCCAGCCAAAACAGATAGCGGAAAATCTTCAAAAGCAAGGCGGATTTATTCCTGGGATAAGGCCTGGAAGCCAAACCGCAACTTACTTATCAGCTATTATCTATAAAATTACCTTTCCTGGCGCATTATTCCTATCTGTAGTTGCACTATTTCCAATAATTCTACAGCAAGCAACCGGTATCCAGACTCTTTCTATTGGAGGGACGGGAATACTTATTATCGTTTCAGTTACACTTGAGTTTGTCAGGACTATAAAAGCGCAACTCGCTATGCGAAGTTACGACGATATATGATCAATATCAAGACTAAAGATGAAGTAAGTAAAATTGCAAGATCGGGGAAAATTGCTTCATTTGTCTTAAAAGAACTCGCAAAATATGTAAAACCAGGTGTAACAACTTTTGAACTAGATAAAATTGCGAGCCGCATCATTTCTTCAAGGGGAGCTAAACCCTCATTTCTCAATTATAATGGTTTTCCTGCTGTTACATGTATCTCAATCAACTCCGAGGTTGTCCACGGTATCCCTTCCCAAAGAAAAATTATGCATAATGATTTAGTCAAAATTGACGTTGGTGTGGAATTGGACGGGTTTCATTCTGATACTGCTACTACAATACTAGTAGGTAAGCCCTCAAGCGACACATTGAGGCTTATAAATGGCACCAAGAAAGCTCTTGAAGAATCAATAAAAATTATTTCCCCTGGCATAAGAGTCGGAGCAATAGAGGAAAAAACTGGTGAAATATTGGAAAAACATGGTCTTTCTCCGGTAATGTCACTTTCTGGACATGGAATAGGTAAGAGTATCCATGAGGAGCCATCTATTAAATCAAATGGAAAATCAAACCAGGGAGAAGTTGTTAAAGAAGGGATGGTTTTTGCAATAGAACCGATGGCAACACTTGGCTCAGGTAAGGTAAAAACATCTCAGGATGGCTGGACGATTGTCTCGTCAGACAATACGTTAGCGGCTCATTTTGAGCATACAGTTGTGGTTGCGAAAAATGGGGCAAAAATATTGACATAAGAGTAAAAAGATGATAAATTATGTAAGTAAAGATTTTGTTGAGGTTGAATGCCAGATAAAGATATAATCGAGTTCGAAGGGGAAGTTATTGAGGCATTACCCAATGCTCTTTTTAAAATCGTGCTTGATACTGGGCAGGAAATCATTGGCCATTTGAGTGGAAAAATGAGAATGCATTATATCAAGCTTGTAGAGGGTGATCGCGTAATTGTGGAAATGACCCCTTATGATTTAACTAAGGGACGTATAAAAAGAAGGATCGACAAGAGATGAAAGTTAGACCATCAGTCAAAAAAATTTGTAATAAGTGTAAGATTGTAAGACGTCGAGGAAAACAGTCTCCGACTAAAATTATTGTTGTCTGTGAGAATCCACGACATAAGCAGAGGCAAGGATAAATATGATTAGAATTGCTGGAATAAATTTACCTGAAAATAAGAGAGCGGTTATCGCTTTAACTTATCTTGAGGGTATTGGTATGCCAACTTCCAAGAAAATACTCGCTCAGGTCAATATCGATGAATCTGTAAGATTGAACAAAGTACCAGAAGAAAAGATTGAGCAAATTAGAAGTTTGATTGAGAAAAATTATCAGGTAGAAGGTGACCTCAGAGTCGAAGTAACAAACAATATCAAGAGACTTAAGAATATTGGCACATACAGAGGCTCAAGACATATAAAAGGTTTACCTGTCAGAGGTCAACGAACAAAAACAAATGGAAGAACAAAAAGAGGAAAGAAAGTTACTGTAGGATCTGGAAGAAAGAAAGCTGCAGAGAAAACATAAATAAGTAACGCTTAATAATATGGCTAAAGTAATCAAAAAGAAAAAAGTAAAAATCGTCCCGGTCGGAAAAGTTTTTGTTAACTCATCGTTTAATAACACAATAATGAGTGCTACCGACGAAAAGGGAAATGTTTATGCTTGGGCATCTACTGGAATGGCCGGCTTTAAGGGTACGAAAAAATCAACACCATTCGCATCAACACAAACTGCAAAAATTCTTGTTGATAAAATGCATGAAGCTCAAACAACGGAAATCGAGCTATATGTATCAGGAGTTTCCACAGGCCGTGATGCTGCTCTTAGGGCAATTGCCTCTGGAGGATTTAAAATTACTAAGATAAAAGACAAAACCCCAATTCCCCACAATGGATGTAGGGCAAAGAAACCTAGAAGGGTATAACGATGGAAAAACTAGATAAATGTAGAATTTGCAGGCGAACAGGTGAAAAGCTTTTTCTCAAGGGAGATAAGTGTAATTTACCTAGCTGCCCGGTCACAAAAAGACCATATGCTCCAGGCCAGGCTGGCGCTAAAGGAAGTAGAAGAAAGGCTTCTGACTATGCTAAGCAGCTTTTGGAAAAACAAAAAGCTAGAGCTATTTATGGTGTTACTGAAAAGCAAATGACAAATTATTTTGATGAAGCTAGAAAAGACAGACATTCTACAGGAACCCAGCTTATAAATTTATTGGAAAATAGACTAGACAATGTAGTCTTTAGATCAGGATGGGCAAGCTCACGAAATGAAGCAAGACAGCTAGTTGTCCACGGTAAAATTTCTGTTAATGGGAAAAAGGCCAAGTCTCCATCAATGCAGATAAAAGTAGGGGACAAAATAGTAACTTCCAGTCTATTAAAAGAGGGCAAAAGAGAGATTGCTGAGAATATCAAGCCTTCAAAAGATTCTAAAGAAGTCGAAGTCACTGGTCTACCAGATACTGAAAAAGTTATGACCGCCATTAACATACAATTAATTATTGAATTTTATTCAAGATAAGAGGGCGGTTTGCGGTTGCAACGCAAACCTGAATCAACTAAAGAAGGAACACAATATGGATTATATATTACCTGACCTTGGATTGCTCGAGATCAAATCAACTCTAAGTGACGAAGGAAAGACCGGCACATTTGTAATTGAGCCACTACTTCCTGGTTATGGAGTTACTATTGGAAATAGTCTAAGAAGAGTGCTCCTTGCATCTCTCGAGGGCTATGCAATCAAAAGTGTAAAAATAGAGGGAGTCGATCACGAATATTCTACGATGAAGGGCATGAAAGAGGACATTGTAGACTTGATTCTTAACCTTAAGATGGCGAGATTCAAGCTAAACGATACAGATAATGCAAAGATTGAAATGTCGGTAAAAGGTCCTAAGGAAGTCACTGTCGACGACTTTAAGAAGTCAGCTGACGTTGATATAGTTTCTCCTGGACATTATCTCTGTTCACTAGAAAAGGGTGCTAAACTCGATATGGTTATCGAAATTGATAAAGGCCGAGGATATGTCCCAGTCGAGAAGAAGGCTGAAGAAAAGCTACCTATCGGAACAATAATGGTTGATAGTATCTACACTCCAGTTAAGAAGGTTAAGTTTGATGTAGAAAATGCTCGTGTTGGAGGGATGACAAACTACAATAAACTTCTAATCGAAATTACAACTGATGGCTCAGTTGCGCCACAAGAAGCTCTTAACACTGCCTCGAAGATCATCTCTGAGCATATGGGCGTTATCTCTAGTGCAATGGGTGAAGTTAAGCAAACCAAAGAAAAAACAAAAACTAAGAAGAAATCCTAAAGATGCGAAAGCTTAAATTATCAAAAAAATTCCAATATCGAAAAAGACTTATCAGAAATATGGTCTCATCTTTGATATTGTTCGAGCAAGTGAAAACAACTGCTCCAAAAGCAAAAGCACTCAAGTCTGAAATGGAAAGCTTGATTTTTAAGCTTAAGGCGATGGACAATGAAGTCAATGCTAAGAGATATCTCGCTTCAACATTGTATGGTGGAGCCAAAGAAAAAGCATATGATTTCAGAAATTCATATACCTGTGTAAAACTTTACAAGCTTGATAGAAGACTTGGTGACGGGGCTCAAGAAGTTATCGTAAGATTAGAAAAAGCTCAGGAAGCTAAACCTGAGGAGAGGAAGCCCAGCGCTGTCAAAGCAAAGAAAGAGAATAAGAAATGATACAGCATAAAATAGATTTATCAGGGATGCCACTAGGAAGAGCTGCAAGTGAAGTTGCTAAGCTTATTATTGGTAAAAATGATCCTAGCTATGCTCCAAACAAGCTATCTGAATCAGTGGTAACTGTAGTTAATGTAGACAAGCTTAGCTTCAGTGGCCGAAAACTGATCCAAAAGAAATACTATTCACATAGTGGATATATCGGAAATTTAAAAGAAAAGTCACTAAGTGATAGTTTTCAGGATGACCCAAAGAAGCTTTTTACCCAGACTGTTAAAGGAATGCTTCCTAAAAACAGACTAGGTGCACAAATGATTAAAAAATTAAGGTTTGAGTAATATGAAATCATCACAATACTACTTCGGTATCGGAAGACGTAAGAGTGCTATAGCGCAAGTACGAATTCAAGATGGGACCGGAAAAATAGTTAATTCCAAAAAAGAAAAAATCGAATTAGATGAAAGCGCGATATCAGAAATTTTTGAGCCTCTTAGACTTCTATCATTAGAAAAAAAATATGACATTAGTTATATTGTAAATGGTGGCGGAGTTAGTTCGCAGATTGAAGCTATTAAATTGGGACTAGCCAGGGCACTTGCCAAGACTGGTGAAGAGATGGAAAAGTCTCTTAAAAAATCAAACCTACTATCAAGAGATTCTAGAGAAAAAGAACGAAAGAAACCTGGTCTAAAGCGTGCAAGACGTGCTCCACAGTGGGCTAAGCGTTAAATGCAAAAGAGCCTAAAAAGAGAAAAAATTATTGAGTTAGTTCGAAACGGCGTTGATGTATATCTATCACGCAATGTCGAAAAGCTTGGTTTTGTTCATATTATTGATGTTAATATGAGTGAAGATCTCAAGACCGCCTATATATACGTTGGCTGCCCGGTTGAAAAAAATACAAAAAACCTGGAAAATAGTATAGTAAAAGACAAGAAAGAAATTTCGGAAATATTTAGAGAGATGTTTTCATCTAAATTTATGCCCAAAACTAAGTTTGTCTGTATAAAAGATTCTGATGTTGAATTTTAGTCTGGTATCTATTGGTTTAATTTCAGCCGGATTAGTCTCTGTACTTCTTTTTAATACAAATCCTTTCCAGGCAAACTCGTTTAGCATAGCAGCATTTTTCATAAGCCTAATGGCATTTATTTTTTGCTTATCATCATTATTGTCTTTAACGCTTAGAAAGATTTTCTTCAAGTCAGCATCGACTTCAAGAATTATTAGAAGGAGTTTATTATTTGCTGTTCTCGTAAGCGGATTATTGTTATTTTCTAGTATAGAAGTTCTAAACGTTATGTCTGCCATTACCTATTTAGTTGCTATTATCCTATTGGAATTTTTTATTTCTAGTAAGAAGGTTGAACGAGAGAACTCATGAAAAAGATTGCTATAGTAATTATTTTAGGACTTATTTTGGTTGGCGCTTTGCTAGCTTTTAATTACAAAAAACCTTCAAAAGGTAGTGTTCTAGGTTCTTCAATAAATAATTTTTATTTAGAGAAAACCGTGAAGCTTTATCAGTATCCACAGAAAAATCCAATAGCGAAAGATCCAAATATTCTAGCAGGATCGTCTATCTTGATCGACTCTAAGACAAAATATCCTCTGTTTCAGAAGGATTCTGAAAAGCCTGTGCCGATTGCTTCAATCACTAAGGTAATGACAGCAATTATTGTAATAGAAAACTATAAGCTTGATGATATAGTGACAGTCAACAAAGATCAGACTGATGTAATTGGATCTAAAGTATTTTTAAAACCTGGAGAAAGAATTACTGTTGAGAATTTACTTTATTGCTTGCTTATGAATTCTGGCAACGATGCAGCCAAGACCCTATCAAGCATGAAGGTATCACAAGAGGAATTTGTTCTCTTAATGAATAAAAAGGCTGAGGATCTTGGTCTAACTAATACTCATTACATGGATCCTGCTGGACTAAATGATCAAGGCCACTCATCCGCTCGAGATTTGGCTATCCTGTTTAGCTATGCCATATCTAATGAAGAGTTTAAGAAAATAGTTTCAACGTCTGAAAAAGTCGTTACCTCAGTCGATGGCGCGGAGAGCCATGAGTTGAAAAACTCTAATCGACTCACAACTGGAGAAATCAAGTTAGATGGAATAATTGGAGGAAAAACCGGATTTACTCCTGATGCCGGCCATACCCTTGTGAGCTCCGCAGAACGCGACGGAAATACGATAGTAGGGGTTGTACTGAATACATACTCAAACACCCCGTCAGCAAGCGCTGATGAGATGAAAAAGCTACTAAGCTATGGTTTTGAGGCCTACACCTTCCCGAAATAACCATTTATTCTCTAAAACAATAATTGCTCTTGAAGAAACTCACGGAGATTATTTAGCTTGGTTTCGCGAAGCGAATAAATAATCGAGTGCGTAAGCCCCCGAAGCTCGCAGGAAGCTGAGAGGGGCTGGTTCTGAAAGAGTAATTATTGTTTGTTCTCCCCTCTAACTTGACGCTCGTGAATTTTCTGCTAATTTCAGTATATGCGTATTACTCCTCTTTATGAGCTTTTAATTTTTATAGAAGATAGAAAAAGTGTCGGTTATAACGAGATGTCTTTTTTTAATCCTGCGGTGCTTCGTGGAATTTTGGGAAAGATGGAAGCAATGAAACTAGTTGAGAAAAACCTTGACAAATACTCTATTTCAAAAAAAGGCCAAGCGGCGCTTAATGAAATTTTAGACAATCTCCATCAAAGTACACTTCATTGGGACAACAAGTGGAGATTTATATCTTTTTCGATACCAGAATCAAAGAGATCACTTCGTGATAAATTTCGTCGATACCTAGAGTCCAGAGGAGTTAGAATGATTATGAGTGGATTATGGATTACTCCTCTCGATATAAAAAAAGATATTATCGAAGAAGCAAAAAAGGCAAATATTTATGAATGCTTAATAATAGTTGAATCTGATTCTATATCTTCAGGGTTGTCAAAAGAATCTTTTCAGAAACTATGGAACTTCGATTCATCTAAACGTGAAATATATAATTTTATAGATTCTGCAGAGAGATATATAAAAGATAAAGACAAAACATCTTACGATACTAAGAAAATTATTTTTCAGTATGCTTCGATATTAAGCAATCAACCTCAGCTTCCAATAGAACTATTTCCAGCAGACTGGCCGCAGTTTAGAGCAAATCTTACTTACAAAAAGATTAGACGTCTTCTTACTTAAATAATTTGTCGAGCGCGGCGTATGCAGCTGCCTGTTCGGCCGTATTTTTAGAGCTTCCTTGTCCAGTTGCGACTAATTCGTCATCAATATATACAGCGCTTGTGAAAATCTTGTTGTGATCAGGACCTTCCTCTTTCATAACTCTATAATGAGGAGTGACCTTGTCTCTTTCCTGAATTTTTTCTTGTAGTTCGCTTTTGGAATCAATATATAATTTCTCCTCGAGGATTTTTTCTACGTGCGAAGCGATATTAGAGATTATAAAATTCTTTACTACCTCGTAACCTTGGTCTAGGTAAATCGCTCCAATAAATGCTTCTAAAGCGTTTGCTAGAATTAAACCCTTTGCCTTTTCAGAAGATTTCTTTTCACCGATTGATAGAAATAAGCAGTCGTAAATTTTAAGACTATCAGCAATTTCCGACAAATGTCGTCCTCGTACTAAAGCGCTCCTAATTGCCGTAAGCTCACCTTCATTCTTTTGATATTTCTCAAATAGATATTCCGTAACTACCAACTCAAGCACGGCGTCGCCAAGGAACTCCAGCCTTTCATTGCTTTCTTCGGCAATTTTATTCTCATTTAAATAAGATCTATGGACAAAGGCTTTATGCAAAAGCTCTCTATTTTTAAATTTTATTTTTAACTTCTTTTCTAAGCCCTCTATATTCTTAACGATTTCTTCATTCATTTTTTTCCTCTTCTTCGTCTTTATACTTATCGCTTCCTCTATACACCGAGCCTAGTACTCCATTAACGAACTTGGAAGAAGTTTCGCTACCAAATGATTTAGCGAGCTCAATTGCTTCATTAATAACAACCTTAGGAGGAGTCTCGAAATTTTCTAGTTCACAAATTGCCATTCTCAGGATATTGCGATCTATTATTGCAACTTGTTCGATTGGCCAGTCAGGGGCATATTTTTCGATAGCTGTATCAAGATCATCTGCCTTAGACCTTGTCATATCAGCTAGCTCTTTGGCGAAGTCAGTATTCTCAGGATCTTCCTGGATATTTTCGAGATGACGATTAAATATTTCTACTACATTAGGGTTTTCCCTAAAGTCGGATTCGTATAAGGATTGAAGTGCGATTACTCTAGCGTAATGCCTATTCATTTACTTCCTCTTTAATCTGCTCGTCAACTTTTTTCTTTTTGACTATGTCAGATTTCATATCGATAATTTTCTTACCTTTATAAAATCCGCAATTGGAACAAACTCTATGTGGAGTAATTTTTTGCTTGCAATTTGTACAACTAATAAGAGTTGTTGCCTTGAGAGCATCTTTGCTTTGTCTGTTTCCAGATCGTGATGCTGTTAAGCGTTTTTTTGGCTCTGCCATGATAATGCCTTTCTATACAACAAAGTTTATAACTTTGTTTTTTACGTAAATAGTTTTTTTAATATTCTTTCCTTCGAGATGAATCTTTACATTCTTTTGCTCTTTCGCCATTGCGATAGCCTCATCTTCATCAAGCTCTTTATCGAGGCTAAAATTTGCCCTGTGCTTTCCGTTTATTTGAACTACATATTGAATTGAGCTGTTTGTTATTTTAACATTTGGCCACGAATAAGTAAAGATCGAATCGTTAGATATTTTTAGATTTAAATATTCGCTCAAATGTGGAGCAAATGGTGTAAGTAGACAAAGGAATTTTTTCCATTCACTTTTGCTCATTTGCGAAAGATCGTTATCAAGAACAAACTTCATAAAATCTGATACGGCAGTGTTGTATAGATTGTTCTCGAGTTTTTTCGTAATATCATTAGTTAATTTCTGTAAGTCTACTGATGAATCAGTTTCTTTTGGTGAGAAATTGTTTATAACCTTATCGAGAAATTTTCTCGTTCCAGAAATACCATTAGTATTCCAGCAAGCAGGCTGATCGAATGGTCCGATAAATAATTCATACATTCGCAAAGCATCGGCTCCAAACTTTTCGATTAAGTCGTCAGGATTAATAACATTGCCACGAGATTTAGACATTTTTTGATTGTCTGGTGCAAGTATTAATCCTACATTTTTTAATTTAGTAAAAGGTTCCTTATCTTTAACGATACCCTCGTCAAACAGGAATTTGTGCCAGAACCTTGCGTACAGAAGGTGTAGTACAGCATGCTCAGCTCCGCCAATATAAAAATCTACAGGTAAGTAATAATTGTCTGCCTCACTAGAAATCAAACTATTGTTATTATTTTGGTCTGCAAATCGCAAATAATACCAGCATGATCCGGCCCATTGTGGCATCGTGTTTGTCTCTCTTTTTGCGGGAGAAGAGCATTTTGGACAGGTAGTATTTACCCATTTATCAATATTCGCCAAGGGTGATTCACCATTTCCCGAAGGTTCATAGCTTTCAACTCTAGGTAATTCTAACGGTAAATCCTTCACGTCGAGTGCGACAGGGCCACACTTTTCGCAGTGAACGATCGGAATTGGTTCACCCCAGTATCTTTGTCTTGAAAAAATCCAATCCCGGAGCTTATAATTGGTCGAAAAATTTCCTTTACCAATACTTTGTAGCTTTTCTGTAATTTTTTTCTTAGCTTCGTCAGTTGTTAAGCCATTGAATTCTTCGGAGTTTATAAGTTTTCCATACTCAACAAAAGCTTTTGATTTTATACCAGATAATTTGGCGGAACGATCATAATTTTCTTTATCTTTATTGTATTCATTGATAAGTTCAAATTCATATTCGGGAATTATGTCTCTATATAAAATATGGTTAATAATATCACTCGGACGAACCACATATTTGATTGGGAGCGAATTTTTTTCAGCAAATTCAAAATCTCTATCGTCATGAGCCGGCACTGCCATAACGGCGCCGGTTCCATAACTAGCTAGAACATAATCTGCAATCCATACAGGTATGTTTTCTCCAGTTAGCGGATGGATAGCTGATAAGCCTTTTAACTCGACGCCAGTCTTCTCCTTTAGCTCTGTTCGCTCAAGGTCAGATTTGTTTTGCGATTTTATTTGATATTCTTTTACTTCATCTAAATTTTGAATATTTTCACCAAGCTTTTCAATAAGCTCGTTCTCAGGTGAGAGCACTAAGTAGGTTACACCAAATAAAGTATCAACACGAGTTGTATAAGTTTTTATCCGATAGTTTGTATCCTTTATTTCAAACTCTAATTCAGTCCCTTCGCTTTTACCAATCCAGTTTCGCTGCATTTCCTTAATTGGCTCTGGCCAGTCGAGGCCATCTAGATCTTCAAGTAGTCGATCGGCATATTTAGTTATTCTAAGTATCCATTGTTTCAGTTTCTTTTTTTCAACTTTACTGTGGCAGCGCTCACACTCACCTGAAATGACCTCTTCGTTTGCTAAGCCAGTTTTACAAGAAGGACAGAAATTTATCGCAATTTCATCCTGATACGCTAGCCCTTTTTCAAAAAGTTTAATAAATATCCACTGGGTCCATTTGTAATAATTTGGATCAGTAGTATTAATCTCTCTGGACCAGTCGTAGGAGAAACCAAGTCGATTTAGTTGGCTTTTAAAACTCTCAATATTGGATTTTACTACATCGGCTGGATTCTTTTTTATCTTAATTGCATAGTTTTCAGCTGGTAGACCAAAAGCATCCCATCCCATTGGATGAAGGACGTTGTAACCATTCAATCTCTTGTAGTGCGCGATCGCATCTGAGGCGCTATAGCCCTTAACATGGCCGACATGAAGCCCATCACCTGAAGGGTAGGGGAACATATCTAGTATATAAAATTTCTTTTTTTCAGGGTCAATCTTAGACTCAAATATTTTATTATTTTTCCAAAACTCTTGAACTTCTTTTTCTACTGATTTGTGATCGTAATTCATAATAATCTTTTATTTCTAAATGCCTTACCAGACGATGATTTTAAATATTTTTCAAAGTTAGCTGCAGAACTGATCCTACTAAATCCTGCATACCAAACTAATTTGAGTGGTCTATATTTTGCAGTGTGTGGTACCCCTCCATTGTTATGCTTTTGTATTCTTGCTTGTAAATTTTTTGTGGAGCCCACATAATGCTTGCCGTGTGATAATCGTATTATATACGTATAATACATTACAGTAGTCCAACTACGCTAAAGCTACGCTGGACAAACTTCGCTGAGCTAATTTAATTATAAAGTATAATTGGCTTGCCAAGCGAAGCTTCAATTAGTTTATTGAAGCGAAGTTTGGTGGACCCAACCTTTAAAACCTGGAACACCTTTTTCGATTATGTCTTCGAATGGGCTCCGGTTTTAAGGCAGGTATATGATGAAGACAACAAAGCTAGTCGTCTATGAGACGTCTAGTGATTTTATTTTTAACACCTTTAAGATACGCTGCAGCTTCTCGTACGAGAGGTTGCCCTCGCCGCGCTCGACCACCGCATAGTAGTTGGCGTTAATGTCTGCCTTCTTGGCAAGCTCAGTCTGAGTAAGTCCGGCCTTCTCTCTAGCGGCCCGGAGCTTCTTGCCAAGATCTTCCAAAATGTTGTCTTCCTTGCTATCCATATACGCATAATATAACAGATTAGCGTCCAAATATAAAGCCCAAACATAAATAATTAAGGAGGAATATGCCAGTAATGTCGCCATCTTATAAAAGACACTTAGAAAATCGTCAAAATGAGCAAGATGCTAAAAAGTATCGCGAGTCCCGAATGCTCGACTTATATAATGAAAGAACATTCTATCCCGCATTTGTCAGGGATATGCTGAAAGCTGAAAAAGAAGTTGTGGTTTATTGCCCTTTCATTTCTAAATACCGCGCGGAGTTCTTTAAAAACACTCTAGAAAAGCTCAGACATCGAAATATTGCAGTCTTTATCTTCACCAGACCGCTTGAAGAGCACGAGCTACTCACGAGAAATGAAATTAAAGCAGCTCTTGCCGATTATGAAGAGCTGGGTGCTTGCATCATTCATTTGCCTGGGTTTATTCATCAAAAATTGGCAATCATAGATCGGGAAATTCTTTGGGACGGGAGTTTGAATATTTTATCGCAAAGAGAGAGCCGGGAGATCATGCGCCGAACACTAGATAAAGATATTGCTAAGCAAATGATTGATCACCTAGGGTTGAATCGTAAAATTGCCGAAGGATATAAGTATCAATATGAACGGTTGTACAGGAGTCTGGTCGAGAAAAAGAAATTTACGATTGTGATTAAGGTTAACGCGGAAGCATTCTCGCAATCTGTCGCCAGAATATTGAAGGGTGTATTGTTTGCTATTCCTCGGGCAATTATACTATTGTTAAGATGTATCAAATTGTTTCTAACCATACTTACATAAGGAGTAAAATGGCTAATACTAAAAAACCTAAAAATATTGGTCCGCAAATTGAAGAGCCGACACCAGTTGAAATAAATCAAACCATAGATAAGATTAAGAAAAAGTATGATGTCTTATTAAATCCTGATGATGCAATTCAGATGACCAAGCTGCTCAAGGAGATAGAGTGGTGGTTTACGGTTGATAAATTCTCTCGCTCCCCTAAAAGCATTTCCATAGATATGGCCAAGGAGATAAGAGCTTATTTCAAAAAGATCAAAGGAAAAGATCTTACTTTAGATGAAGCGCACGAGCAAGCCAAGAAATCTTTAGCGGAGACAATATTTTCCGAGAAAGAGCGAATTGCTCAGGTAATTAAGTCGATTATCTCCAGATATAAATAATTTAGCTCTAAAGCTATAAAAGCAGTTTACCAACCTCGTCAGGAGTGCTATAGTTAGGTTGTAAATTATATCTATATAGATAGAGAATCATAAAACAAAAGAGGTCTTATGGCGCTTATAGACAATAGAGAAAAAACGATGCTGGAAGCGTTACAAAACGCTATTTCCACGGCTGATAGAATAGATATCGAAGTCGGCTTTTTCTATTTCTCCGGTTTTGAAATGTTAGCTGAAGATCTCAAAGATAAGCACGTTAGAATACTGGTTGGCAAGTATATTGATCCCGATTGTGTGTCTGATATCGTTTCGATGCAGAAAGCGCAAACTGACTTTGAGCTTGAGCCGTTCATGCCAAGACGCCCGATGACTTCGTATTCTCAGAAGAAGGAAGCGTATACTAAGGGTTTTATAGACCTCACAAACAAGACTTCATTATTTGATATGCAAGATAGTCAGCAGTCTCTTAAAACCTTTATTTCTAAGATCGAGGACGGTTCCCTGGAGATAAAGATTACCCCAAGGACCGAACATGGCAAAATTTATATAGTTCACAATAAAAAAGAAATTTCTCAAGGCGGCGATTACCCCGGCACGGTCATAATTGGCTCGAGTAATCTTACTTATCATGGGTTAAAAGGTCAAGGCGAACTAAACAAAGATTCCAGAGATAAAAAGGACTACGAAGACGCTTGCCGGCAATTCGATAATCTGTGGGACAGTTCAGAAAATATTGATATTGCTACAAAAATGGGAGAACAGGAATTTGTTGACGACCTAAAGAAGAATTTATGGGTTTATTCCAACCCTACCCCATACCACGTCTATATCAGAGTATTACATGAGCTATTTGCTCACGATGAATCAATTGATATCAGAACCCCCAAGCAGATTACTAATGGGGATTACTCGGATTTAGAATACCAAATAGATGCTATCCGCACAGGGCTAGATAGACTTGAGAAATACGATGGTGTCATTGTCGCGGATGTTGTTGGTTTGGGCAAGAGTATTATTGCTTCTGCGATTGCCAACAACATGAATATGCCTACGGTTATTATCGCCCCTCCTCATCTTTGCAAGCAATGGGAAGAGTACCAGCAATATTTTAAGATTCCAGGTGCTCGAGTATTCAGTTCCGGCAAGATTAGCGAAGTCTATAATATCTATTCTGAAACCAAGGAACCCCTCCTAATTATTATTGATGAGGCACATCGCTTTAGAAATGAAGATACTAACGACTACAAGTTACTTCACCAGATTTGCAGAAGCAATCCAAACAACAAGATATTGGTTCTTACCGCGACACCATTTAATAATGATCCAAAAGATGTTTTTGCATTGGTAAAACTATTTCAGACTCCAGGTCAATCAACCATCAAGTCAGTTGACAATCTCTCATTTAGATTCAGAGAGCTGATCGACCGTTACAAGAACCTTAGAAAATTTATGCGAAACAATTCAGGCGATACTGATCATATCAGTGAAGAAAGCGAAGTAATCGCTAAAGAGCTGAGAAGACTCATTGAGCCGGTCATAATTCGCCGATCGAGATTAGATATAAAAACAATAACCAGATATAGCGAGGACCTCAAGAGACAAAATATCGAGTTTTCTGCAGTTATCGGGCCCGAACTCTTGGATTACAATCTCGGCGATTTGAGCGATTTATATATAGATACCCTTGAGAAAATTACCTCTGAAGATAGTGGTTTCACAGGTGCGAGGTATAAGCCGGCATCATATATACGAGAAGGTAAACGAGACGACTTTGCTAAACAACTTGGTGATATTGAAATGACTGACCTTAGCACAGCTCAAGTCAACTTGTCCAAATTCATGAGGCGTCTGCTAGTAACCCGCTTCGAAAGTTCGAAGGCTGCTTTCCAGAATACTCTAAATAAAATGATAGATTCCAACCGACTGATTGAAAGATGGTGGGTTGAACTTGGTAAAATCCCAATTCAAAAGAAAGGCCAAATTCCAGATCCTCAAAATATTATTTCAGACAATTCCGACGATGTAGATGAAACACTAGATGCTGAATCTTCTGAACAAGAAATTGAAAAGCTTCGTGGTGCTCAAGGATTAATCACAATCGACAAAGAGCTTTTAGATGACAAATACATTAATGAAGTCAGGGCAGACATTAAACTGCTTGAAAAAATAAAAGATGATTGGTTCGGTGATGATTCAACCACTAAAGACTTTGATCCAAAAATCGATGACTTGATAGCAAAAATTGACGAGAAGCTAAAAGAAGACCCTAGCCGCAAAATAGTAATCTTCTCAGCTTATGCCGATACGGTTGATTATCTATTTAGTGAGATGAAAAAGCGGGGTGCGCAAAGAATTTTCCACTATACCGCAGCGGATTCTTCCACAATGAACAAGGACATCATCAGGGCAAATTTTGATGCCGGGTTACCCGACAACAGACAATCCGACGACTATGATGTTTTAATTGCCACAGATGCACTCAGCGAAGGCTACAACCTTCACAGAGCTGGGATAATCATCAATTATGATATTCCCTACAATCCGACTAGAGTTATTCAACGTATCGGCCGTATCAATCGTATCAACAAGAGAGTTTTTGAAAACCTATACATATATCACAATTTCCTCACCTATCTTCTGGAGCAGGGCAAAATCAGCCTTAAGGAATTTG
>CAZAOT010000003.1:0-232796 GCA_964487045.1 uncultured Candidatus Saccharibacteria bacterium | reverse complement strand
GAGTACTGGTGTTATAGGAAGAACGCAACAAGCTATTTTGAATGATCAGTTTAGAAAGAGCGGGAGAGGTGTAGTACTAACTGGAGGAGTTCAGAGTGTTAAGGACTTGCCCGGGTTGCTTCAAGCAATCAAGGATTTCAATAGTTTCAATCCGGACAATGATCCTTGGGGCGAGCATGATTTCGGACGATTAAGTTGGAACGGAGATAAGGTTTTCTGGAAGATCGATTACTACAATGAGTCCTACACCGAGTGGGAGGATCCACTACTCGGCACCTGTCACAGAGTGTTAACGGTTATGTTAGCAGAGGAGTATTAAAAAGAGGCCTGGGAGTTTTGCGACTCTCGGGCCTTTTTTATTCCCAGTCGTTCAATTTGCAGCTCATTGTTAATGTGCCGTCGTCATTTTGTGTGCATTCGTCGCCTTTTAGGAATGATCTTATCGAGCTGAATTCTTTATCAAGCGTTTTAATAAAACTGCTCAAGGTAAATTGCTTTATTTCCATTTTGTTATTCTTTGGAGGGTTCTTGTAACAATGTGCGAGCCATCGATACAGATAACCGATATTGTAATCGTCGGGTTGTAGACTACCGCGTTTACCGCGCTTCTTTTTGTCGTAATGGATCAAAAGATTATCAAGCGCTTGAGGTAATGAATAGCTCAACCCTTCTTCATACCAGACAAACCAGTAGGACAAAGTAAGAAAATATTCAATTTCTTTCTCGGAAAGCTTTATGTTAAAAGCCAGATCAAAAAGTTTTTCAATTTTTCTTCTGTCTTCGTCTGATATTTCAACGGGTTTGTATTTGATCATTGTAGCTCTGACAGCTTCTCCTGCTTGCCTCTGTTTTTGAACCATTGCCAGAATTGATATGCGGTGTGCGGCCTCATTGACCTCATAATCAGACAGTTCTTTTTTGTATTTGAATTCAGATTTTAGCATTTGCCGGTATTCTTCAACTCGCTCTTTATCGAGATGGGGCCAAGAATGGAGCGCCGTTTTGCAAAGCTCTTCAGCTTCTTGCCCTTCCTTGGTTTTTTCTAGAACGTAAAGAAGATCCTTCTTCGGCAATTTTACTCCAAGCTCAACAAAACATTTTTCTCGAAATGCTCTGAGTTGTTCCGGCGTAGGCTCCGGCGTTGATATTGTCTCTTTTGATTTATTCATCTTCAACCAACACTTTCTGGAGAACTCCGGATGCTAGGCCGTCTTTTTCTACGGCATCTTTTACGGCAAGATAAAATTGTAATTCCGGATCCTCCAATTTATTTTTAAGATAAAAATACAGATGATTTTTGGTTTTAACATTCGGGCAAATTAAAATAATTTCAGGAAAAGGCTTGTCGGTATTGTCCTGCCATTCCTCATCTTCAAAGTAGCTTATATACTGTTTGACGCGATGGCGCAGGATATTGGATCTCAAGTTATCATTGAAGATTTCCAGAAAATATCTTTTAATGCCGGCTTTGTTTTCGATTGCAAAGTAAGCATCAGGTTTGGGAGAAATAAGATGTTCCATGCCGGATAGATCGGATTTGGTATAGAAGTGAATTTTTGCTTCCGGCTGTTTTAATAACGATAAATATATATCGGCAATAAATATACAGTTCTCTTTAAACTTTTGCGAATAGCGTTTTTCTTTTCTGATCTTGTCTGCTTTTTTGCCTAGATCTTTTTCTTTTCTTAAATACTTGGTACCTTTTTTACCCAATGAATAGATTGCCGGAAGATTGTCGAAGTTTTTAGCGTAGGTGTAATTTAGATAGTCATTATCTTTTAGTTCGGTAAGCCAAGAGAAAATGCGGCTTGAATACTTGTGGCCCTGAAGTGATTGGATTTGTTTGCGTGTCAGGAATCGGAATTTTAAAATGAGGGAGAGAATTTCGGATTGTTTGTTTGTTATATTTAATTTGTCCATAAAAGTGGAACGATTAGTAATATATAAGAATATATGGGGACGATAATTTTGCTGTTTCGAGATTGAAAATTGGTATTTTTTGTGTCATTCGGATAACACTTTTTATGTCAGCGCTCCGATGTCAGTTGACGGCTCTTTTTTGGCTAGTTTATCTTTCTCTTTAACGGTTGTTTTGGTCGCCGGTTTGGAGTATTCGATGGCATAGTTTTTCCTTGAGATCTCTTTTAAGCGCTTGATTCGCTCGGGACTCTTAATCGCCAAGATCGGCAAAGTAATGCCGGAGAATGGTTCTTCCGGCTCAATGGCAGCCATTTTAATGTAAAAACGGAACCTCGGAAGGTTGGCAATGTCGCCCGGTTCAACAGCCGGAGCAAATTGAGGTAGCATTAAACGCTCATCAACCGGACTGGCTGTTCTAAAACAGATTGCTGTTCCGGTATTGGCTAACACAACATTGGTAATATTCTGGTCGTGCTGCTGTGCGGTTGATTGTTCGGCAATGGTAATTCGCAGTCCGAATTTTCGTCCGCCGGACAGAACCTTAGTGAAAGATGAAGTGGCGAAGTTTTGAAATTCATCGACGAATAAATAGAAAGGTTGGCGGAAATCTTTTTCGATTCTGACTCTTCGCATCGCCGCTTGGTAGATCTTTGCAATGATAGTCGCGCCGAGTAGTTGCGAAGTATCTTCACCGAGTTTTCCTTCGGCCAGGTTGCAGATGAGAATTTTTCCTTGAGCGAGTATGTCGTCAAAATTAATGGTTGATTTCGGTTGTTCCAGTATTCGTTTGGCGATCGGTGAAAAGAGAAAACGGCCTATCTTTGATGTGACACCGCCGACCATTTTGACATGCTGATAATCGCCAGCTTTGCCAAACTCATTCTTCCAGAAGTTGAGCAAGTTCTCGTCTTTAATGTTTTTGATTGCTTGTTTGCGAAAATCCTTGTTGTTCAGTAAATCGTAAACCGTAAAAATTGTGCAATCTTCTTGGCAGAAGGCGGAGTAGATAGCGTTTCGAAGTATATACTCGATTCTATGCGCATCAACATTTTCATCTTTGAAAAACACTCGCCTAAATATGGCCACCACACTTTCGCAGACCAGTTCTTTTTCCAGCTCCAGTTCATCTTCATCGGTTGTATTTGATAACTCAAGTAAGTTAACTCCAACCGGATATTTGATGTCATAAGGGTCGAAATATATTAAATCATCCGCTCGGCTTTCAGGTACTCTATTTAATAAATCTTCCGCAAGATCTCCATGCGGGTCGACTACGGCAACACCTCGGCCTTTGTTAATATCATCTGCTGCCATATGATAAATGATGGTGGTTTTTCCGCTTCCGGTTTGGCCGATCATATACACATGGCGCGAGCGGTCATCGTCCGAAAGCCCGATAGCAATATCAGCATTAGCATAAGTATTTTTGCCGAAGATCACATCAAGATCGCTTTTATTCTTAATGGATAACGGAGCCGGTAATTCCTTGCTTCTGATCTTTTGCATATCATCGTTGTAAACATCGTCAATAAAGGGAAAATGAAAGATCGAGCCGGCCTCGGAAGGCGTAAAAACAATTTGGCCGTTTAACCGATGGCGATATTTGAGAACGGAAAAGATTTTGTTAAACATACTTCTTGCAGGAATCAGAGATTGCCCGCACGAGTGGTTATAGCTCGCCATAGATGAGATAATGCCCGATTTACGATCGTGAGTTTGCTTTTTATCGGTATGGATAAAAGCTCGAAGCGAAGCGGCAAACAATGGCTCGGCCAGTTTGTTTTTGGCTAATCCTGAAAATTCAATATCCTGCGGAGTCGGTTCATTGGAGAAAATTGTGAGATTTGGAAATTCCGGTTTTCTATCGGTTAAGAATTCGGCGATAACAAAAAACGGTATCATAACGATTCTTGTTAAGAAATCGATAGCGATAATAAATGCGATGGCTATTCTCGAGCCGAGATTGTTTTTCGACCAATCAATATGTTTGCTATTCGATAATATTCCTTTAATTCTTTTGCTTTCGTTTATCTTAAAGTAGTTGCCCGATCGGTGAAGAGGAGCAAGCACCAATTGGATTGCCAAAAGATCGTTGTCGCCAAGCTGTTTAATGTTGGCGGCTAAGTATGAGATAGGATCATGCTTTGATAAGTCGGAATAATCGCGAAGCGGCAAGGCAAAATGGCGAGTCTGCCTGAACTCGATAATATTTCCTTTTCCACAGTAATCTTCAGTTCTGCTAATTTTGCAGCTTGGCAAATATGCTCTGAACGCTTTCTCAATGGTATTTATTCTCCTCTTGGGCGCTCGAACTAAGTATTTAATCCCTCCTTTCTTAGTAGAGATAATCTCAAATGATGCGGATGCAGTTCTCATCAACATTCTGTCTTTAAGACCCGCTTGTCTGAGAAGCGAATATATCTGTTTAAACAACTCTGTGGTCGCCTGAGCGGTAACTTTTGTGCCAGCTGGCGGAGTAATTTCAAGAAACAAAAACGGCTCCCGAAGGTGCCGAATTAATCTGATAAGTTTAGCGACGATACTGATGAGTGCAATCGCCATCAAGGCGATCAGCAGTATGAGGAGCGACTCTTTGAGGTAGAAAACAAGCCGGCTTAAAAGCTGCTCGATAACTGAGAGCGACAAATTCTTAATTGAATAATGCATATTTTCCTCATTGCCGCCTCCTTTTTATCCTAATTCGGTTTTAGCATATACTTGCATAGAATGTAAAGTCTGAGATCAAAAATGCCTCTTGACAGCTAACACTATAGGGATATAATAACATTATAGGGATAGTTCAGGAGGGTTTGATGGAAGCTAATGTCAAAGTCATTGAAGAGCCGAATTCACTGAATTTTGATATTCCAAGAGATTCAGACGCAAGCTCTATTTCAGTTGATGATTGCAGAAAGATTCTTGATAAATATGAACTAACCGACCAGCAGCTATCACTCATAAAAAATAGCATTATTGGTATTGCGGATAGTATTATTAGCAATTACATCGATGAAAACTTTTAACCAAATTAGCGTCGAGTACAGTAAGGCATTGATTTATTGCCGAGTTTCATCTGAGAAGCAGGTCAAAGAGGGAAACGGGCTAGATAGCCAGGAACACAGATGCCGCGATTACGCCAAATCGCTTGGTTTGGATGTTGATTGCGTTTTTCGCGATGAAGGTATTTCCGGCGGGCTTTTTGACCGTCCGGCGATGCAGTCGCTTATAAAATATTTGGATAAGAATTGGCAGACTAAATTTGTGGTTATTTTTGACGATCTAAAAAGATTTGCAAGAGATGTGGAGGTGCATCTACGATTGAAATCCGAGCTTAAGGTGCGAGAGGCGAAGCTGTGCTGCTTGAATTACAACTTTGACGAGAGCGCTGAAGGAGAGTTCGTAGAAACTATTTTTGCCGCGCAAAATGAGTTGGAGCGAAAGCAAAATCGTAGGCAAGTTTGCCAAAAAATGAAAGCAAGATTAGAACGAGGTTATTGGTGCTTTCATCCGCCTGTCGGTTATGACTATAAGAAGGACAAAGAGCACGGCAAAATTATTTACCCGATTCCGGAAATGTCTTCGATTATTGCAGAAGGGCTTAATGCTTTTGCTGATGAAAAAATTGCAACTCAAATAGGGCTCCTCAAGTTTTTTCTTGCTAAAGGATTGCCGGACCTAAGAGGGATAAAGAAGTTTGACCTAGATCATGTTAAAACGCTTTTAACGCAACCGCTATACGCCGGAATCATCGAATATCCTCTATGGGGAATATCTCGACGAAAAGGGCATCATAATGCGATTATTACCGTCCGAGTATACGATAGAATCCAAGAGAGATTGAGGAAGCCCGAGAGGAAACCCAGGGAGAGCGATAATTTAGAATTTCCATTAAGGAGATTAGTTAACTGCTCCATTTGCGGCAAGAAAATGACAGGCAGTGTCAACAGAGGCAAGAATAAAAACAAATATTATCCGCACTACACCTGCAACAATAGCGAATGCACGGCAAGCCCAAAGAATATCACAGCATCAAAAGTGGAAAATGATTATATAGAATTACTTGAAAAAATATCGGTTGATCAGGAGATTTTAAAACTTGGCGAGATTATTGCGATAAAAACTTGGGAGAGAAAAACAAAAGAATTAATTCTTGATGCTGGCAAGAAAGAATCAGAAAAAGAGGAGCTAGAAGCGTCCATTCGAAGCTATATTGATCTTGTGGCTTCCGCAAGGTCTGACACGATACGCAGCCGTTACGAAGAGAAGATTGAGGAGCTCGACAAAAGGATTAAAGAACTCGAGCACCAGTGCAAAAAACAAAAAACGCCCGACATTAGCGAGGCGCTTAAATTAACCCTAAAATTTCTTGGAACACCAGCAGAAACATGGAAAAACTCGAGTAAACAACTAAAAATTGTTCTTCACAATATGATATTTTCCGAGAATCCGGAATACTGCTTAAATACCGGATTTGGAACACCTAAATTGTCGCTCCCATTCCATATAAACGACCATATTGGTGGCGGAAATGGGGATCTGGTGGACCTGAGAGGATTTGAACCTCCGACCTTTTCCTTGCAAAGGAACTGCTCTACCACTGAGCTACAGGCCCACAAATTAATCTATTCTAATTATACTCAATCACCTAATCGAAAAGGAACTGCGACCCAGGTTTCGAGTACCACCTCAAAACCCCAACTAAGCTACAGGCCCACAATCAAGTAATTATAAACACATTTACCGATTTTTTCAAGACTTAATTACTGATAGTACGAATCGTTGCTTTCAAAAGAATTATATTGATCTACCTGGGTATTTTGAGATTGTTTATTAAGATCGATTTGGATACTAGGAGTGAAGAAATAGACAAAGGCAATTATTGGCGCAACAATACCGATAATTTTCCAGATCGTGAATGTCGAACCCCGGCCCATACTAGATTCAGCCCAACCCATCATCCCAATCATCCTGACGGCTTTAAGGGTATATTCCGGCATTATGCCGATAAACATAATAATAATTCCGATAATTAGTACGACATATTTATTCAACAAAAAGGCTAAAAGTCCCATATCGATATTATAGCAAGACCGCGAGAGCGGCACCAATTAGAAATATTTGAGTCACTACACCCGCAAAAATAAAATCATCGGCCATGATAGTAAAGTGAAAAGTTTCGTGAAATTTATGATAAGCCTTAAAAAAAGATATTTTTCTAAGTCGAGGAGTCCAGAAGGGCATATTATCAATTAGGTCCGGCAGTATCCCCCCTAGTCCACCAAGAATCATCGGCAGATAGAGACCTTTAAGGTTCAGTAAGCTCATCGCCACAACGATCATAAGGATGAAGTCGAGAAGCACTATAGCGATAATTCTTTTATCTTTAGTAAAATTCTCAACTGGTACATTTAATGAACCACCATCGCTATGGGGAATCTGATCTATGATGTGGTGCGAAGCTACTCCTGCGAAAAATCCAAGCACTGGATTCTTAGTAAAATAACCGACAGCCGCTCCAACTGCTAAATGAGCAGATAAATTCATTAACTCTATTTTATCACAAACTCATCCTAGGCCTTGAGAAAAATATAAATTTTTGATAAAGTTACTTTGTATTTTTCAGGTTTTGTATTTTACGTATACGCGGCGAGAGGGCGAAACTCTCGCCTAAATAAATTGAAATCAAGATTTTTTGGGGGGCGATTAGCTCAGTTGGTTAGAGCGCGTCACTGATAATGACGCGTTTTGGGAGAGCTTTTGCGGGGCGGAACCGCAAAATTCCTAGACCGAAACTCATCCTTTGAAATTAAATTCTTTTGTGGGGGCGTGTAGCTCAGTTGGTTAGAGCGCGTCACTGATAATGACGAGGTCCCAGGTTCGAGTCCTGGCACGCCCACCAAAAGAATTTAAAAGACACACCCGAGGTTCGAGTCCCCGATCGCCCACCAAAAAATCTTGATACCTAAGGTTCGAGTCCGTTTTTGAGTGCCACCTCAAAAACCATCCACCAAAAGTATTCTAATAGTTTCCGTGTTCGAATCCCGCCTACCGGCAGGTAGACCCGTTCGTCCACCATTTCTCATTTCGTGCCAATTCTTCCGCTCCGCTCGAGCCAATGGCTCTCGCTTGCGGTGGCAAATCCGATAGTAATTAGGTTTTCTAATTTATTCGCCCAATATAGTTTGTCTCAGAATGTTCGTAATCAACATCGAAAGCTAATTGGTCACCAACCTTGCTAACTTTTATTGACATAGGCCTGGAATCGTTGGTAGGAGCAATTGATTCAGCGCCGATTTGTCGGTTAGCACTCTCAGCTATTCCTCCCGAAGCTCCAACACTACATGACAAGAAAATCGCTGAGAAGCCATCTTCAAAAAAGGCTTTTAGCCTTTGAGCCCAATTTTTCTCGAGATCTGCTTTAGTAACTCGATAATCCTCTAACTGATTATTAAATTCTTTCCTGGTCTGAGCGACGTTACTAGGATCCTGAACGTAGTCTTGTATTCTTCTTGCCGGTCCGAATTCCATCGTATTTCTACTTCCGTGAGCAGCTATTACAATGAAAGTGATTTTATTTTTACTACCGTACTTCTTATTTAAACGAGATAATCTGCGACCTGCAGAGTATTTGCCTCTTGCTTCAACTATTCGCAACCCATAACCAAGTGCCTTTAATTGAGAGTATAAACTTCCAATTATTTCGGGTTGTGTTTGTAATGCAGAATTCCAGTCTGCCTTTGGATATAGCATAACTCCGTAAGGTGTATCTTGGTCTCTTATCGCGTCTTGTCGGACTAAAACTTCGGCCGGATACCTTCCGAAAAATTCTATACCGTATTGACTGTTGAGCCGTGAGCACATGCCTTTATCGACACCCTCAAGCATATCTATAGCACGAAGATTTGCATAAATATGCTCGGTACGTGAATAATCTTGCCGAATAGTTTGCCATGATTTTAGTAATCTATCCCAATCTAGCCCAAGACCTAGCATATATTCTTTAACTACATTATTAATTACTTGCGATCCACTGTCGACGAGAGAACTCAAAAGTCTTAAATCGTACCTCGACGCCAATGAATCTCGGCTTGCTGTATCCCCTGACGCAAAGCGATCCACGACACTTTGTTCGTACTCTCTAGCGATGGAACCACCGAGCAGATCGATAAAAAAACATGCTTGTAATTTGACCGTCTCGTCGTTTATTGGATAATGAAAAGAATCGCGGAATTTAGCCCAGACTTGTTCGGCTACGTCGTCTAAAGCAACGCTTAATTTGAGGTGATTATCGAGATCTTTTGCTGTTCGCCATCTGAAGCAATTTAAATGTATTTGTCTGATTATCTCCAACTCAGCAAGAGGATATTGGTCTGATTGCATTAAATGATCAACCAGCTCTTTTGCACTATCCAAGACAGCCCCTTCTATTTCTCGCTGAATATGTCTTGGCAAGTTTGCAGTCACTGCGAAATAATATAACTCATCTATAAATTCAGCTGCCTGTTTGCTATTCGCATAATTTAATAACGGAAGAGTTTGTTTGAATAAATTTATCGCTTGGGCGATACTTTGCTCTGTTATATTCGGATTGCCCGGAGAAATTGCTCCAAGATCGGAAAAATATGAAAGTGTTTCGTGAAATTTTTGATATACTGCTCTGGCTAACTGAGGATTTTCTGAAAATGCATTTTGAAGCTCATCAAGTTCATTTTTGATTTCACAAAAACTTGGATACTCCTCATTATCAGGATTGTCGGCTCCTTCTTCGATCTTTCTATTCAAATCTTCTTCTAAAAATTTGATTTGTTCATCTATAAGACCTGATTCGTTTTCCGGTGTAACAAAATTACCGGTTTCCGGATCAATATCTTGGCCGTAATCTTCAGGGGCAACTGGATCCATGTTTTTTCTCCTAAAACATGCTCAAAATTTTAATATTGAATTTTAAATAAGGTAAATAATATATCTTATGATACCACCTAAATTATAAATTGACAAAAGGAATTCTTTCACTTTGGCTTAGCTGAATGGGAGAGCAAGCTAAATTGAAAATTCGCTCGACCCCAAGTAGCAAGAACTTGCTCATTTTAACAATTTAGTTTTTTATTTCACCCATAAAGCGTCCTACGCACACCGAGAAAATGCGTTTTTAAAGAAGAGTAAATAAAACAAGCGAAGAACTTTACGGGCCGCGAGCATCAGTATTAAACTTCAGTATTTCCGAAAATAGTTCGAACATCATTCAAAATACATAATCACAGAACCTTAATAATAGATCAATTGGCTTTACGTTTCAAAAGCAACGATGCACTAAATAAGAAAATAAACACGAAACCAATTCCAACCAATAATTTAGGCCAAACATCTATAAAGGTTAGATTAAGAAGATTTACTTCTCTAGTAGCCTTAATCAGGAATGTAAATGGTAAAAATGATGAAACGGATTTTACAACAGGATGCATAGACTCTGGCTGGAATAAAAGCCCAGTTAATATTAAAAATGAAAAGAAAATTAGATTAGAAACCTGTATCGATTCTGGAATCGTATATGTAATACAAGATATTAGCAGCCCAAGAGAAGCAGCAGCTAAAGCACTAATAAAAGCAATTGAAAATACTAGTAGGTAAGAGCCAAGATTTACGTCAAATGCCGTCGCCATCGTGAATACAATTATCATAGCCAAAAAAAGATCGATAGCAGTGAAGGCAATCATTTTTCCAAAAATCATATGATATTTACGATACGGCGTAACGAAAAATCTTTCGAACGTTCCTGTCATTCTTTCTTCTGTTATAGAAGTATCAGCTGCTTTTAGAGCAATCATAATTGTAAGTAATATAATTATCGCCGAGGCGTAAAAATCGAAGTATTTTAGGTCACGAGTTGTATTTTTAGATTCAACTAATTCTACTTTGGGAACTCCTGTATTATCTCCCGAATCAAAATCGGCTTTAATCTCTACATCATTAACGGCCTTATTAAATTGGTCGGTGATCAATGCAGGCAGCCCTAAATCAGATATTTTATTTTTGAGTGAATTAATTGATTGATTCTTGTCTTTCTCAAATACATCTTTCTTTTCAGAAACTAAATCATCGATATTAGTCTGAACATTATCCTTGGCATAGTCCTCAACTTTACGCTGATATATTTTGGCAATCTTTTCTTTAGCCTTAGCGCTAAGCTCTGGGACGGTCGAATTTTCTATGAATTCTACGCTACCAGAAACATAACCATCATCCTTAATATCAACTATCAAACCTGACCTTAACTTATCTTGTGATAATTCATTTCTGAGAATCTCCTCAGAATCAAAAGTTTTAATTGAGAGTATGTCTTCTTTTTTAATTTCATCGATAAATTCGTCTGAATACTTGTTATCATTTTTATTTATAACGCCGAAGGTAATATCCTTTGGTTCATAAAAGGCAACCAGTCCAAGCAGTACCATTAAAATTACCGGCTGCATAGTAAATATTATTATCCATCTAGTATCACGCAATAATTTCTTCAGCTCATAATACGCAATTTTAAGCATCGTGCTCCTTAGCGATAGAAGTAATTACGTCTTGTAGGCCCTTTGTATTAAACTTTTTGATAATTTCTTTGGGGTTTCCCCTGGAGATGATTGATCCTTCGGCCATAATAATTAATTCATCACAGAGCTCTTCAGCTTCGTCCATATAATGTGTCGTCATAATTACGGTAGAGGTTTTCTTGAGGCTTCTAACTAATTCCCAGATATTGCCACGAGCGACTGGATCGAGACCCATTGTAACTTCGTCAAAGAAGACTACCTTTGGCTTGTGAACAATGGCTGCAGCAATTGATAATCTTTTTGCCATTCCACCAGACAAACGCCTAGCATATACCTTGCGAGAATCCCAAAGATTTACATCATCAAGAACTTCTCTAATTCTTTTCTTACGGTCTCCTTCGTAGGGATATGCAGCAAAAAAAATATCTACATTTTCATAAACATTAAGGTTTTGATACAACGCATCTTTCTGGGGAACATAACCTATATCGAGCCTGATCTTTTGCTGATCAGTATTATAGTTGTGATGCTCAATAAAAATTTCACCACTTGTTGGCGACAAAACAGTCGTCAACATCCTGAGAGTGGTAGTTTTGCCGGATCCATTTGGCCCCAATATCCCGAAAACTTTGTTTTGCTCAACCTCAAAGCTAATAGAATTAACTGCAATATTGCCTGCAGAAAAAATTTTAGTTAGATCCTTAACTTTTACAATTGGAGCTTCCATCTCTAGACTATATCCTTCTCGTCAATGAGGATCGTCTGACCTCGCTCAGTTTTGCCAGCTAGAATAGATTCAGCAAGAGAGTTCTCAACTTTGTCCTGGATGGCGCGGCGCATTGGTCTGGCACCATAAACAGGATCAAATCCGATCTGCGCCAATTTCTTAACAGCTTGATCAGTAAATTTAAGTGTAATATCCTTTTCTTTCATTCGCTCCGATAAACTAGTAAGCATGAGCTTAGCAACTTCGATAATATTTTCCTGAGAGAGAGGATGAAAGGCCACAACTTGATCAAATCTGTTTAAGAATTCAGGCCTAAACAAGCCTTCTTTCTGTAAATACTCAAGCAATATTTTTTTAAGCGGTTCACCGGTGACGCCCTTATTGATTCCTTGTCTGATAAGTTCACTTCCGGCGTTTGAGGTGGCAATTATAATTGTGTTAGTAAAGTCGACAACCTGGCCAGTTCCGTCGGTTAACCTTCCATCATCGAAAACTTGCAAGAAAAGTGTCAAAATATCACGATGCGCCTTTTCGATTTCATCAAGCAAAATGAGCGAAAAAGGCTTGTCCATAACGGCTGTTGTTAACTGACCCTTTTCTCCTTCATTACCAGCACTTGGCGGGGACCCAATCAATCTATATATAGAAGACTGCTCTTGATACTCAGACATATCCACTCTGGTCATAGCCTTCTCAGAACCAAAATAGGCTTCAGCTAAGGCCTTAGAAGTTTCGGTCTTTCCGACTCCAGTTGGCCCGAGGAATAAGAATGAGCCGATTGGCCTCTTTCCAGCCGACAATCCTGCCCTAGCTCGTCGCATAGCAGTTGCCACTGCCTTAACCGCCTCGTCCTGGCCAATAACTCTTTTATGCAGGAATGCTTCGAGGTTGAGTAGTTTTTCAGCTTCCTTGCCTTCAGCGGTTGATACTGGAACTTCAAGTTTGGCTGAAACATGTTCGTCTACTATCTTCGGCAAAATAATTTTTTCACCACTTTTTGCAACCACTACAGACACTTCATCGACAAGCTCAATTGCCTTTGTAGGAAAGGGTTTGTTTTGAATGTATTTGCCAGCAATTGTCACTACCTCATCAAGCGATTGGTATGGCCAAAAAACGCCATCTCGATGTTCGATCGTTGGGATCATTTCCTCCAAAACGCTAATTGTCTCCTCGCGGTTCGTTTCGTGAATTTCAACCTTTTCAAATAGGGAAGAAACACCCGGGTTAGACTCAATATCTCGATGATAACTCTTGATGTTCGTCGCTCCGATAATCCTAACCGCTCCTTGTAAATATGGAAGAATTATTCCTGAAGTATTAGCTTGGCCTACACCTTCTCCGCGAGAAACAAGATCCTGAAAATTATCGAAAAACAAAATTATATTTCCTGCTCTAGCAGCTTCATTAAACAATCGCTTTACCTTCGCGGCAATGTCCTGAACATTAGCCGAACCAGATAAAAGCGCTCCCGTATCAACCTGAAAAACTTCACAATATTTAAGCGCCGGCATAACCTTGGAGGCAACGATTTTGGAAACAAAACCTCTTACCAGCGTTTTCTTACCGATCCCCTGCTCACCAATTAATAGCGCATTATTCTGGCTTGTTTTAGAGAGAATTCGCTCGATCTCATCTACTTCTTTTTGCCTACCGTAGACGTGAGCTTCTCCTGCAAATTCAATTTCCATATTTAAATTTCGCGCGTATTGATTGAGAATTGGAGTATAACCATAGCTCCAGTCCTTTCCCAAGCCACCAACTACCGGCTTTTCATAGAAAGGCCTCCCTATTCTCTCTACGTAACCATCGAGTAGCTCTTTCCACTCGACTATTTCCTTCAAATCTTCCGGCTCTATCTTAATCTCAAACATCATCTGCTTAAATGACTCGCATTTATCAATCAATCCGATAAGTAGATCTCCAAGTTTGATCGACTCGCGATTGTTGGCTTTAGCGCTTCTAGATGCGTCTTCTAGCACTGCCAAAAAATCTTCTGGCATTTGAAGATTTGTTTTGCCACTTTCGTCTCTTGGAATTTTCAATATTGCGTCAGCGATAATCCCGGATAAATCCTTATCGAGTCCAAACCCAGCTCGAAGAAGCAGGTATTTTCCTTCATGAGACTTTTCAATTGCTGCAAGAAGTAGTATTGGGTCAAGTCTGGTGAATTTATTATCTAGAGCTAACTTAATCGCGTCATTTATCACGTCCATACCATCGCTATCTAGTCCCTCAGCCAGATTGTCACTATCCATATATATAATCGGCTTTTGATATTGTTTATAAAAATTAAAGATAAACAATATTATGAGCTCAATTCCTAGAAGAATCTCCATAATCGATCTCGTAGAGCCCGAAACGAAAATAATCCCCAGCAGAGTAAAAATTAAGAATATTATTACCACACCATTTATAAATCCAGCTAAACTACCTTCAAGGGATCTGCCTACAAGGTGTTTGTTGAAATTTCTAGCTGATTTAATATCAAACTTCACTAAAACCCCGATAGAGAATTAATTATTAAAAATATAGAAATAAAAGGAAGCAATATGAATCCACAAAGAGCGAGAGTAGTGAGAAGAATTGTTCCCGAAATTATCACAAGACCAACCATAATTGTTATTGACCTCACAGCTGCACCGACAAACCTAGAAACTAGGTTCATCATCAACACTCGAATTTTATCGTCCAGTGCCATATTGGTGGTATTGATTTCATCTTTTTTCCAATAATCAAACAATGTTCGAAACAAAATTGGAATGGAAAAATATGAATACAAATAGATGATGATCTTCTCACCTATAGCTAAAATCTTAACTGGAGTATCTTTCAGCCACCAATAAAAGAATCCGATAACTAAAGGATATTCTCGGAAATCTTTTTTGATTGCCGGCTGTTTTTGGGCTTGTTCTATTCAACCCTCCTTAACTACCCTAATTATACCAAAATACTTAGCAAGAAAATGCTTTATTAGATAAGTAAAAGTGGGTTGATCAGAAGAAGCAGGTATATAGTCTTGAACTTAGTCTTATTAGTTCTAGCCGAAGTTGTTCCCAAGACCCTACCGGATGGAGTTTGGGTCGGACTAGATGCAGAAAATTTAAAATCATTTTTAGTTGTTGAGGGAGCAGCTAATACCTCAACGTTTAAATTAACCTCATCAGCATACACTGAAGAATAGCTCAGCAGAACAAAGAATACTACGAAAGCGATTCTACTCGCGATCAGACCTCTTAGCGATCTTGAAGTTCCTCTTAACATATCTAATTATTAACAGAACGATAAGAACAATTGCAATAAGCGGAAGGACGATGAGAAGCGGCAGTGCGAAGAACGATCCACTAGCTGTCACTTCTTTGCTGTCGCCATCTTTGGCTATAGCGTTTACCTTATAGTATCCGAAAGGATATTTACTTTTCCACTCACCTGAATAATCCCTTGAGTTCTTTGGGATTATTGTATGACTGCCGAGGTCTACTGATTTGTCTGCACCAAATAATGGCTTCAGGGTTACATTTACCGGAGCATCATAGTGAACCGAACCAGTGTTTTTAACCACGGCGCCAAACTTAACCGGCCCTTTCCATACGAATTTAGGAAATGAAAAACCTAAAAGATCGGCGGTTCGCTTGACATCACCTGGAACTGATACAAGCATCAACGCTCCCACTCTCGAAGAAACACCTAATTCCGTTTTACCCTCAGGATTTTTCTTTATCTGTTTGGCAAAAATTGCTGCATAATGGCCCCCAGGCTCAGCACCAGCAGGAACCGAAACAGTGAAATTTATCTCTTTCTTACCCTGCGTCGGTATCGTACCTTCTTTATCATCGGAGGCTATCGCAATCCAATCAACTAGGTTTGTTACACCCTCAACTTTTTGCACACCAGTAAATGAAGGTGCTCCTTCATTAGTAACTTGCGAGAAAAGTTCCACTTCAACAGCGAAATCCAAATTGTCAGTATTTTGATTGGTAACTGTTATCGAACCTTCCTTACTCTCACCAGGTTTTAGATCAAAATTAAAAGTCAAAGGAGAAATTTGAATTCCCCCCTCAGCAGCCAAAGCAACTGGAGCAAGGAGGAAAAGAGAAACGATTATACCAAGTAAAATCTTTTTCATTTATCCTCCTAAGATAAAACAGCTGTTACTGTTAGGGTCACGGTTCCAGAATAACTTCCCGTTTTTTGAGTATTAGGAACATCAAGTTTGAAGGCCCAGCTAGAAGTATCGGCAGTACCATGGTAACCAGTAACGGTATGAGCCGTTGTAGCATTTTGGGGCACACCCGCATATTTGTTATTTGCATCATTATAAGTAGTTCCAGTCCCCCACGCAGCCTCTTTGTTTGTATCAGCAGCAAACATGGTGACACCAAGTCCCGTACCTGTCCAAGATGTTGGAGTAGCAATCGTACCCGCATAGTCCGCTATTTTGGTAGTAGTGTCAGTGTGAGTCATCGAGGAGTCAGTTGAGGCTATCCCGTCGCTTAAACCTAGAGTGTATCCATTGGCTGAGTTAGTGGTTACTGAAGCAATCGTGCCGCCACTTGGCGAAGCTATTGGGGTACCAGGTGTCAGACTTCCAAAAGCAGCAGGATCACCTGAAGTTATACTAAAGCTTAAATACTCCTGAACACTAGTCGTAAGCGTCACAGTATCAGTAGCCGCTTTGGCTGGATCAGCTAGCAAACCAACCGATCCCCATATCACCGCTCCAATGACCATAGAGCAGATAACTATCTTTATTAGTCTCATTTACCCTCCTATATTAATACGGCTGTTGCCGTTAATGTTACATTTCCGGAGTATGCTCCGGTTTTTTGTGAATTTTCAACATCTAAAACAAATGATATTGAAGTGGTATCCGCTCCAGCTTTGAACCCAGGGGCACTATGAATCGTTGTTGCTGTCTCGGGAATGCCTGCATATTTGTTGTCGGCATGATTATAGGTAGTTCCTGAGCCCCATTTAGCTTCTTTACTCGTATCAGCAGCATAAACACCGACACCCAATCCTTTAGTTGTACCATTTACCCACAAGGCTGGTGCAGCAATCAGCGCAGAAGTATCAGTAATTCTGGTTGTGGTGTCCGTATGGAGAAGTGCTGAATCGTTTCCACTAACCGCATCACTTATCCCCAAATTATAACCGTTTGCTGCACTAGTCGAAACTGTCACAACTATCCCTCCCGAACCACGAACGGGAGTTCCGGGGGTCAAAGTACCCAATGACAAGCTACCTGAAGACAATCCGAGCGATAAGGATTCCGTAACATCTGTGGTAAGGGTAACTGTATCAGTTGTTGCGCCGACATTTAGAGGATAAGCTAACAACAAGAACAAAACTACAAAACCAATTGGCTTAAGTATTCTAATCCCCCTTAGAATATTAAATCTGACAAAATTCATTTATAAATTATATTATACCAAGTAGTCGGCTTTTAGCAAACCAATTTAGTAGTGCTATTTTTTACGGCAAAACTCCCGTCGCTGTGAAAGTTAAAATTCCGGAATAATTACCAGTTTTTTGAGTGTTTGGAACCACAAGTTTATACCCGATGCTCGTCTGATCGCTAGCAGTAGGCGAGCCAGTTTTTGAATGAATAATTGTCGAATTTTCTGGCACCCCTGCGTATTTATTATTAGAATCATCCACAGTCGTACCTGTTCCCCACTTGGAAGTGTCTTTTCCAGTTGCGGCAAAAACGGATATACCCAGACCAGTACCAGACCAAAGCGTCGGTGTAGCGATTGAACCAGCGTAGTCGGTAATCCTTGTAGATGTATCAGAATGTAACAAGACTGAGTTTGTTCCTGCCACATCATCTTTCGCCGAAAGCGAGTAGCCATTCGGATAGTTAGTGGTAACCGTCCCAACGCTTGTACCAGTGATAACAGACCCAGGAAGCAAACTTCCAAAGGCGAGTGTGTTTGAATCAACGGCAAATGTTAAGCTAAGTGACTGCACTTGAAACTTATCAGCGTAATTATCCGTATCTGCTGCGCTGGACTCATCTATTGAATAAAGCTCTGCAGCGTAATTCGTAGCAGTATTAGCAAAGCTGGAATTTAATTTCACCTTGAAATCTAGTGTCCACTGATTTCCATTTGCCGAAGAATTGGTGGAAGTTGAAGTTAAAGTAGCCGCGGTTTGAGTATCTGCTTGCTCAGAAAAAGCATCTGTGCTTTCAGTCCAGCGGAATTTTAAGGAGTCATATGGCTGAGCTGAATCAGCAGAATTTGCTAATCGCAACTCAACATAGTCTAAATTAGTTGATCCATCAGGATCGGTTACTAACACTCTAAAATTCCATTCTGTCGTGTCATCAGCTACGGCAATATTTGATGAATAAGGGTTGGTGAAAGTTAAAGAATCGTTGCTTGGCGCTGTATTTGCAACTGGAAATAACCAGTTAATATTCCCGCCACCATCATAGCTGGTGCCATCATCAGCATCTATTTGATTGCCCCCAGAGGCATTAGAATTAGTGGCGCTAACGTTTGATACGGTTGGCGAAGCTTGAGAAACATTGAAATACCATGCGGCCGAAGACGTCATAACCACTTTTGTGCTGGTATTTTGACCATTAATACTGATGTTTGCAAAAGCATATGTTGAGCCGGGATTAAAAGTAAGTTTTGACGAGGGGGTGGTGTCAGTAAATGTTCCTGCAACGGTTGCCGAATCAGCAAAAGTCACACCGCTTGCAGAGGCGTTGGTTACAGTCAGATTATTAAAAGTTGTTCCGCCGGAAGTAATAGATTGTACGCCAGAACCATTCAAAGTCAGAGTTCCAGAATTGTGCGTGAATGTTCCACTGTTAGCGAAATCTCCTCCAATAGAGAAAGTTTGAGTTGAAGCGGCAGCACTAAATATTGAACCTGAGGCGATAGTAAGACTCGATGCAATAACAAGATCATGAGATCCTATTGATAACAAACCGTCGCTATGCACCATGTTGTTATTTACCGTAATATTAGCCGAGGCAACTCCTCCAAAACTTACTTCAGATCCAACTGAATAAGTTGGTTCTACTGCACTATAAGTCCCTGTTGCAATCCAATCAGTATACATAGTAACTCCGGAAGAAGCCGATGGGTGGTTAGTAATATATAAGTCATTAAGATAGGAGCTTATATTGGCAGTGATCTCATTAGAATAATTTCCATCAATCCAAAACTTGGCGCTAGAAGTTGAAAGGACAGCCATTCGAAAAATATGGTAAGAATTATCTGCATAATTTGTTATGTTAGTCGCGGTTTCACTCGTTCCGTCGTAGCATTGTGTTCTAAAAACATTGTTTATCGTCATAAAGCTACACGCTACATCCCTAGTAGTGCTTCTACCAAATCTGGTTCCAGAAACCCAATAACCACCGGTTGTTTTTGCTGAATATCTGGTTTTAGAAATCACATTGACCGGCATTGAGATAGTTGTGGTTTTTCTAAGCTCTGATTGTGGGGGGCTAGTTAAAATACCACTAGAAACAGATGGGGAACCAGCGGTTTTTGTCCAATTTGCAGTATAACTACTGGCAAAATCATCAAAAAAACTGAAAGTGTTTGTCCCGCTAGAAGCAGAAGTCAGATTGCTGTTACCATAATCCATATATATGGTAGTCCCGGTTGTAGGAATTGATGGCACTTCTACCCAAAGAGCTGCTGTCTGCCCGGACTGATTCCAACTTTCAATAAAAAAGTCTATGCTTGTTGAATGGTCTGAAGAATAAAATCTAACGTCTCTGCCATCGTTGGTGGAGTTGCTGAAGTTAAAGTTGGATGATGTTAATTGAATATAAATCTGATAATTTGTCAAAGTTGAGCCGCTAGTGTTGGAAACAGTGATTGCCTTGTAATAGCTTTCTTCATTGGCAAAAGAGGTGGTGAGATTGTAATAAGTCGTTCCGGCTAAATTTACCGAGGCATTGGTATTGTATAGTACAGTCGAAGTTGCCGGAGTAAATGTACCGGTCACAACAAATGCGTTGCCCGAACCTGAAATAGTTATTGTTTTATTTGATCCGTTAAATGTTCCGGCAGCGACATTTAAAACTCCCTGAGTCATCAAGTCTCCGGCAGCGGTAAAAGTGGTGCCTGATTGATTTAGCTCTAAGTTATAATAAGTTGTACCGGTAATGTTGGTATCGCTAGAGCCGGTATATTTGATAGTTGATGTCCCTTGGGTAAATGTTGCCGATTGTACAAAAGGAGTGCCTGAGCCAGACAAGGTCACGGCGTAAGAATTGGCATCAAAGTTGCCCGAAGACACATTAAGTACTCCGGAGACTGAAAAATCACCTACAGCCTCCCACTTGCCCGGGGTATCCCCTTCGGTGCCGATTGATATTGTCGGCTCTGTCGCGGTGTACGCTCCGGCAGCTACCCAGTCCACGGAAACAGTTTTGCCCGAACTTGCTGCAGGGTGGTTTACAAACCAAATGTCGTTGATTGATGAATCAATATTTGTTGTTGCGGTGTGTACCAGATTGCCATTATCCCAGAATTTGGCGTGACTTGTAGAAAAAATCCCGATTCTAAATGTATGATAAATATTGTCAGCAATTGAGGTAATCGCTGAAGCATTTTCAGAACCATTATAGCATCCGGCCCTAGAAGCAGAATTTATGGAATATAATTTACAGCCATAGTCATAGTTTGTACTTCTGGCAAGCTCTAGAGGTGAAGCCCAATAGCCATTAGTTACTTCTCCGGAAAGTTTACTTTTAGCAATTACAGAAATTGGGAATGCTGCTGTTGTTGTTCTTCTAATTGATTCTTGAGGATCAAGTGTCAGTATCCCCCCAGAAACCGACGGAGAGCCAGAGTTTGTGGTCCAATTTGTTAGAGCGGTAAAATCGTCAAAGAAGGCAAAGGTATTGGTACCGCTTGAGGCGCTAGCCAGACTCGAATCACCATATCTAAGTTTTAATGTGGTGCCATCAGCCGGTATTGACGGTACTTCTACCCAAACAACTCCCGTCTGCCCGGACTGATTCCATGATTCAATGAAAAAGTCCAGATTATTTTCTCCAGTACTATCATAGAAACGTACGTCTCTGCCATCATCTGTTGAATGAGAAAAGTCAAAGTTTGATGAAGTCAAAGCTACTCTAATTTGATAATTTGTTAATACGGTGCCACCGGAATTAGTGATAGTTATAGTTCTTTCATAGCTAGTACTACCACCAGATGAAAAAGTTAAATTATTATAACTTACGGGGGTAATATTTACCGCACCACCACCGTTATAAGTAATAGTTGAGGTTGAAGCGGTAAAAGTTCCGTTATTCACAAAAGGCGTGCCGGAGCCAGAAAGAGTAATAGTGTCATCACTGGCATCAAAAGTGCCGGCGGTTATAGTCAGGACTGATTTGACCGTGGTATTGCCAGCAGAGGTAAAAGTAACACCGGTATGGTTGAGAATAAGATTGTTGTAAGTTGTACCTGTAACATTAGTTGCCGAAACACCGGTGTAAGTAACAGTAGAAGTGCCTTCGCTAAAGGTTCCAACAATTGTTAATGGCGTGCCGGAGCCAGAAAGTGTAATGGTATAAGTGGAAGCAGCCAAGGTTCCGGCGGCAATATTTAAGTTATTCGCATTTAGATTAGCTCCAAGTGTCCAACTGCCGGAACCATTTATCTTTAGACCGTAATAGTTGTTGCCAAATTTGAGAGATGTGTAAGTTCCACTACCATCATATTCAACTGTGCCAGAGTCAACCATTGAGGTAACTGAAACAGTTGACTCTCCGCCTTGTAATCTGAAGGTTCCATTATTGGCTAGCGTGTCTACTATGGTAATATTATGGCCGTTAATATCATAAATTGCGTTAGCTTGAATAGCTAGGCTGTCAGAAATTGTAACATCGTCCGATTGCGAAACTTCGGCAGTAGTGTTGGTAATTGTCATATTGTTAAATGCATCGCCACCGCTGGTAATGCTTTGAGTAGTAGTTCCGTCAAAAGTAATGGTGCCGGAAGAATGAGTAAAAGTGGCACTGGAATTATTAATATAATTAGAAGCAATAGAAAAAATACCGGAATCTGAAGCAACAAAAGTGGCTGAAGCAGAGTTAGTAAATGACCCCTGAATGTTTAATGTTGGATCATTTGTCGTGGCAGTTGTATTCACACTATTAGTACCGTCACCATTGACATAATTTCCATTAACATTAATTGTGCCGGAAGCAAAGGTACAGGTGTATGATCCTCCAAGACTAGTTTCCAAGTGGTAATAATCAGTAGCTGTAACTGTAGTATTTCCTGCTCCGGTATATTTGACAGTACTAGTCGAAACCGTAAAAGTACCATTATTGACAAACGGCGTACCCGTACCAGAAAGAATTATAGTTTGACTTGAGGCATCAAAAGTACCAGCGGTAATTGTAAAGACGCCCGAAACAGTTGTTGACCCTCCAGAAGTAAAAGTAGTCCCGGCCTGATTAACCGTGAGGTTTTTATAAGTTGATCCGGTAACGGTTGTTGCCGTGGTACCGGCATAGACGATAGTAGAAGTACCCTCGTTAAAAGTCCCAGTCACAGTAAAAGGCGTGCCAGAATCGTTGAGAGTTACCGTATTTGCTTCAGGAGTAAATGTTCCGGTTGTTAAAATTTCTAAACTTCCACAGGTTACATTACCCCCTGGAGTGTAAGTTTTTGATCCAAGGATCCAAATCTCATTTCCAGAAGTAAATGTTGCATCGGAACCGCTAACCGAAACTAAAAGATCAGTATCTGCAACATTATCGGCTGTAGCTAGTAAGGTATTTGTCATCGGCCCAGCGGTATTATGTGTCAAAACAATATGACCAGTGTATAATTCGAGACCAGTAATATTAGTCGTAGAGTCAGCCGCTTGAGTGATAAGCGATCCTTTTTCGGTTTCTCCGTCAACATAAACCGCGACTGTGTTATTCGCGGCAACGCTGTACCAGCTAAAATCAAAAACCCCTAAACCGTTCGTTTCGGTTGTTGCTGTAACTGCGCCATTTACCGACAAAACCACTGTCTTGTTGTTTAGAGTCGAGGACTTATTTTCTGCCGCGTACACAGTTCCTGAAATGGTAATATCGCTTGGAGTATTAAGCGTCCAGTTGGTATTGCCACCTCGATCCATCCCACCAGTCGAACCATTTATTGTATTGCCACCTGACGCGTCCGAATCACGAACATCAACATAGGAAGCAACCGGAGAAGCTTGTGTTACGTTGAAATGCCAGTGGCTACTATGTGAAGTTGAATCCATTAGAATTCTGGTTTCCGCCGCTTGACCACTGATTGAAATATTCGTAAACGCATAGGTTGCACCAGAAGTAAAATATAATTTACTGGACGCAGTAGTAGCAGTAAATGTCCCAGTAACTGTCGCGCTATCAGCAAAAGTCACCCCAGCCGTAGAGGCATTTGTCACTTGCAAATTATTCCACGATTGGCTGGCAGAAGTGATAGATTGAGCTCCTGAACCATTCAGCGTGAAAGTTGAGGTTTGTTTGGTAAAAGTGCCACCGGTAAAATCTATATTTCCAGAAACCGTATGACTTAAAGCAGTGCCGCCATAAAGAATTTCCGTCCCAGCCCCCTCTCCAATGAAATCAATATTCTTAAAACTCATCGCTGCTTGCAAACTTAGAGTAATGTCTGCAGTATTAGAAGCAGAAATTTGCAAATTATTTGCTACAGACAATGAGTCGTCTATCAGCCAGCTAAGAATTGTAGTTGAACTATTTTGTAAAACTAAATTATAAAGGTTTATTGCTCCGTTTATCGGTCTTATTGTCGCAGAGTTCGTTGTTTGGATAACCTTTAAAGTAGAATTCCCAGGTGTTACCGATCCGTCTGGAACACTGAAGGTCGCATTGTTTCCTTCCACCTCCCAAGTTCCATTACCAAGTATTAAGTACTCTGTTCCGCTTCCTGAACCGCCACAACTTACAGAATAACCTGCTTTTACATCAGGATGATTTATACTACCATCAATTGTCAGATTCCCTGTCCCATTGGCTTGAACACTCATAAAGAAACCATTTACCCCGGTAGTAACATTAATATCCGAATCTATAGATATAGTACGATTAGACGCTGAGGTGCTTAAAAAAATAAAACTCCCAGTATTAAAAGCAAGCGCAATGCCATGGGTGTCAAAACTTAGATCGGAATTTGTTGCGTTTTGTGTGATACCTCCATTCACCGTACCCCCTGAAATGTCAACATTTCCGTAAATTGTTTTAACGGCCGATGACGTTCCCCCGGACTGAGTATAGTCACCCATTATAGTAAAACCTGAAGATAACACTCCATCTGAAATTAAAAGATAACCATTGGTTTTGTTGAGTCCGCCACTTGATGCATTGAATGTTCCTGAACCGGTAAGCTCAAGATTATTAATTGTATTTGAAGCGCTGGTATAAAACATCATTTCAGAGTAATCACCTGTGCCATAATATTCTAAGGTACCGGTCGTGTAATTAACATCAGAAAAGAAGGGTTGCGATTCCTGACCGGTAACTTTAATCTTGCCGTTCCACGTTAAAGTTGGTACAGGACTATTTACATATCGTAGTACTCCAAGATTATTAAAATCAAGTATTGCGCCCGTGCCGACAGTTAAAGATGTTTTCAAAACTAACTTATGACCAGTTATTTGAAGCGTGCCGGCATTGTTTTTAACAAAATTTGTGAAATCAAAATTATCTATTCCCACTTCGCCCGGCGAGGTTTTGGTTGAGCCACTATCTACTGTTTGTGTACCGCTTGAACCGTCAAATGTTGCCGTACCGGATGACGTAAACACCGAGGTTGTAGAAAGTTTCCATGATCCGTGAATCGTCATGTTGTTGGCCTCCGGATTAAAAGTTGCACCTGCTAACGCCTCAAAACTATCAAGTTCAACTGTCCCTCCTGGAGTATAGTTCTCGCCACCAATTAGATAAACCTCCCGCCCATCATCAAAATCAATATTTGATCCGGTTACGACATAACCGATATCGGCATCGGCAATAGTATTTGCGGTAGCCAGAGTGGCATTTGTAATTGTAGTGGCTTGTTCTGTTTGTAAGACGACTTTATCAGTAAACATTTCTATTCCCGTCCAGTCGCCACTGGGAAGATTTGATATTAACGAACCTTTCTCTGTTTCATCATCAATAAATAATGCAACCGGTTGGCCATCGGTAATAGTGATATTGGAAAAAGAAAATGCTCCACCGTCGGTAGTATCGATCGTAGTTTTGGCACCACCATTGACAGAGAGTCCGATAGTTTTATTCGCTCCAATATTTGTTAATTTATCTTCAGCTGAGTAAACAGTACCTGATATGGTCACATTTCCAGTGTATTCATAGGTAGCATTAAATTTAGCTCCCCTTGCGTTACCAGTATAATCCCAAGTACTTATTTGTCCTTGATAAGAGCTTGAAATAGTGTTTGTTAGAATACTTAATGAATTGCCTGATGCCCAGCCTGCTCGGCCGATAATCTCATTTGCTATCGTATCTATATCCACCGACGGACGGAATCCACCGCCTACTCCGACAGCTTGCCAAGTAACACTAGCTGTGGTTTTTGTTCGGTCGCTCGGCTGATTGGTTGTCAAATCAAAAGTCACTGAGTTATCTGCGTCATCTCCCGTAATCGTAACCTGGGGATCGTCATATGATGTAGAGGAAAAATATGGAGAAATCGTCGCCGAAGTCAAAGTTGTTCCTTGAGATATAGGAATAGAAGTAAACCTAAATCCCCAGTTATAAGCCGACCCGGTTAATGTTGATCTGTTGATATAGCCTGCGGTTAAGGTTAGAGAAGAGTCGTTTGCATCGTCTGAACTTGCCCCAACCGCCTCTTCCGAAATAGCTGCGTCAATAAAAAAGGGAAATTGGGTCGTTGATTTTTGAATATTTGCATCGTCAACACTTAATTTTATAAAATTATTCTCACCGATTCGTTCTAGGTTCTGGGCAATAATAAACTGATTTTGCTCCTCTGCGCTGTCCCATGCCATTGGTTTCTGCAGCCACCAAAGATCACGATTTTGATTATCTTTAAAAGAAAACTTCCCTGGATCTTCTTGTTTTTCATCCCTTATATTTTTTGGATTATAATCTACGGAAATATCTTTATTTTTGTTGTCTCTAGAAAAACCCTTGCTTGATTCAACGTCGGTTACGCTATAGCCCATCACCACCGTTAAGTTAAGACCATCTTTACCAATAGTCGGTTCAGCCAGAGATTCTTTCTTATCTATAATTACCGTCTTAAAAAACTTGTCAGGACTGATGTTGTATCGAAAATGTATGCCGTCACCAAAAGCATTTTTCCAAGTAATTGTATAGTTATCATTATCGATTTCAGGCGAAATATCAGCAACAGGCTTAGCGATTTCCTGATATTCACCAGCCAAGTTTTCCCATGCCAATGCCGCCGGCGCCATGGAAATACTCTCACCAGCACGAATGAATTTTGCGATATAACTTATATCTTGACCATTAATCTTTTGCTGATTCCATATATTTACTTGATAGCCATTTTGATCTAGATAGAAATCATAATCCTTGTTTTTTTTATTATTATTCTGATGCAAGGTTAAATCAATTTCCTTGTATTGTTCAGATTCGCTAAAAGGATCTGTTTTATAGTGTATCGGACCGATCTGACCCGCTACACGGTAAATCTCCTTGCCATTTTCAATTTTTTTAAAAGTCTTAAATGCTTTTGTTCTTTTATCAATTTCTTCAGCCTCTCCTTCTTTCGCGATATAATCTCCAGTAGTATCCTTGGCTACTAAAGTTGTTGCAAAATTAGCCTCCGCATGAAGGCCCAATTGGTTTTGAATACTATGGGCATATATGATGGAGACATTTATCATCAAGCTTAAAAATAACAATAGCGAACCTACCGAGGTTCTATACTTCTTTTTCGTATCAAGATTAGCTAGATAATAAAATCTCATACATTAATAAGTTAGTTCCCTTACTAAAAAATTCTGGCGCTTAAACGCTTTTATCACAAGATAATTATAGCTAAATGACTAGGAGAAAACCAATCCAAAAAAAATCGCCTAAATTAGCGATTTTTCAGCAAAAAGAGCCCTCGAGCAATGATCCCAATCCTGAATATTTGAATGCTTCACATCGGATTATGCATCCGCGTTTCGCTTCATATCTTCAGGAGGGATTAGATTGCTATCTAACAAAACCAGATGAGAAACCCTGCTTATCTTGCGATAAGTGGGTCGACCGATAACTCGCTATTAAGCGAGCCGATCTCCCTAGAAAGGAGGTGATCCATCCGCAGATTCCCCTACGGATACCTTGTTACGACTTAGGCCTGATTACCGACCCCGCCGTGGTCCCACTAATGTGGAGCTTCGGGCGTTGCCGACTTTCCTGCCTTGACGGGCGGTGTGTGCAAGGCTCGAGAACGTATTCAATGTAGCGTGATGATCTACATTTACTAGTGAATCCAACTTCATGGAGTCGAGTTTCAGACTCCAATCCGAACTGGGACTGGTTTTGGGGATTAGCTCCATCTCGCGATATTGCAACCCTTTGTACCAGCCATTGTAACACGTGTGTCGCCCAAGGCATAAAGGCCACGCTGATCTGACGTCATCCCCACCTTCCTCCCAGTTACCTGGGCAGTCTCGTATGAGAAATTTAACATACGATAGGGGTTGCGCTCGTTTCCCGACTTAACGGAACAGCTCAAGCCACGAGCTGACGACGACCGTGCAGCACCTGTCTTACGGCTCCCTTGCGGGCACCCCTCCGTTTCTGGAGGGTTCCGTAGATGTCAAGCCTTGGTGAGGTTTCCCGCTTAGTGTCGAATTAAACCACATGTTCCTCCACTTGTGCGAGCCCCCGCCAATTCCTTTGAGTTTTAAACTTGCGTTCGTACTCCCCAGGCGGCAAACTTAACGCGTTAGCTTCGCTACGAGGACGGTCGAAAATCCCAATAGCTAGTTTGCATCGTTTACGGCGTGGACTACCGGGGTATCTAATCCCGTTCGCTCCCCACGCTTTCGCATCTCAGCGTCAGGTAATGCCTAGTAAGCTGCCTTCGCCATTGGTGTTCTCTACGATATCAATGGATTTTACCCCTACACCGTAGATTCCGCTTACCCCTGCAATTCCTCAAGTTATGCAGTATCCAATCCAGCTCCACGGTTGGGCCGTGGTATTTAAGATTAGACTTACAAAACCGCCTACATGCTCTTTACGCCCAATAAGACCGGATAACGCTCGCATCCTCCGTATTACCGAGGCTTCTGGCACGGAGTTAGCCGATGCTTATTCATATGGTAAGGTCATAATCATCCCATATAAAAGAAGTTTACGATCCGAAAACCTTCATCCTTCACGCGGTGTCACGACATCAGACTTTCGTCCATTGTGTACGATTCCTAACTGCTGCCACCCGTAGGTGTATGGCCCGTGTCTCAGTGCCATTGTGGCTGATCGTCCTCTCAGACCAGCTACCCGTCATAGCCTTGGTAGGCCTTTACCCCACCAACAAGCTGATAGGACGCAGGCTCCTCCCGATCCGCCGGAGCTTTACTCTTACGAGCACATGGGACATTAACCAACCTTTCGGCTGGGTATTTCCCGGATCGGGGCAGATTCCTACGCGTTACTCACCCGTTCGCCACGCTTTTACAAGCGTACGACTTGCATGTTTTAGGTACACCGCTAGCGTTCATCCTGAGCCAGGATCAAACTCTTAGTAAGAATTGAATCCTAACCTCTCCCGAAGGAGAGTTTAATATTCAGAATTGGTGTGAAAAATTTTTATAGCGCCCTTCACGTTCTTCTTAACGAAGAGGGTTTAGCGCTTCTCATCTGGTTTTGTCAGACTTTGAAAATTAATTCAAATGGGCTCCTAACAAAACCACCATGTTGTCAAATTGCTGTATATTTGGGCAGGGAACAACCCGCACATTTTTCAACCTCTTGCAGTATCCCTATTCGTGAATCTGCAAATAGGTTTCAAAATGAGGGGTAAATAAAAAAGTCCAGAAGAGGACTTTCTTCTCGATTGGTTTTTCACTATCCTATGTCAAAAATAGTAAGCCCAAATTGCCTCCAGAAGTGATAATATCAAATCTTATTTTCAGTGTCAACATCTTCTTCCCCCAGAATCAATAATCTTATTTATTGATATAGATAAAGCCAGAAACCTGATCGGGCAGGAATTCGATAATTAGCCAGATCAGCGCTACTTAATATCTTAGTTGCATAGAATGTATTTGCATCGCTTGAGGTTAGATCATTGAAGAAATAAATTCGCGAATAAATCCTATTTTCAGAATATAATTGAGCCAGTGACTTCAGCTCCTCACAAAATGGTACTGTTTGACAATTAGGATCAACAACGTAAGTTGAAAATACTAATTCGTCCAACCTTTTGCCTACATCGTAATTATTTGCAACCATATTCCATCCCTTTGTAAGCGATTGATTCAGAAGAGAACCAGTTAACTGCTCTCCAGTTCCATTAATAGTTACTGATTTAGTTCCTTCGCGATTCTTTACAAGATATGAGGCGCCTTGCTTAAGTTCACGTGAGTCAAGTTGCCAATTTCCATTTGTATAATTATATATCGTCATACCACTAAAAGCAGTTGAATATATTGGATTGGTATGTTGATACATATACTCGGGTACAACTATTAGATTAAAACCTGTTGCTAAATTGTAAGTTACTTGGTTCGCAGCGACTGTGCTTGTCGCTGTCGGCGAATTTGGTGGGCTAGCACAGGGCACGGCTATGCCATTTGAGGTGCCACAAGCAGTCGTGCTAGTTATTGTAGGAGTGGGAGTTATACTTCTCAGACAATTTGGCGGCATCGCGCAGCCGTTAGAGGTTGGACTACTAGCAACGATAGTACCATCGCTACACCACCCAGGAGCAGGCGCCGATAATTGTGGACAGGTTGTACCGTCATATCCGACACTAGCGTCAGCTTTGTTTTGAAGATAATAAAAAAGAGCTCCGCCAAGCCCTAGAATAAAAACAAACGTCACAACAATCCAAACAACAGTACTTCGTTTTGAATTTTTCATAATTCCCCTTTTTTTAATTTTAACACAAATAGAACTATTTCTTCCAATCCCCGGTATTAAATCTATTTTTACCTAACTGATGCCAGTCGTTGGGATCAGTAGTATAAAAAGCTTTCCATAATTTTTTCGCAGAACTTGTGTAAAAATCTTTATAAACCATTTTTCGATGATTCTGCCAAGTACGAGGCGCCTTACCACCACGGGTTGTGGTTTCCATGATTTCAATATCAACATCTAGATTGTCTGCATCTTTGACAATTTTTGCTTCCAAACTCTTCCTTCTTTCATATTCCTCAAAAAGTTCCAAAAAGTCTTTTTCGAAAAACGTTCCCTTAAAAATATCTTTGGCCGCCGATTCTTCATCTCGTGTGCAATATCTGCGTGATTGGTAGTGCAAATCCCCTGTTCGACTTTCGACTAAATCATGAATCAATGCCATTTTGATAATCTTCGATTCGTCAATTTCAATCCGATTATTTAGCTTTCCGTTCCGCCCGGAAAGCGCTTCCGAAACCTTTTTCTTCTCCGATCGCGCGATAGCTAGTGCTGTAAAAATCACCCTATAAGAATGCTCCGAAACATTTTGTAGATCTGGACCGAAAAACTGCTTCCACATCCGATCGACGAACCGCAAGCTGCCGACTTCATAGATTAGTTCAACATTTCTTTTGAGGCTCATTTGATTAATTGGTCTACTTTAATGCGACCTTCTTTATATTCATCCAAATCCATCAATGCTCCTTCAATTTCAAGATCAATGCCATCCACCGCATCAAGTGTAGATACTGCAACAACTAGCAGGGGTTGTTCTACTGAGAACATTTCGCCAAAACCATGGTCTCCGAAAGCAATTGAAACAGCAATCTTCAATTCTTCTGAGGCATAATCTTTATCAAGATATTTTCGGCTGATTACAAATCCACATGGCAAGTTAGATGTGACATTAAATTCACCGGTATTATCAAAATAAATCGCTCTCGCCGCGTGAAAAGAAGTAACGCCTGCCATTATTTCTTCTTCAACTTCGATTTCTGCTTCCTTGGCCAGCTCTTCAGAAAATTCTTGAGCTCTTTGATCAATCTCATCAGGAGTAGGATGTTCCCCTCTTTTCATAAGCGCTAAAGCCACCGCACCACATTCTTTGTGCCACGTTACTTTGTCGATTTTCGCTTCTTTAACGAATTGGACTGCATTATTTAATCCAAGCAGTATCCCAGCGCCGGCTAGATGAACCCCGCCTGGCGTTCTCTCGTCCATACATTTTAGCGTTCGTTCTTTTAGTCCAAACAGAGTAGATTTATCCTTAACAAAATTATTAATACCCAAATTTAATATTTCAGAAATTCTTGCTTCTTCATTTTTAAATAATTCCTGTTTGTTGTGGTTCATTGAATCCTTTCTTTATGAAGAAAATATAAACGCTAGCAGTAAAAAAATCAATTCCCAAGCGTTGATCTTCTTCGAGAACTTTGTTATATTGCTCGTATCAGAATATTCGTCGTACCTTACAACTGGGAGGTTTCAGTATGTCCTTGACTGAGAAGCTCGTGCAAGAGAACCAGGAGCAATCCGCTCTCTTCTGTTCTCCCAACGAATCGGGCCCTCGCCGTCGCTATCGCAAGCATCACCCAACTCGGACCTGTGCGTTCAAGTGTAGCGATGGACGCATCCGGATGCATGACTTCACCCGCCTACCCAAGGGATACTTTCAGCCGTTTCGCAACATCGGCGGGAGGTTCAACCTCGGGTGGCCATATCTTCACAAGGTGGTCGGCGACTGGGTCAGGCGTAACTACTTCGATGATGGTTTTGACTGTCTGGCTCTCCTGACATACCACTACTCTGAGACCGATCCACCACCACCTGAGGACGAGATCCACGACGGAGAGTGGCACGGCTGTCGCGGGTTCGGTTACAACGTCGAAGCCGCTCGCGATCACATTCGTGACCTTGAACAGCAGATCGAGCGGACTTTCGGTAGTCAGGTGCTCCTGCCGGTCATGACAGGTATCGAAACCAACACCGACCGCCTGATCATTCACGGCAAGCGCGAAGACCAGATCCTGGACCTTGGCGAAGTAACCTCTGTCGAACCCGCCGAGCTGATCCACACTCTGCGACTCTTCCACCCGGACATGACTGACCGGGTCGCTCGCGATATACTCCCAATGCTCACTGGTAATCTCGAACACATCCGTTACATCGAGGAGACACGTCGCGAGATCACCGACAACAGGCACGGAGAGTACATCATCGCCATCGGACAGGGGCTCGATTGGCTCGAGCGCCTCAATACCGCCATGATCGTGGGACCATTCGACCTGGACCTGGCTTCCCAGATCCTGACTGCCGCCGACATCGTGTGGAAGAACTGGAAGTCCGGCGAGATCGCCGAGTATGGCGGGATGGTTCTGCATACCTCTGCGGTGTATTGGGACGAAGCTGGATATGAAAAGCAGCTAGCCATCGAGAAGACCTGGCAGCTAAGGGAGTTCAGCTACACCCTCATCAAGCAGCACTTCCCGCAAGAGATGCTGGATAGGCTGGAAATTCTATCAGGAATCGTCAACATGAACACCCGGTTGATGACTCCGATCCTCGTAGATCCCGCCGCCTAGACCTCCCCCGCTACAACAAGGCCCCGCGTCAACCGACTCGGGGCCTTTCCTCTTCCCCCCTTTTTTTAAAATTATAATTTGTACAATAAAATTGCTTACTGAGTAATTTTTCGAGACTTCACGTACATATTCACAAGTGAGCCATTCTATGTTTTGAAGACCATTGCCGAACGGAGCTAGTGTGTCTGAGAAACATAAATGACGAACGAATTATACTTCGCTGAAAAATTTGTAATTGCTTAGTCTTTTTTTATTTTCGGAGAACCTACAATTTGATAGTACAAATTATACACCCAGCATCCCATGCAAAACTCAAAAGCAAATTCTAGAAATGCGAAAATTCCGAGGATTATTGTAAATATTTCCGCAGCCGTATAATATCCTCCGACTAGACTGACCGTAATCGCAATCGAAAATGCTAGGCCGACTTTGTTAGCAAATAATTTTGGCGGAGCGAAAATTAATCTTGGTTTTTCATGAATCAGATTAAGTAGATACCCCCAAAGCCGACTAAACGGCGAGTATTTTGGATGAAAAGCTCCTTTGATAAAAAAGTCAGCCAAAAGCACGAAGCACAACCACCAGTAAGGCGTGTACCAAATTGCGAGCGCTAAGGCCAAAGTCCAGAGTGCATTGACTCTACCCACTTTAGCATTCACTTGATTTACCCCACATTCACAAGCCATTGCCCCTCCTTGGAATTTTATTCAATAACAAAAAGTTCGTCGAATTCTTTGCGCTTCTTAGGCATCAATTTTCCAGCGTCGTAGCCAAGTGGCATGACAGCATAAACTTTTTCAAATTCTGAAATATTCAGCGCCTCTTCGACATGCCAATGCCCAAGCGTACCGATCCAACATGACCCAATTTCTTTCTCTGCTGCCGCAAGCTGTAGGTGGTCAAGCGCAATCGAAACATCAACAATATTATATTTATTGTCCTCGTCAGTGCCGATCGCAATTACTACCGCCGGAGCATTAGCGATAAAGACCATCTCTGTCGCTTCGGCAATTTTTTTAATTTTTCCGCGATCAGTAGTAACGATAAACTTAAAATTCTGCGCGTTAAATGCACTTGGCGCAAACTGAGCCGCCTCAAGAATATATTTGATATCATCTTGAGGAATTTGTTTTGCGTCAAAAACTCTAACCGAATGCCTTTTCTTAACTAAATCTAAAAAATTTTCCATGTGACTATTCTAATCCTTTAGGCCTGAATTCTCAAGATAAAGAAAACGGGACCCTGTCGTCTGACAGGGCCCCGTAGAGCCGATCTAGCGCGAAGCGCTAGGCGGATTCGGCTTGGTCAGCCACAGGCTGACCAGGTATAACGTGACGCACGAACTTGCCAACCTCCGCGATCAGGTTTTCGATCTGCGCCTCGGAAGCAGGCTGATCCCCGAACTGATCGTTGGCAAACTGCACCAGATCAGCCAGGACATCCTGGCGTGTGCGCAGGAAGCGGAAGATCACATCGTCATCCTTCACCAGCGCAGACTGCACGATGACGAAGCCAACAGCGAGCTCCAGCTCAGTCATCTGCCGACCCAGATGCGCAGCCGCAACAGCCTGAGTCGGAAGAACCGGCATGGTCGCCGGAGCGACAGGTGCAGGCGGTGTAGCGGGAACGGCCGGGGCTGCGACAGGCGGAGCAGCCGCGGGTTGCGGTGCCGGTTCAGGGACGATCTTCACGAGCGAGTCCCAGACCTCGGCGACCTCGAGCTGATGATCAGCCAGCCCGATCTTGTCAGCGATGAACGCGACTGCTTCTTCGCTACCCACTTCGGCGCCCTTGACCTTACTCAACCCTTCACCTCCTGCCTCGAGCGTAGCATGGACTGCCGCGCCTAGTTGATCTGCCTCCTTGCTAAGCGCTTCGATCAAAAGTTCGCGTGCCTTGGAAAGCTTACTTCGAACAGTGTTAGGCTCAATACCAAGGGTTGTGGCGATCTTTTTGTGACTAAGACCGCACCAAACCCTAAGCCCATACGCTGGCCCAACATCCGCTGGCAACGCATCTAGCAGAGCCTGGGCGTTCGGTAGCTGGATAACTTGGTCGTCAAACGACCCACTACCGCTTACGACTACAGACTCGTCTTGACCCAAAGAAATGTCGCCAAGTAGCTTGGCTTTCTCTCCTTCAATATCTACGACGTGGGTCGCGGCTAGTTTGAGCAATGACAATGTTTGCACAGGTGTCAGCCTCGTAGCAGCATCCAGTCCAGCAACGATATGCCGACATGTTTGTTGCCACAAAGCATTGATGTCTAGGCCGACATAACCACGATCTGCTGCCAGGGTACCAATGTGGTCCTTGACTTGCTTGGCAAAGCTTGAAAACTTCGCCTCGTGATCAACGGCCTTTCCTGCAACTGGTCGTAGCGCCAAGTCATCTTCCTCCCTTCTTGCCTGTGTTGCTTCAAGAACAATGCGAAGTGAAACACGAGCGTTGAATATACGACTCTTAACCGTACCAAGGGGACAACCGACAACATCGGCAATCTCCTCGTAAGACAGCCCTTGCAGCTCGTAAAGTATCATCACCCTCCTAAGCTTTGACTGAGCTGCCTTATCGCTTTATGCACCTGCCGTCGCAGCTCGTCTACTTCTAGACTTCGCTGCGGCCCTGGTTCATGAGAGTCTTCCTGCTCACGCGCCATACTTCCTTCTTCGGTGTCGAGCGGAGCATCGAGAGAACAGGTGTTTTCTCTTTTCTTTCGGCGCCTGAACGAATCGATTATCAGATTACTGGCAATACGATAAAGCCAGGTCTGAAAAGTTGACGCCCCCCTAAAGCCGGGAAGATTGCGGTAAGCCTTGATGAAAGCCTCCTGCGTAATGTCTTCAGCTTCGATCGGGTCATGAACCATCCTTGCAATATAGTTGTAGAGACAGTCATGAAAGTTCGACATCAGCTGATTAAAGGCTAATCTATTGCCTTCCCTCGCTGATTCGACTAATCGCCCGACACTAGACTCTGGCTCCCCAATCAACATAGGCTTACCTCCTCCCTTGCCTAGTTTTCAACAAAAACATAAACGGAAATACCCTCCCGCTTATGTGCGAAATGTAGCATTTTTCCCCTTATAGATCAAGTGTCTTACCGCTAATTTAGGCTATTAGATCAGCCACTTACCTTTGTCTTGAACTACTTTTCCATCCAGGATAATTTGAGCTTTTTTCATGTCCTTTACAATATCCCAGTGAATCGCCGAATCATTTCCCCCACCATTTTCTTTGTAGGCCATACCAAGTGCCAGGTGAATAGTGCCACCGATCTTCTCGTCAAAAAGTAAATTTTTGGTAAATTTTGTAACTTTTGGATTCATGCCAATCCCAAACTCGCCGACATATGAAGAATTCTTGTCAGTTTCTAGCATTTCCTTCAAGAAATCTTTGTGCTTAGTGGCATCGTATTTGACGACTTTTCCTTTTTTGAACTCTAAGAAAATATCAGTTACTTCCTTGCCTGCCTCGATCGCTGGATAATCAAATTTTATAAATCCCTCTAGGCTTTCTCTCACTGGCGCCATAAAAATCTCTCCGCAAGGAATATTATCTCCCTCAAGATCATCACTGGCTTTATCACCATGAATATCAAACTGAAGATCAACATTATGCCCTAGCAGATGAACATGTTTGCCTTTCCTGAAAGCCTTAAGTACGCTCGACATTTTTTTGCCTAATTTTTCCCAGTCCTGAAGCACTGCATCAAAGACAAAATCTTCGTATTCGTCGAGTGACATCTCAGCCTCTTGCGCCAATGCGACGCAAGGATAACCAACGGTGCTGCGTCTTATCTTGGCACGTTCATTAACAATATAATTAGTAATCGGCCTTACTACTGCTTCTCTTTGCGAAAGTTTTTTTGGATCGACTGAAGTCATCTCTCTAGTGTTTGACTCGGTAGAAATTCCGATATAGTACTGAACATTCTTAGCGGTATAGTCAAAAATTTTCGGAAAATTTTTGATGTGGTGCTCTTTGGCGTATTTGTAGAAAATTGACCCTAGCCCAGGAAGCGAAACTCTTGGAATTGGATGAGCACCAGCTTCAAGCACTTCTTTATAGAGCGCCCGGATAAAATCACTTGCCTCCGTCGAGCCGGAAATCACAACATTAGTGTCGTGCTTAACACGCAAAAAATAATTTACTACTAATTTTGCTAGTTTGGTTGTTCTTGGATCAATTGCCATTATATTACCTTGTCAATTAGTCCATATTTTTTAGCTTCGTCGGAAGTCATGAAGCGATCGCGCTCCGTATCAGCTTCGACTATCTTCTTCGTCTTACCGGTTTCCTCAGATAGGATTTCATTTAAGCGATCTTTAATTTTTATAATTTCTTCAGCGTGAATCAATATATCAGTCGCCTGGCCCTCTACTCCACCAAGGGGCTGGTGAATCATCACTCGAGAATTTTTAAGGGCAAATCTTTTGCCTTTTTCCCCACCAGCGAGAAGCACCGCTCCACCCGAAGCCGCTTGACCAATACAGACAGTCGAGACATCGCACTTGACGTGCTTCATAGTGTCGTAAATTGCAAGTGTTGCAGTCACCGAACCACCAGGGGAGTTGATGTAAAATTTTATATCTTCTTTGTCAGATTCACTTTGCAAAAAAAGCAGTTGAGCAATTATAAGATTGGCAACTACATCATCTATCGGGCCACCCAAGAAAATTATTCTTTCCTTAAGAAGTCGCGAATAAATATCATAGGCACGCTCACCGAACTGAGACTTCTCAATGACGGTTGGAACTAAATAACTCATATGCTCCTTTGTTAGTGTTTCGATTTAACCACTAAACCCACCCCATAGTCAAGTCTACTTGACACAAAAAAAAGAAGGGCGGCCAGTCTGGCACCGCCCCGGGCATGTGCGACGCCCTATGCGTCTAAGGGAGGGTTCCGAATGCAGTCATCCGTGGCGGGGTGCCAAGATAACCTGCTGGCCCAATATTAGCATATTTATAAAAATTAATCAAGACACAGAACAGGCAGTCTGCTAAGACTGCCCAAAACAGCCATGAACGATAGAGTACCCATCTAGCTGCTAACGATAGGTTGATTATAATTTTATCAAATCTTAGAACCAACGTGATAATAAGCTATAATGAGCTTATGTATTCTTTATTAGTTGCACCATCAGATCAGCTCAAAACCCTACAATCAAGCGCTGACCAGATGCAAAATGTTAAAATTTTGTTAATTTTTTTGCTTAGTTATGCCCTGCTCGTCGGACTAATAAATTTGTTTTTTTATTTTATTTACAAAAAATCCCCTGACCTTAGGTTAAATTTTCTAAAACCCAAATTAGATTTTAAGAAAAAAAATATTCTTTTCAATATCGAAGATCAGCTCGGAAGACCACTCGGATTCACTAAATGCACTATTTACCAGGGCGAAAAGATAAACAAAATTGTTTATCCCTGGACCAGTCGGTTTGGAGTAAAACTCACTCAAGGCAAATACTCAATCACACTTAGCAGATTCGGATATATTTCAGCTTCTACTGATGAGTTCGAAGTCGGCAAAGAAAAATTAGATTTTGATCTACAGCTTAAGGCGAGCGAAGATGTGATAGAGGCAAGAGGATTGGGTAATTTAGCCTACGTGATACTTACTCTCACTTTAATATTATTTATATCTAGCTTGTCGGTGTATTTTCTTAATTTTCTTGAATTAGAATTGGCAATTCAGCTAGTTGTTTTGCTACTTACTAGCGCAAGTGGATATTTACTCTGGAGATATTATCGCCTGACAAGATTTATCGAAACTCGCAGCTTTAAGAATCGTCTTCTCAAAAACGAGATAATTGAAGTTTTTGGACGCAATCGAGAACCACTCAAAAAAATCACGACATCAAAAACTGGCACGATTATAATTTTGATGAGTCCAGGAATCTATAAATTCTCTCCTGAAAAATACTCGGGAAGATCGGTTCGTATTTTCGAGACCGGCTTAGGAAATTTTAAGATTAAGTTCTAATTACTTAGTAGCTAGTTCGATAAGATAATCGAATACTCTTCGAGTACCTTCCTGAGAGTTGATCTCGATGTTTTCTTTCTTGGCAATCTCTCCAACCGCAACACCAAGCATAATATTTCGCTTAGCTTGTTCGATCAAATCTTCATCGAATTTCTTTTGAGTGATTTTTAAACTCTCAATATACTGATCTAGCGTCATCTGCTTGTTTGAGAGATCTGAAATAAGCATATTCTTCATTCTAGCTGATTCGTTTTCGATCAAGCTCTTTGGAATTTCAACTTTTATCATCTTGATCAGTTGCTCGCTAAGAGCGCTCACTCGCTCCTGTCTTACCTGCTCTTTTTTCTCGTCTTCTAGGCCTTTTTTGACGTTGCCCTTAAATTCTTTTTCGCTCTTTAGGCCAAAGCGTGATAGAAATTCGCCGTCAACTTTTGGTAGTTTGATTTCCTTAATTTCCTTAAGGCTAACCTTGAATTTAACTTTTTCACCAGCGAATTCCTTATCAGGAAAATCTTTCGGGAAACTAAGCTCAAATTCTTTTTCTTCGCCCTTCTTCATACCAATAATTTCCTCTTCAAATCCAGGAATCATCTTAGTTTCGCCGATGACCATTGGAAGTGACGGGCTGGTCAATTTTTCTTTTACAACACCCTTAATACTTCCTTCAAATGAGATGTCAGCCCAGTCGCCCGACTTAGCTTCTCGATCAAGATCTTTTAATTCGGCTGCTTGACGTCTGAGATAATCAACAACTTTTTCAACTTCTTCATCGGTTACTTCAGTTGAGGTTTCAGATTTTGGAAGCTTAACTTTTTTATAATCGCCGATTTTAGCCTCTGGCAAAATATCAAATTCGACTTCAAAAACTAGATCATTTTCTTCGCCATTACCATCAAGCTTTGGGTGCTTGCTGATCGAAACGGCTGGTGGAGTAACAGGATAAGTCTTGTGCTCAGCCAAGGCATCGCGGTAGGCTTCATCAATTGCTTGCTCGAGTGTCATGTTGGCAAGCCTGGCCTGCCCGATAGCTTCAATCGTCATTACTCTCGGAGCTTTTCCTGGTCTGAAACCTGGTAAAGTAACTGACTCGGCCATTCTATTGTAATGTGATTCAAAATATTCTTCGATCTTTGAAGCTGGTACAGTAATGGATATTTTGACTCTGTTTTTTGAAATTTGCTTTTTCTCTGTTTGCATAATGCTCCCGCTCCGTGAATTGCGCTCCAAGGCAGGAAGCAATTCCGGAAGTCCCGTCACTTTGATCCATATTCGCAAATTTCTTAAATTAAGAATATTGCGAGAGGGTGAAAAGTGACTGGGATATTAATTTACTTTTGGAATATAACAGAAACCCCTCCCAATTTCAATCGTAGAAAAGCTAATCCCCTACCTAGAACAGCACCCTTTTGAAAATAGTTCTATCTTTTCTTCAGTTCTTTTGGTAATAAATTCGCTCGCAATGTTTAAAATTTCCCGAGGGTCAGTCTCTTTTTTGGTTGCATGTTTTATACCTTCGACAAACGCCTGCCTGAGCTCTGTATCAATATTTATTTTTACCACCCCTTCTGAAATAGCAACTTGATATTCTCTGATTGATCGGTTGGAACAGCCATGCAGAACGATTGGTGATTTGATCGTATCTTGAATTTTGGCAAGCAGCGAAAAGTCGAGTTGCTCGTCTGTCGTCCTGACTCCGTGAACATTACCGATCGCTACTGCCAGAGTGTCAGGCAAAACCTTTTCATAAAACATCAGTGCTTCAGCTGGATTCGTCTTAAAATTTTCACTTTTTACAAAATCCTCTTGCCCACCAATATGGCCTATCTCCGCTTCAAAAACTACACTTTTTTTATGAGCTTCTTTTCTAAGCTCCTTCGATAGCTCTATATTTTGGTCAAGTGGAAGCGAAGATCCATCAAACATTACCGAGTCAAAGCCTTCGCGGATGGCCTCGCGGATCAGCGCCAAGTCGCTCCCATGATCTAAATGCAAAAATACTTCCGCTTCAGTAATTTTCTTGACCTTGTTGAAAGCAAAAATAAGATTATCAAGTCCGTAATATTCAATAGACTTTTCGCTGACCATCATTATCGCTGGTTTTTTTTGATTTTTAGCAGCCCGAGCCACAGCTAACGCCGACTCGTAATTGAAAAAATTAAATCCACCAATCGCAAAATGATCCTTGTATGCTTCTTGCAAAATGTTTTTGAGACTCATTTTATGAAAGCAACTTATCAATCACCGGCATTTTTCTGCCCGCGATAAGATCAGAAGTTGCCCCTCCACCAGTTGATATAAAATCAAACATCGTTTCCAAATTTAACTCGTGAATTGCTTCGGCTGTATTGCCGCCAGAAGCAACCTTCTCCGCCTTTAATTTACAAAGATATCTCGCAATCTCATTTGTACCATGAACAAATTTTCTATTTTCAGTCATACCCAGGTTACCATTCCAAAAGATGGTTTTAGCCGAAGAGAGAATGCTTTTATAAAGCATGATTGTCTCAGGGCCGATATCAAACACTCCCTCACGTGCAGTTTCAGGATTTATCGGAACAATTGCTCCGTTTTTATTTACTCCATCACTTGGGAGATAAATGTTTTTTGAAACAGGATGTTTGTCCATCACCCACTCGTTCGCAGTCATTCCGCCAACCAGCACCGCATCAGCCTTTGCGGAAAGTGAAGTGATAACACCAAGTTTATCTTCTATTTTAGCTCCACCGATAATTGCTACGAATGGATGCTCGGGATTATATAAAATCTTAAATAGTGAGTTGATCTCACGCTCGACCAGCAGTCCAACAAAAATTGGCAGTTCATCGCAAATCGCCATCATCGAAGCATGTTCGCGATGAATATTGGCGAAAGCATCCTGTACAAAAACATCACCGAGCGAGGAAAGTTCTTTAGCAAAATCTTTGGAATTTTTTTCTTCACCTGGATCAAAACGTAGGTTTTCAAATAAATTAATATTTTGGGTAATGCGGTAAAAAGTTTTCAAAGCAGGGGAATTTAGATCTGTAGTTTGCCTCTGGGCCTTATCTCTGGCACGAAGTAAAATCCCGAGGGCGTTAGCTAATTTTTCTGTTGAGAATTCCTTATCTGATCCTTGAGGTCTGCCAAAATGAGTAATGATATTAACTTCCTCAGCACCCCGTTCGATGATTTTTTTAATTGTAGGGATTGCTGCTTCAATCCGACGAGGATCCTGAATCACTCCATTTTCAACTGGTACATTTAGATCCACCCTAACGAGAACCCTCTTGCCGCGAAAATCTACTCGACGAAGCGTTTTGTGCGGAGGAACCCTGAGTATTCTTCGAAAATTATCCATGATTTAAGTTATATCTTTTTTAAGCTGGCTTGCAACCTTGCATATGGTACTAAATTCACTCGCCTTCAAACTTGCGCCGCCAACCAGCAAGCCATCAATATTAGGCTGAATTAGAAATTCTGCCGCATTGGCCTTATTTACCGAACCACCATAGAGGATTTTAATTGTCTCAGCCGAATCTGAAAATCTCTCTTTTAAGTGACTTTTAATGATATAGGAAATGGAGGCGCTATAAGCTCCGGAAGAAGCATTGGAAGTGCCAATCGCCCAAACCGGCTCATATGCAATCGTAATATTTTTAAAATCATTTTTATCAATCGAGCTAAAAATTTCTTCTAAATCGGCGAGGATGCCGCCTTTCTTTTGCATCCTTTTCACCTCATAGTCAAAATGATCCTCGAGATGATAACGCTCTTGCTCACCAACACAAACAATTGCTTTGAGATTATTTTTAAGTGTTGCTTTAAGTTTCGCATTTATAACTGAAGCATTTTCATTGAAATATTTTCGCCGCTCGCTATGACCGATAATCACATATGAGCAAAGATTTTTAACCATCAGGGGAGAAATTTCACCAGTGAACTCGCCGCTATTTTCATACATGACATTTTGACAGGCTAGGCTAAAATTTTCTCTTTTACCGCGCAAATTCTGAGCAATTGGAAATATAAATATCGACGCAGGTGCAAGAGCAACTTCAATATTTTTATACAAAGATGTATTTTTATATATCGATTTAGTCAATACCAACGAGTCCGATAAGGTAAGATTCATCTTCCAGTTACCAACTATTAGAGCTTTCCCCAACTCCCCTCCGCTTTCCTTAAATTAACGCAATTATGTCCTTAAATGTTATCAGAACTATCAGAAGGATCAGTATGATGAAGCCGATCATATGAAGATACGACTCGACTTCACTCTTAATTACCTTTTTCCTGAACACTCCCTCTAAGAAAACTATCAAGGCTCTTGAGCCGTCTAGACCAGGAAAAGGTACTAAGTTTATTATACCGAGATTAATGGACAAAAGCGCTGCCAATTGCAGAATATAGATAAAACCAAGCTTTACCGCCTGGCCAGTGATGTTGAATATTCCAACCGGCCCAGAAACAGCTTCGCCAACTTTTCCAGTAGTAAACAGACCCACTACGATCAGATACAAAGCAACAACGATATTCTTACTCGTCAAAACCATGTCTTTAAAACCAAAGTAGATCGCGGCAAAAAATGATAACTTAACCTTTGCTACATTGACTAAGCCAACCCCAATCGGTGCACTCGCATCACTTGAAACACTAATATTTTTTTCAATTTGCTTACCGCCTCTATCGATCGATAAAGTAATTTTATTATTTAAATTTGCTTTTGTATAAGAAGCAAATTCTTCTATATCCACAAATCCCTGAACAATGTCTCCAGGCTTCAGATCGGCAAGTTCTGCTGGAGAATTTTTATTTACCCCAGCGATTACGACTTGGTTGGTCTTCCCTCCTGAGAACTGACTATCGGGAACTGAGATCGGGGACATGCCAATTCCATAACCAATAGAAAGCAAAATCCCTCCCAGGATGAAGTTCATGATTACACCCGCAACAATAATAATTAATCTGAAGCGGGCTTTTTTCTTAGAAAATGATCGGGGTGATTCACTATCCTCGTCCTCCCCAAGCATCTTAACATAACCACCAACAGGAAAGAGGTTGATACAGTAGTTCGTATCGCCACGTTTCTTGCAAACAAGCCTTGGAGGAAATCCAAAAGCAAATTCTTCAACTTTTACACCTGATAATTTAGCAGCGATAAAATGCCCAGCCTCATGAACAAATATCAACAGACCAAGTATGATCAGAAATGCGATGAGAGTAATAATAAACATTAGATTGATTTAATCTCAGATTCTTTTTCTTTGAGCGCTTCTTCAATTTTTTTGTTGAATTCAGAAATTATCTTATTGATCTCCTCTTCAGCCGAATATTTATCATCTTCAGTAATACTTCCTTCTTTTTGCATTTTCTGAATAGATTCCCATGCGTCTTGCCTGACATTTCGAAGCGCAATTCTAGCTTCTTCACCCTTTTTAGAAATGCTTCTAATCAATTCCAACCTTCTTTCTTCGGTCATAGGAGGAAGACTAATTCTTACAACATTGCCGTCATTGGTTGGTGACAAATTTAGGTCTGAATTTCTGATCGCAAGCTCAATATCGCCAAGCGAATTTTTGTCCCAAGGCTGGATAACAATAAGAGCAGCATCAGGTGTGGTAATATTCGCCATCTGTTTTAGAGGAGTGGTCTGCCCATAATAGGTCACGGAAATATTCTCCACCAAGCCACTCGAAGCCCGCCCAGTTCTAATTCCCTTGAAGTCTTCTCTGATTTTTTCAATAACCTGCTCAAACTTCTGTTTCATGATTTTCATTTCTGTTTGATACATAATTCCTCCGCTCCGTGAATTGCGCTCCTCGACGAAAGCAATTCCGGAAGTCCCGCAACAATTTCCGAAGCGTAACACGAATGCTTTGCCGAGGTGGTACTCGGCGAATATTCAATCAGTTAATAAATATCAACATTCGACGTGAAGCATTCGATAATTTGTTGCTGGGACTACTTAATTTTCTCCTATTATCAATTTACCAAAATAGGGGTTTTTTACAATAATAAAATATCACATCTTGACTTTACGCAGCTTGAAGTATAAAATTCTCGCATAGTTCTCTAGACCACCAGGGAGATGGTAACTATGAGTGAAGCTGCCGCCAAACTGCTCGACCTCACCATGAGGATGCATGGTGGGACACCCTCGCCTGAAGCAACTACCATCGCCGATAGTCTCCTGGATGGCATCGCCAGGCTTCTCGATGAGGAGCTCGATGGTGGGTGCCCCGACTGCCAAGTTGATGATGTCGGTGAGCACGATGCTCTGGTCTGGGAGATTGTCGAGAGCTTCATGGCTCGCTACCACGCCACCATCGCCAAGAACCCCAAGTGTCGAGCGTTCGTCTACAACATGATTCTGCAGCGAGCAACCCGGCTTCACAACAATCCCAGCGCCTGGCGCTAACCCTCCGCCAGAAGCAACTTCTTTCCAAGGTCCAGCGCAGCTGGACCTTGTCTTTTTAAAATATTTAGCTAATTAGAGTTCCGATCTTTTCGCCACTTAAGGCACTAAGAACAGATTCTTTGTCGAATTTTGTAACAATTATTTTTAGATTGTTATCTCTTGCTATCTCGATTGCCGCTTTGTCCATAACTTTGAGATCTTTTTCCAAAACATCTAGATAGGAAATTTCATCAAACTTCTGGGCATCGGGATTGGTTTTAGGATCATCCGAATAGACACCGTCTACGGTTGAGGCCTTGATGATCAATTCGCAATCAAGCTCCACCCCGCGCTTGACCCCAGCAGTGTCATTAGTAAAGTATGGTTCCCCGTCGCCGCCGGTTAGTATAACTACTTTGCCAGAATTTAAGTCTTCTTTCGCCTGCTCAGATGAGTATTCCGGAATTAATTTTTTAATCGGCAAAACGGAATAAATTGACTGAACAATCTCTAGCTTCTTCAAAGTTGCCTGAAGAACAAGAGAATTAACCATAGTGGCTGTCATGCCAACAAAATCCGCGTCAACTCTATCGATTTGACCATTTCTTGCCCCTCTAAAAATATTGCCCGCTCCGTTAACGATCGCTACCTCTACGCCTGCTTTTTGAAGCTCGCCAATTAATCCAGCAACACTTTCAATTTTGGTAAAATCAAATAATTTATTTTCTTCATCACCAAAAGCTTCTCCTGATAGTTTCAGAAGAACCCTCTTATACTTTAGATCCATAATTATTCCCCGAGAGTATATTTAACGAATCGTTTGATCTTGATATTCTCTCCGATTTTTCCGATTTGCTCCTTAAGCAAGTCATCGACTTTCTGGTCTGCAGAGCGAAAATATTCTTCCTTTAGCAAGTCTTCAACAGTCTCAGATTCTGATTGAGCAACCTGAAGAGCTAGTTCATGAACGAATTTCTTAAAGTCTTCATTTCGAGCAACAAAGTCAGTTTCGCAGTTTACTTCTACAAGCACACCGATTTTACCAAGATGGACATAACTATCAATTAGTCCTTGAGCAGTTTCTCGATCGGCTTTCTTTTCGGCAATCATAGCTCCGCGGGCCTTCAATAATTCCTCTGCTTTGGCAGCGTCACCGTTTGCTTCATCTAGCGCTTTCTTGATATCCATTACTCCTGCGCCAGTTTTTTCTCTAAGTTCTTTAATTTTTTCCATATTTTCTCCCGCTCCGAGAATTGCGCTCCAGGGCAGGAAGCAATTCCGGAAGTCCCTCACTTTGGAAACCTACCTACCTGCCGGTAGGCAGGGTCGCAAATTTCTCAGATTGAGAATATTTCGAGAGGTTGAAAAGTGACGGGATTATTTTTTATCATTTTTTTTGTCAGTAAATTTTTTGCCCTTTTCGATAGCTTTTTCGACTCTTTCTTCAGTCTCTTCTTTAACTCGAGGTTTGTAATTTTCTTTTACAGTCTTGGCAATCATACCGAGAATTAATTCAATAGTTGATTTAGAATCATCATTTGAAACAATCGGTAAGTCAATTTCACGAGGATTCGAGTTTGTGTCACAAAGAGCAATAACCGGAATGCCTTTAACCTTAGCCTCCTTGATAGCAATCATTTCTTTGCTAGCGTCAACTACTATCACAGCGCTAGGCATCCTGTCCAAAGTTCTTAGTCCACCAAAAACTAATTCTGATTTCTTAAGATCTTTCTCCATCTTGACGCGCTCAGCTTTTGTCAAATGGTCATATTTACCTTCGGCCAATTCTTTTTCGGTTTTGACTAATCTCTTAATACTCTTAGAAACGACATCGAAGTTAGTTAGAAGTCCACCTGGCCATCTTTCGATGATATATGGCATCTCAAGTTCCACAGCGTTCTTCTTAACTGCCTCTTGAGCTTGAAGCTTGGTTCCTACGAACAAAAAGAGTGCACCGTTTTGTGCTTCTTTGCTGATGAAATTCAAAGCGTCGTTGATCAAAGTTTGTGTTTTTGACAGATCAATAACGGCAATTTTATTTTTAAACGTATAAATATACTCACCGGAGCGAGCATCGGTTTTCGATTTCTGGTGACCAAAATGGGCCCCCGCCTTAAATAACTCCTTGATATCAGCTTTGTCAGCCATGAGATTTTCCTCTTAATTGTCCAGTTAGATGCTTAATAAGTTATTACACTTAATCAGGACGTTTTATTTTCTTTACTTTGATCGCTTAAAAAATTCCCCCATCTAACGGGGCAGCGTCTTTGATTATTAAACCCTAAAAGACAGGAAAAATCAATAGCTAAGACATGATGCTCTGAGAGTATTGAAAAACAAAATTATTCTGGTATTATATCTTAAGTATGAAAACGACCCGCCGGCGCATTTACGGTCGATTGGGTTACATCTAAATACGACACGTACATGCTTTGGCAGGGCAAGAATTCACCCAAATATTTTAAAAAAAATGAAGAAAAATTTACACCCCCAATATTACGACAAAACAAAAGTGAAGTGCTCTTGCGGCGCTGATTTTGAGGTTGGATCAACAATTCCAGATATTAAAGTCGAAATCTGTTCTTCTTGCCACCCGCTATACACCGGAAACAAGAGAATTGTCGATACAGCTGGAAGAGTCGATCGTTTCCAGGCTCGACTTAAGAAATTTGAAGAGATGAAGCAGCAAGCCGCTAAGAGATCTGCAAAACCAAAAACAGAAAAAGCTGAAACCAAAGAAGAAGCAGAAACCCCAGAAAAAGAAGGTTAAAAAATCAAAAATGAAAAAACTAGCTTTTTGAAGGCTAGTTTTTTTGTACTAAATAATATTAAAATGAAATTATGGATCCAAAAATAAATGATCTTAAGGCGCACCTCGAAATGCTTTCTTCAAGTTCGGACGAAGACTTCAAGGTTTTAATACAAGAAGAAATCGATAAACTAGTTGATCAGATACTCCCTCCGAAAAAAGAAGATCACTCTAATGCTATTGTAGAGATTAGAGCTGGCACAGGAGGGGAAGAGGCAGAGCTTTTTGCCGCAGAACTAGCGCGCATGTATTTAAAATTCGCAGAAAGACAAGGCTGGAAAGTATCAATTAACGAAAATAAAGAAAACTCAATTGGTGGAACGGAACAATTTAGCGCTACGATTAATGCTGAAAATGCGTACGGAATTTTAAAATATGAAGCTGGCGTCCACCGCGTACAAAGAGTTCCAAAAACCGAAAAGCAGGGGAGGATCCATACTTCAGCTGCTACCGTCGTCGTAATGCCAGAGGTTCCCGAAACTGAAGTAAATATACGAGCGGAAGATTTAAAGATCGATGTATATCGTTCCGGTGGACACGGGGGACAATCAGTTAATACTACCGACTCTGCTGTTAGAATTACCCACAAACCATCCGGAATCGTAGTTACTTGCCAGGACGAAAGATCTCAGCTTAAGAACAAAGATAAAGCAATGGGTGTCTTGCGGGCAAAACTTTGGCAGAAAGAATATGACGAAAAGTTAGCTTCCGCCAAAGAGCTTCGCCTCTCTATGGTTAAATCAGGCGACCGCTCTGACAAAATTAGAACTTACAATTACCCCCAAGACCGCATAACTGACCACCGCATTCCAAAGAGCTGGAATAATATGCAAAAGATTCTCGATGGTGATGTAAATATTATCATCGACGAACTTAAAAAAGTTGAGCGCGAACAGGCGATAGATGAAATCCTGAAATCAGCAGATGAAAGTTAAGCTCTTAGAACTAAAAAAACTTTCCCCTCTCCCCCCAGCAGAATTTGATTATACAGCAGGGGAGTTTCTTAATTTATCTTCGCAAGAATTACTGACTAATTACCCTGACCTCCTCCTCGACGATGCGCAATTTAATAAATTTAAATTAATTGAAAAACAAGTATCCGCTGGCACTCCCCCGCAGTATATTTTTAAAAAAGCCTGGTTTTATAACAATGAATTTTATGTTGATGAGAATGTCCTTATCCCCCGCCCCGAAACAGAATTATTAATTGATGAGGCCAAAAAATTTTTAGATCATAACTCTAAAGCTTCGATACTAGACGTTGGTACAGGCTCTGGAATAATCGCAATTACGCTAAAAAAGCTCTATCCCCTCGCCAAAGTAATGGCTAGTGATATATCAGATGAAGCTTTGGCGGTAGCAAAAAATAATGCGCAAAAGCATAAAACTGAGCTTACGCTTCGCAAAAGTAATTTGCTCGAAAACATCACGGGGAAATTTGATCTTATATGTGCCAATCTCCCCTATATCGATCCTCTGGACGAAGACCTTGAAAATCTTGCTGACCCAAGAATATCTCTAGTTGGGGGAAAGAATGGTTTTGAATTAATCCAAAAAACAATTAGCGCTCTGCCAGATCATTTATCCGAAAGTGGCCAGGCTATTTTCGAGATCGGATACAACCAAGATAAATTAATCAAAGAATGCGCCAAAGAGTATGGCTTTCAAGCCAGCATTATTAACGACCTTAACGACTTCCCGCGAATCGCGCTAATCTCTAGGTAATAATTAGATCAACCTCAAATTCTCCAAGCTTGTTTCTCTTCGAATCTACCGCTTCAATGAATCCTTTATATTCGCCTTTCGGTTCATCTTTTAATTTAATCGTGAAATCAAACGACTTACTTGCCTTCACAGGCAGATCAAAAGCATAATTGCCAACTGCGGGCGAAGTAATAATCTGGCTACTTTCTATTTTAGATGAACTTGAGCTAAGACCATCACTTACCAAATATAATTGATCAAGATTACTAGCCGAAACGTTCAAAACTTGAATTTTAAATACCAGCGACTCGCCAGAATTGCCATCCAATTTAACTATTCCAAGAGGTTTATAACGAGTAGATTCTTGAGTCGAGATATCTTGCTTGAAGCTAATTTTTTTCTCCTCCACTAAACCCGCAATAGTCGATGGGAATGCGAATATAAACACAGCGAACGCAAATAATACAATTACACCTACTAGATAGAGCGCTTGGCGCATCCTATGAAGAAACCTCTCCGAGCTTAATCTTAATCTTCATCTCGTTATTATCTCTTAGAATTGTTAGGGTGATTTCTTCACCCGGTTGGTATTTAGACAGGACCGAAGGCAAACTCTTGTTCTCGCCAATCTCATCATTATTCACTTTCAAAATAACGTCACCTTCTTTGATCCCGGCTTTATCAGCAGGTGAATCTTTGACAACCGCACTAATATTTCGAGTTGGGTCGCCATATACCAAGGCCCCCTTAGCATCTTTCAAGCCTTTCATTGCAGCAATTTTTTTATCAACCGCGACGGTTACGACACCAATATAAGGTCTTACAATTTTGCCATTTTTCTTGATGGAATCGATCGCATATTTTATAGAATTTACTGGTATTGCAAAACCCAGCCCCTCAGCCTGTCCCTTGGAAGCTGTGGCAGTGTTGATACCAATCACCTGTCCCTTTAAGTTGACCAGTGGACCTCCTGAATTCCCTTCATTAATGGCAGCGTCAGTTTGAAGTAATCCATACAAGTCCTCACCGCTTGTTCCACTAGAATCGCTTGCTGTAATAGATCTTTCCTTGCCAGAGATCACACCGACAGTAACGGTATTTTGAAATTCTCCAAGCGCGTTACCGATGGCAATTATTCTCTGGCCAATTTCCAAATCATCTGAATTACCAAACTCTACAGTTGGCAAATTGCTAGCTTCAATCTTTAGGATTGCAAAGTCGTTAATTGGATCAACAGATTTAACCTGCGCATCATATTTCTTTCCATCCTGAGTAATTACCGAGTATTTCGCTCCGGAAACATTAGCTACATGCTTATTAGTCGCAATTAGACCATCCGAAGTCATGATAAATCCGGTTCCACCACCCTGCTGTTGCTGCGTGGCAGGCTGATTTGCGCCAAATCCAAACCCAAAAGGATTAAATACTTCTACATCCTTTGTGAAAACTACACTGACTACAGAAGGTGAAACCTTCTTCACTGAGGTAATGACGGAAGAATCCTCTTTGACCGTGACATTCTCTACCCTACCCTGATCAGGAAATGATAAAGCACCATTTTTGTTTTCAATTCCTAGAGTTTTTTGCAAGCTCGTTGAAGTCGCCAGTACCGCCATCCCACCAATACCGCCGATAATCCCAGCCAAAAAACTAATAATTAGTAAGAATATAACCAGCGGCCTGCTTTGAGAATTTTGAGAGTTTTGCACATCTGCTCCTTGATCCATTTTAGTAACCCCTAATTATTAAAATTATAATATTTGTCAGCTGAAAATAAGCTGAAATTAATTATTTGTCTTCTTCTGAGTCAACTTTATAGATAGCAGCAAGCTTGCCAAGTTGAAACGATATCAATACAGCTAGTAATGTAACCAGTGCAGCATAAACTAACTGAGAGATTATAGTTGAACCGGGGGCTATGTACTTACTAATGACGGACTTAACGAGTTCGTTCCAGGCAAATGCTGCAACTAGACCAAAAGCGGTTGTTAAGAGAGTGGACAAAGTCTCAATAAATTGAGCATTTAGCTCTCTGGCTAATTTTGCTCGGCGGGTAAGTTTCGGTTTTTCTTGCTCTGCCATTTTTACTTCCCTTTCTTTTAAATTAGACTAAATTCAATTCTTAATTTTTACTCTTTGATTTTTTTGATTATCTCTTCGCGAACGGTATTTGGATTTATTTTTCCTTTTCCTTCCTTCATGACCTGTCCGATCAGAAAACCAATGATTTCTTGTTTTCCTGATTTATATTTTATCACGGCATCTTCATTTTCAAACAAGACTTTCTGGATTATATCGGAAGAGTCTTCTTCTACAATTGAAATTTCAGAAAGTAGCTTGCCAGTTTCGAGAGACTGCTTGATAATATCCCTTAGCAAATTAGATGGAATTTCTCCATCAAGCAAAGCATTTAGATCCACAATCTGCTCTACAGGCAATTGACTTGCTGATTTATCATTTATTAAAGTCTTCACCAACTTAGCAGAAAGCGGAATGATTTTTTTGACTTCACTAAGCTTCTGCATAAGATCAGCGTTGTTTGAAACTAATTTTGCCAGTTGCGGATCAAGACCTAATTGCGCAAGCTCTGATTTAGCCTGCTGTGGCAATAAGCCGATTTCGCTTCTTAACTTTTCTAGATCAAGAATTTTACTAAGTTCGATCGGTGGAATATCAGGCTCTGGAAAATATCGATAATCCTTAGCTTCTTCTTTCTCCCTAAGCGAGTATGTAGTGCCCTTATTTGAGTCAAAACCTCTAGTTAATTTCGTATTTTTTTCAGGCCAATTTTCACAGTCTTCGGTAATTCTTTTTTCTTCGTAAGCCAAAGCTTTTTCAACAAATTTAAATGAGTTAAGATTTTTAATTTCTACAATTGGCGACATCTTGCCATCTTTCGTTACAGAAATATTTGCGTCACATCGTAAGTGCCCTTTCTCCATGTCTGCGTCGCTTACTCCGATTGATCTAAGAAGATCTCTGAGTTCCTGTAAAAATTCTTTTGCCTGCGAAGGGCTTTCAAGATCAGGCTCGGTTACGATTTCTGCAAGAGGAGTACCAGCACGATTCAAATCGACATGTGAAACCTGGCTTCCAGCTGGATGAACCAACTTACCTGCATCCTCCTCTAAGTGAACGCGGTTAAATCTAATCTCCTTACCCGATACTTCAAGTTTTCCGCCTTCACAAAACGGGTTTTGATACTGGCTTATCTGATAACCCTTTGGTAGGTCAGGATAAAAATAATGTTTTCGATCAAACCAAGAAACTTCAGCAATTTTCGATCCTAGCGCCAATCCAATTTTAGTAACTAGCTCTAGTGCTTTCACGTTCGTGACCGGTAGGGTGCCAGGCATTCCCAGACACACAGGACATACGGTAGTATTCGGTTCTTTGCCTTCTGCATCATTTGAGCACATACAAAACATCTTACTCTTGGTCTTGAGCTGTACATGGATTTCTAAACCGATTGTTGTTTTAAAATCACTCATCCTTAAACGCTCCAAGTGTTATTAAATATCTTTTCATCTGCCACAGAGCTACCCTAGAAGCATCGGCGCTGACATAATAGTCAACCTCATGAACAATTTGGTTTCTCAGCTTGTGTGCTTCCCACATTTCCTGGTAAACCTTTCTTACAACAAGCTTTTCAGTTTTTCTGAGTCTGTCGGCCATACTATTGCCTTGCAAACCCGCGCGCCTCAAAACATTATCGACAAGCTTATCTGCCTCGATAATCGAATATTTCGGATCAAGGCTTTCTATCTCTCTCCAGCGCTCCTCTAATTCACCGCTTGGAAAAACATCAAAGGACGTCTTAGCAAATAACTTGCCAACTAAAGCTTCAACACCTTTTTCGATAAAGTATAAGAAGTTTGGACCACCAGAGTTATTTTTATTTTTGTAGCTCATAATTGAGGTTTTTTATCTAATTTAAGTTCTTGCTCGATCGTGAATGCAGTATCAAAGATTATTTGCTCTGCAAGCTGTGGAGCAATGATCTGAAGACCAACCGGAAGCTCTCTACCGTCGCGCTCTACAAAACCAACGGGAAGAGACATCGCAGGAACACCGGCTGGATTAATCGGAACGGTGAATATATCTGATAAATACATTTTAACTGGATCATCAGACTTTTCCCCAGCCTTAAATGCTGGAGTTGGAGAAACTGGAGTAAGAATTACATCTACTTTTTCAAAAGCTTGGTCAAAATCTTTTTTCACTATCGTACGCAGTTTCATTGCTTTCTTGTAATAAGCATCATAGTAGCCCGCCGACAATACGTAAGAGCCTAGCATTATTCTTCTCTTTGCTTCATCACCAAATCCCATGCCACGTGATGAAAAGTAAACATCTTCTAAACTTTGATCTTGATTGTCCCTCAGAGTCGAAAATCCATATCTGATTCCATCATATCGACCCAGATTAGAGCTTACTTCCGCTGGCTGCAAAATATAGTAAACAGAAAGGGCGTAGTTTGTAGAAGGCAAGGAAATATCAACAATCTCACAACCTTTATTTTTCAAAATTTCTATCGCTTTATTTATACTCTCCAGTACATCAGGGTCAGTACCTTCAGCAAAATATTCTTTCGGAACTCCAACCTTGATACCACTAACTACCTTGATCTGGTCACTATAAGACGGAACCTCGCTATCAAGCGTAGTCGAATCAAGCTGATCCTTACCAGCTATTACCTCTAGCATAATTGCATTGTCCATAACTGTTTTAGTAAAAGGGCCGACAACGTCAAGTGAAGAGGCCATTGCAATCACTCCGTTTCTAGATACACGTCCGTAAGTTGGCTTTAACCCAACCACACCGCAAAGTGATGCTGGCTGCCTGATTGAACCTCCAGTGTCAGTACCAATTGAAGCAAGCGCTTCTCCAGAAGCCACCGAAGCAGCTGATCCGCCAGAAGATCCTCCTGGCACCCTGTCTAAATCCCAAGGATTTCTGGTTGTAAAAAAATCGGAGTTTTCAGTAGAAGATCCATGAGCAAATGCGTCTAGATTTGTTTTACCAACAATTACCGCTCCAGCTTTTTTTAATTTATTTACAATAGTTGCATCGTAAGGGGGAACAAAGCCTTTTAAAATATTCGAGGAAGCTGTCGTCTCGCAGTTTTTCAAACAAATAAGATCCTTGAGCGAAATAGGAATACCATCTAGCTTTCCAAGTGTCTTTCCTTCTTTTCGTCTTAGATCAGACTCAGAAGCTTGTTTTAAGGCATCATCCTTCAAAACCTTCAGAAAAGCTTTTACCTTATCATCAACAGATTCAATTCTTTCCAGCACTGATTTAGTTAGATCTACTGAGGTAATTTCACCAGCAGCAAGCTTAAGCTGAGCCTCATCTATAGTAAGATCAAATAAATTCATTTCTCACCCGCCCCGCTTGAATCAATTATCTTCGGAACAATAATATTATTTTCCCGTCTGACAGGAACATTCTTCAAAAGCTCATCTGTGCTAGATGGTCGCAGATCATCATCGTAGAAAACTGCATCCTCGCGAGTAATATTTTTAAGGCCAGTAACCTGTGAAGTTTCAAGTGTATTTTCTGTATCAACACTCTTAAGCTCATCAAAAAGCTCAAGCACATTTGAGAGCTGAGTTCCAAACTTTTCGATTTGAGGTTCTGTTAGCTCTAACCGTGACAGCTTCGCCACAGCTAAAACATCATCTTTTGAAAGCATAATAATTGATTAATTCCTTAATTTATTCTAGCACTTAAGGAGTAATCCGGCAAGATTAAATAGGTTTAATTTATTTTTCCACCATGGAATTGTAGATCACCGAAAACAATCCAAATAAAACAAAACCTTTTATAAACCCAAGCAATATTCCCATAAATAGACCTAGCCACGAGACACTGTATCCAAAATTTCCCATGACTTTAGTCATCCCATTTGTGATGGCATGTGCTCCATCGATTCCTAGTCTGCTTGCAACCGTGACAGCTGCCATGCAAACCGCCATAAAGATCCCGCCAGTGACCGCAAATGACAACGTACTCAATTTCACAACCCCTCCTTTGCCCCAAAGGACATTATTTTCTTATATTATACTCCTACAATATTTCTTTTTGATAGCATGACTCACAGAAAACTTTTTCCTTCTTTTCTGGTGGATAGGTTGTCTTAAACTTATTTTGGCATTTACCATCGTGGCTATGCCCTTGCTGATCGCAACAGCATTCACCTTCACTAAGCTTGGGAAAGTTTAGCTTGGCGAATCTTTCTTCGAATCGTACATTTGGATGTTTGAGTGGAAGAGCAATCCTTTGTTTTACATGAAAAGCTAATTCACTCGGCGTGATTTTGAAGGGCTTACCAGTTACTTCACATTTTATAATTCCTTTGATCAGCTCTTCGGCCTTATTCACGTCTTGAAATGCTAGGATGCTGTCGTCTGCAACATAGCTCTCTCCTTTGTATTCTGGAGAATAATCCTTTGTTTGCCAACTACAACCAATTTTTTCAGCACCAGATTGCTGTAGAGGATAAAACTCATGAGCAAAAGTTTCATTATAATAGTATGGGCAGAGCATATTATCTAAATATTCTCCCCATTCTCCATTAGCCTTCATATGTTCAATAATTTTAGCGACTATCTGCACATATTCTTGCTCTGAATATTTTTTATTTAAAATACAATGATTTTGTTTTTTGATAGATGCGCAGCCAAAGCAATCTTCGCAGCTGATTATAGAGTCACAGTAAATAATGTTTCTTGAAGACCAAATACCATTTGAGAAAAGGCAATTATATGCACTGTCGCCGACCGACATACAATAATAACAAAGTTGTGTTTCGCCAAGGCCAACTGCCGTGCAATCCATCACATCCTTAGATAAAGCTCCAATTAATACATACTTACCACTCTCCATATCATTAATATCAAATGCTTCTCTCAAGGATTTACACCCGCTCAGATTATCACCCTCACAATCTTCACACTTTAACTGAACTACTGGCACCTTAGGCGCTTCTCTTTTTATTGCATCAAATTTTGCTAGGGCTCTCGCTATAGATGTATTACTTTCCATGTGCATTTTAAGTTCTTCGAATTGTTCTTTTGTGCACGGTTTATTGAATGCAAAATAAGCCTTATTTCTCAAACCAGTCGAGAATATGCAATTTTTACACCCTTTCAAATCATAAGAGAAATAACACTCGCTGGAGTCATAAATATAATCACAAAAGGCACACTTAAAATTATTTGCCCCATGAAATATTTGATAACAAAGTTCTGATTTTTCTAAAAAGTGACAGTCAAAACAATCCTTGCAACCCCCAAATCTATATCCATAAGAACAGTTTTCATTATTCCAAGAGCCAGCGAAGCACAGATAACAATTTTTATTGTTTCCAGCATAATGGCAGTATTCGCTATTTTCAGAATTCTTATTCATGAGTGCTATCCGCGGTGTTTTTTTCATAACATCCGCAAACTGTTCAGTAAATGTTTTATTAAAATCGAAATCTTGTCCATAGTCCTCAGGATTCCACTTGTCCGACCACCAGCAATCTTGGCAAAATACAGCAAACGGCTTGTCTGGAGAGAAGGTAGTAATTATCTGCTTTGAGCACATATCGCATTTGCGACTATATAACGATCTATTGTTCCTCCACATCAATCTTTTCTGCCTCCGACATTCTGGGCAGAGCTCCGGCTCCGGTATTTCAAAAGTCTTGCCATCAAAAGTAGGGGAAATTTTGCTAAGAAATTCCTTATCCCAATCTCCAATTTCATAACTGGAGTTACACTGTTTGCAAGATTTTAATGTAGCCATTATCTAAGCCCAAGATAAAGCAAAACAATTAATGTGATTACCGCTATACATCCGAGTGTCCAAGCGAGAAGACTAACCGCTTCCTTTTTCTTGCCATCGAGATACATAAATATTGGCTTACCAACAATCAATGATCCTACGACACCTGCCGAGAGGGTAAATAACATAAGAAAAGCGATACCGGTCGCAATTGTATCTTCCTTTCCGAAAAGTTTTTCGGCGTTATTCATCACAGTCGCGATAGCTACAACATAAGCGAACACGCCAAGCGAGTTAATTATTGCGGTTTTAATATTATTCACTGCATCTCCTATATTATTATTCTTTGATAACAACTTTCACAATAGACTATTTCGGGACTCTCTTTGGAATAAAGAGTTTTGAACTTATTTTTACAACCCGCGTTCATACACTCTCGGTCATATAATTTAGAAATCTTAAATTGATCAATTCTTTCCTGATATCTGCAAGACGGACAATGGTCAGGGATTGAAACTTTGAGCATCTTATAAAGCCTGTATTCCTGGGGAATAATTTTATAGTTTTTGCCACATTTATTACAACACAATACAGCATTCAATATTTTTTCATCTACATTATCAATATTAGGATCGACCTTCACCGTTTGTTTGATCGTCTTATTGTCTTCAGGATCCTTCCAATTCAAGCCAAGTTTTTCTGCTTCGTTTTTTGTTAGCGGATAATAATTTTGCGCCAACGTATCATTGTATGGAAAAGGTGAATTTTTAAGCGGAAAATTCTCTCCCCATTCATCAGTTTTTTTCATATGCTCAACAATCTTTGGTTTCAATTCCTCATACTCTTCTTTGGAATATTGTTTATTTAAAATGCAATATTTTTTATTGCTCAGCCCAACACATCCAAAACACTCCTCGCAATTGCTGATGCAATCACAATAATAAACAAATTTGGAAAACCTACAGAAATTAACAAATGCACTATGGTATGCACCACTAGTTGCTTGCATCTCATATATTAGTTCGCTTCCCTGCCCCGCCATCGAACAATCAAACATTTCTTTAGCCTGCGCACCGCTCATCTGACAATTAGCACTATCCTCCGCGCCTTGTATCAAAATTCCAAAACAATTATGACAATTCTTTCCATTGTAGATGTAGTCCCCATCACTATCTTGTGAGGCTATGATATGAGCAAATCTATTTGGAACACTTAGCTTCCACTTATCAAATTTTTCCTTCTCTTTTTTCATACCACCCGTCTCGAGTTTCTGTTTTAAGAATTCGAATTCTTCTTTCGTCGCTGGTTTGTTGTAAATATAATACTGCTTATTATTAACATTTTTGCATCCAATGCAGTTGCTACAACCGCTACAGTCTTCCATCAGATAGCATTCAGTGCAGCTTGAACAATTTTTTAAATATGACGATTTATAACATTTGTCGCAGTGGATACATTCATACAAAAGCTCGCCGCTTATTGCTAAAAGACAATCAATCGTTTCCTTAGACATTAGCGAAAAAAATGAAAAGTAAGTGTTTTCACAATTGAAACACGCAAATGCCAAGTAGCAATTTTTATTTCCCATTCCGAAAGTTATATATTCGCAGTTCTCATTTGTTCCATCTTGATGCATCCCCCTTCTTGGAACATCTAACTGCAACTCTCTGAATTGCTCAAAAAACGGCCGCGAAAAATCAAAATCTCTGCCATAATCCATGGCATCCCACTTGTCAGACCACCAAATATCTTCAGCATAAACTTTATGCTTTGAATCAGATGCATATAGCGAGACCATTTCCTTACCGGTAAAATCACACTTTCTTTTATACAGAGTGCTTTGATTTCTTAGCGCCCATCTTCGCTGCGACCTACACTCCGGACAAATTTTCGGCTCTGGCAAATCCATCTTTTTTAGAAAAGATTTTTCTTGGTCGGTCACATCATATTGAGCACTGCAATTTATGCATTTTTTCACAATACCGCCTTTTGATAACAATCTTCGCAATAGACTTTTTCTGGACGATCAGGGGAATATGTTGTTTCGAATTCGTTATTACAGCCTTCGTTCATACACTTTCTATGCCATGTTTTTTGAGGATTGATTTGATTAAAACGTAACTTATATCTTTCATCTGGATGTAAGATAGGAATTTGCAAGTTATGCTTAAGATAAAAAGCTAGCTCTTGTGGCTGGATTTTATATGGCCTAGATGATTTGGCGCAGACTAATACAGACTTTAATAATTCATCAGCTTTTTCCTGAACTGCATACTGACCGATCTCAAGTGGCTTATATCCTTCGTCATTATATTTTTGATCAGATGATTGATCCTGCCAATAAGATCCTAATTTCAAAACCTCTTCTTTAGTTAATGGAAAATAATCCATCGCCGAGGTCTCGTTATAAGCAAATTGGCTCATTTTGTATGGGAAGAATTCACCCCACTCGCCATTTTTTTGCATATGCTCGATTATTCGAGCAACCATTTTTTCATATTCTTCAGATGAATACTTTTTGTTCAAAATTGAATACTCTCCATGCTTGATCCCGCAGCATCCGAACAAGTCATGCGACCCAAAACAACAGTCAAGCGAGTAGTAAATATTGCGAATATTGCCATGACATTTTCTGGAAAATAAAATGTTATGGGCTTGAGTTCCTATTTCGGCCGATTCATAACAGACTTCGGAATTATCACCCCAATAGTCAACATCGAAATAATCCTTACAATAACTCAAGTTTGTAGAATCGCTCACATCTTCACAATTATCGAGAAAAAAACCATCTGATTTTTTTGAGTGAAAAATATAATCGCCTCTACAATTTTCATTTGATAGAACATGTGCGAATTTTTTGGGTAAATCAGACCTGAGATCACTAATCTTATCAATCAGCTTGGAGCGCTCTGAGATATCAGATTCAAGAAAAATTTGTTTAAACTTTTCGAATTCCTCTTTTGTTTTTTGCTCGTTAAATATCCAATACTGCTTATTTGATAAATTCGTACAACCATAACAATTTCTACACCCAGTGCAATCTTCGAGTAGAAATGATTCGGAACAGTTGACACAGTCTTTGCAAAAATGGCAGCCGTAGCACTTCTCAATATTAATACATTCGTAGCAGTTTTCACTTTTAAACGCTTTAAAACAATCAACGCAATCTTTGGAATAAAAAAGGCCTAAAGAATAAAGTGAATCCTCAGCTTCGGTAGAATTTTCTATTAAGTAACAATTTTTGCAGTCCGAAGAATTATTTATATATTCACTATTCTCATTACGAGCGGAATTCATATGAGGTCTCGGTACCTCTAAGCTAAGCTCGTGCAATTGCTCAAAAAATGGCGTAGAAAAATCAAAATCCCGGCCATATTCGTAGGGATCAAATTTATCGGACATCCACTCATCATTGTGATAAATTTTGAATTTTGAGTTAGGAGCAACACAGGAAATTATTTGTCGGCCAGACAAATCGCTTTTTCTGACATAAAAGTTTCCAACATTTCTCCAAGCTATCCTTCTCTGTCTCCTACAATCAGGACACAATGTTGGAGTAGGAATTTCAAAAGTCTTGCCATCAAAAGTAGGAGCGATTTTTTTATAAAAATCTAAATCAGTGTCAGTTACTTCGAATTCTGTGCTGCATTGTTTGCAAACTTTATTTATCATCTATACTTCTCCCAATAACAATCTTCGCAATAAACTTTTTCTTGGCTATTTGGCGAATAAGATGTTTCAAATTCTTTCGCGCACCTTCCTTCGTGGTTATGATTTACCTCTTCGCACATACACTGGCGGTGAAAAAGCTCATTTTTGTTAATCGAGTTAAGACGATCGGTCATCCTGACAGCATAGTGTACTCTAGGAATTGGAATATTATGCCTGATATAAAAAAGTAGCTCCTGGGGCATTATTTTGAAAGGCCTTCCAGACTTAATACATTTTAATACACTCCCAAGAAGCTTATTTCTTTCTTGCTCATCTGTCTTATAACGCTCTATCGAAACAGGATTATACGCTTCGCCGTCATATTGCACATCTCCGGTTACTTCTTGCCATTTATAACCTAATTTTTCTGCTTCTTCTCTTGCAAGAGGATAATACTCATTCGCCAAAGTTTCATTGTAGCCAAATGCAGAGAAGCTAGATGGGAAAAATTCTCCCCACTCTCCTCTTTTCTGCATGTCAGCGATAATTTTTTGGACTAATTTATCATATTCTTCTTTGGAATATTTTTTATTAAGAATACAAAACTCTGCATGATTTTTAGCCCCAACGCAACCAAATAAATTTCTGGAATAATAACAATGTTCACAGTAATAAGAGTCACTTAGCTGGTAAGCAAAACTAATAAAAGCGCATCTAGCCGAACCCAATCCAATATTCTGAGATTCATAAACCAGCTCAATCGGAATTCCAAAACCCGTTACATCGTATGAATCTTTTCCGCTAACTAAATCATAACAATACTTGCAATCTTCACTCTTAGATACTCTAAAACAATTATTACAGCCTTTAGAATCAAAAATATTATCGCCAGAACAATCTTCGCTACGGAGCATTTGGGAGTATTTTTTTGGTTGGGACAGGACTACTTGTCGGAATTTTTGTTTATAATCATCTAGATTTGTTTCTAGATTGGCAAGAAAATCCGTCTTAACCTTTTCGTACTCTTCTCTCGATAGTTGTTTGTTTTTATAGCAATACTGCTTCTTTAGAAGTCCGCTGCACAATATGCAATCACTACAATCTGCGCAGTCTTCAATAAAATATGAATCCCTACAAGTACCACAATTTATTGACCAGTGGACATTATAACAATTTCCAAGCAGCACTCCCTCGTAGCACATTTCGCAATAAGCACTAAACGATGTATCAACACAATTTCTGCTATCTTCCGCCCAGTATCCATAATATACATCTTCATTTCTTCCGGCTAAGAAAACTAGATAGCAATTTTTGTTGTCGTTTGAAAAATTTATATATTCGCTATTTTCTGAATTAACGTGAAGGAGCGCAGGAGCTGGTACTTCCTTCTTAAGCTCAGTTAACTGCTCAATAAAGCTTCTAGATGGATCATAGTCTTTCGCATAATCACTATAGTCCCATTTATCCGACCACCAACAAGAAGAGCAATAGACTTTAATGTCCGTCTTGTCAGGCGAATACATCGAAACAACTTCTTTTGAGCAAAGATCGCATTTACGCTTGTAAAGATTTACAACATTTCTAACTCCCAGTCTCCTTTTATTCCTGCAATCAGGGCAAAGGGTTGGGGGAGGAATTAGAAATATCTCTTCGTCGAAACTAGGGGATATTTTCTCAAGAAACTTTTCGTCTTCCTTGGTAACTTCGAATTGCTTGTTACATACTTTGCAAATATTCACGTTAGCTCCTTTTGATAACATGATTCACAAAATACTTTTTCTGGTCTATCTGGCGCATAGGTTGTTTCAAATTTATTTTCGCAATCTTCGTTCATACACTGACGATGATAAAGAGTCCTTGGATTACGCTTTTCCAGTCTCTCTTTAAATCTAATATCGAAATGCTTTCTCGTAACCGGAAGATTGTGTTCGAGATAAAAAGCTAACTCTTGTGGCACGATCTTATAAGGCTTGCCCGATACTTCGCATTTCAATATTCCAGAAAGTAACTTTTGTCTTTCAGTCTCGTCATTTTTATAGTCTGCAATATCATCTTTAGGCTCGTAAAAAGGTCCGTCATGCTTGAGCGAATAATCATTGTCTTGCCACTTACACCCGAAGGCCAAGGCTTCTTCTTTTGTTTTTGGAAAATTGTCGTTGGCCAAGGTCTCATTGTAAGCAAAGACATTTTTGTCGATCGGGAACATTTCTCCCCATTCGCCATTTCCGCTCATGAATCCTATGATTTCTGCTACTTTTTTTTCATAGTCTTCTTTAGAATATTGTTTGTTTAAAATACAATATTGCTTGCGGCTCAAACCAACACAGCCGAAACAATCGTTACAATTCATACAATGTCTGCAGTAGAAAAGATTGTTGCCAGTGATACAGTGCTCGCAGAAATAGAATCCAATCCCATAGCCGATATTGGAAACCTCATAAACACTTTCGGCGCCACCGCACATAAAGTCCATCGCATCCTTCATATGCACAGCTCGATAAGTATATTTAGAGTCTTGCACATCATTGCAACCAAAACACTTTATCGCATTAGAGCAGTTTATATTGTCATCCCCGCTGCAATTCTCACAATTTACGAAATTAGCAAATTTAACAATCGAATCTTTTTTGATTTGAGCAAGTTTTTCCTGATACTCTTTGGTTTTGGCATAAGACCCAAAATTATATTCTTTAATTTTTTCCAAATACTCATCACGTGAATACTGCTTGTTTGAAATACAATACTGCTTTCTGCGTAAGTTAGAACAAAACAAACAGTCACTGCACCCGATCAGGTCGAAAGAAAACCGACAATCTCTCGAATTATGTATATTGTCGCAAAAATAGCAGTTATAATTTTTCGTTGAATTGTAAAGATAGTAGCAATTTTCATTTTCTTCGCTGAATGTCATATCCACGCAGTTCTTGTCTGAATAAGAAACATACGAATAAAGGACTTTTTCGCTTCCGAAATAGCAGGTAAAAGACATATAGCAGTCCTTCACGCCATCTATATAATTACCAAATTCAGTATTTTCATTGTTTGTATTTGAAAGCGCAAGCTTCGGAACTTTTTTATAAAGCTCCATATACTGGTCAAAAAATGTTTTATTTTTATCAAATTCGACACCATAATCGGATGCGTCCCAATCGTCCGCCCACCACTCCTGGGGTGAATATACAATCAAATCCTTATCTGGTGAAAAACAAGAAATTGTCTCTTCGCCAGACTTATCAGACTTTCTTTTATATAGAACTCTTTCATTTCTCAGAAGTTCTCGCCTTATCTCTCTGCACTCTGGGCATAGGCTTGGAAGGGGTATTTCGAAAGTTTGCCCTGCAAAAGTGGGAGAAATCTTTTTTAAAAAATTGATATCCCAATCTTCAACAACAAATTCTTTTTTGCAATGTTTGCAAGATTTTTTTTGAGCCAAAAGACTCCTTTTTATTAGTCTTAGCTTACCTTAAAACAGGAGTAAAATAAATAGTATCTAATTATTTAACCAGATCTAAAAATTCTTTTTCGCTCAAAATTTTAGTACCGAACTTTTGAGCCTTTTCGAGTTTTGAGCCGGGATCTTCTCCGGCTACCAAATAATCTGTTTTTGAACTTACCGAAGAAGAAATGACCCCACCTAGCTGAATTATTTTCTTATGAGCTTCATCTCGAGCCATAGATTCGAGCGAACCAGTGACAACAAAGCTCTTTCCGTTTAAAACATTTTTTCTGACAGGGGAGTGATAATTATTAACCTTCACACCCTTATCAATCAGATTTGCGATTAATTGCTTACCTTTCTCGTCAGACAAAAATTCTATTACCGAGCTAGCCACCTTCTCCCCTATTCCATACATTTTATCTAAGTCCTCTTTTTTGCATGAAACAAAATCATGTAAATTTCCAAATTGTTTAGCTAAGTCGGTAGCCATCTGATCACCAACATGTCTAATTCCAAGTGCATAAATAAATCTATCTAGATCAATCTCTTTCGATGACTGGATTGATTCAACTAAATTTTGGGCAGACTTTTCGGCAAATCTTTCAAGTGGCTGTAAATCGCCTTCTGTCAGTTCGAAAATATCTGAAGCATCTTTGATTAGGCCTTCGGCCACTAGCTGCTCTACAATTTTCGGGCCAAGGCCATCTATTTCAAAGGCACCTTTAGAAACAAAATGATTAAGCTGTCTAAGCTCCCTTACCGAGCAGTTTCGATCAGAGCAATACCAGTCAACTTCCCCTTCGCGTTTGATTACTTTACCACCGCAAATCGGACAACAGCTCGGCATCTTAAATTCTTGCTCTTTACCAGTGCGCATTCTGGTAATTGGCTCCACAACCTCCGGGATCACGTCACCAGCTTTTCTAATAATCACCGTGTCGTCAATTTTGATATCTTTCCTTTTGATTTCATCAGCATTGTGTAGTGTCGCCCGCGAGACGGTTGACCCGGCAACTACGGTCGGCTCCATAACAGCAACCGGAGTAAGCTTGCCGGTTCTCCCCACTTGTACAATTATGTCTTTGATAACGCTTGTTGCTTCCTCGGCTGCAAATTTAAAAGCAATCTGGCCGCGGGGCGCTTTTCCAACGACGCCAAGTCTTTCAAATACTTTCTTATCATTTACACCGATAACCAAACCATCTATCTGATAGGGTAAATCTTCTCGTTTTTTTGAAAGCTCACCATAAAAATCAATTACTTCTTCAGCGCTTAAACAAATTTTGTTTGTTTTAATATTTGCGTTAAAGCCAAGTTGGCTTGCGATCTCATGCTCCTCAGAGTGCTTTTGTGCGCCAAGATCGGTCGAAATAGCATACATCATAAACTTTAATTTACGAGAAGCAGCAATTTTAGGGTCGAGCTGACGGATAGATCCTGCTGCTAAATTTCTTGGATTAGCAAAAACTTGACCACCATTTTTTCTCTGTAAATCGTTAATATCCTCAAAATCTTTTTTATCGATATAGATTTCCCCACGGATCTCTAAAGATCCCGAAACAAGTTCGGGATGACTCGCTAATGCTCGCAATTTAAGCGGAATCGATTCAATTGTTTTCAAATTGTTTGTGACATCCTCCCCAATTTTTCCATCACCTCTCGTGGCCCCTTGGACAAAAATACCATTTTCATAAAGAAGCGTAACGGCTAGTCCATCCATCTTAACTTCCCCGTAATATCCAGCTTGGCTGATCTTGTCTCTGCCAACTAACTTAGCAATCCTGTCTTCCCAAGCCTTGAATTCTTCTGCTGAAAAAACGTCGTTTAACGATAGCATTGGTTTTTTATGGGTCAGTTTTGCAAATTTATCCAGTGCTTTTCCTCCAACACGCTGAGTAGGAGAATCAATAGTTATTAGCTCAGGATATTGCTCTTCTAATTTTGCTAATTCTCTCTTTAGCGAATCATCAACAGCATCTGATACTCGAGGCTTATCGAGAGCATGATAAAGATATCGATTTTGGTCGATTTCTTTTTTTAAGACCTCAATTCTACTTTTGGCTTCTTCCTTTTCCATATGGCCATTATATCAAGGGTCTTGACAAATTAAAGAGTTGTAATACTATATGTTTAAGCCTTGGGGAGGGCTAGCTGTCTCTGTGGGACAAGTTGAACCTCCGCATCATGCGGAGCGTGGCGTTCGAAGCCCTGGCTTTCAGGGCGTGGCATGTAAGTCCGGTAGGACACGCGCGCAAGACGAAGAACATGCAGCCGAACCCATAGTAGCCTCTCGAGGCTACATCACAAAGCGGCCTCAGGCCGCACGCTGTGCCGCGAGCACCGAAAGCGCCCGGGTAAGAACACCGGATCGCCAGTAGATATGCTCAACGCCTGCAACCCCTTGACCCGGCATGATCGCTAGGGAACAAGGACGACCGTTCGAAAGCCCTCCCCAGGGCGTTTCACCAAACCAGGCCTGGTTAGACCAGGCATCACGACTTCACCAGACCCGGCCTCGCCCGGGTCTTTCCCTTTTTAGGCCATTTTTCTTAGTTTTTTGATCCTGTCTTGAATCGGTGGATGAGTCGAGAAAGCAGTCACGAGCCAAGACTGCTCTTTTTTATTATTGCCCGATGGCTCAGATATATATAAGTGAGCAATTGCTCTATTTTGACGAGTGAGTGGCTTCGAAGAAGCCAATTTTTCAAGAGCCGAGGCCAAGCCTTCAGGATATCTGGTCAGAAGCACTCCTGAAGCGTCAGCCAAGTATTCTCGCTTTCTAGAAACAGCAAGCTGAATAAGCATCGCCGAAATAGGTGCAAAAATATACAGTGCGAGAGCGATTAAAACCATATAGCCAGAATTGGAATTTTCATCTCGATCTCGCCAAAAAAATGCCCTCATACCCCAATCAGAGATAAGGGCAATAATTCCAACCAAAACTACAACGATTGTCATCAGTCTGATGTCATAGTTACCGATATGACTAAGTTCATGAGCGATTACACCTTCAAGCTCAGTCTTGTTAAGCTTTTCAAGCAGTCCTGTCGTGACTGCCAAAGCTGAGTGCTTAGGATCTCGTCCTGTCGCAAAAGCATTTGGCGAGAGATCATTAATTATGTAAATTCTCGGCTGAACAATTCCGGAAGTAATCGAGAGATTCTCGACTATCCGATGAAGCTCAATATATTTATCCCTTGGCGCTTCAACTGCGCCAGCAGCCAACAAGGCAATTTTATCTGATTGATAATACGAAACTAAAGCTTGAACGATCGAAAAAATCACTGCGAACGCCAAAATACCTGGAGAATTATAATATCTAGATAGAAAGTAACCAACAAAAATTACGAAGATCAAGAAAATGAAAATTATCAAAATTGAATTGCGTTTGTTAGCGCTTATCTGGTTGTACATATTTTGCTTAGCTCGTTTTAAAGATTGTGAAATAGGTTATATTGTCTTGAGTCCATATATTAACCATTGCAGAATTGGCATTTGTCTTTGACTTAAATAATTTATATGTTTTATCTCCACTGATTATCTCGCCTTTCTGCAGGTCAGAACCAAATTGTTTAGCATAGAAATCCTCCACCTTCTCCCTAGAATCATCAGTCTGATATGTAGCCGAAGTAAGCTTGACACCATTAAGGTTAAAATTTCCGGCCGACTTTTGATCTCCAGCGAGAATCGCTCCCGAGTAGACACTCAAACCGAGGTTAAGCTTGTCTGGATCTTCATATTTGCCACTAATTGAGCCACCACCAGTCGAGATACTAAATCCTTCATCGGTTATATTTTCACTGTATTTCTTTGAAGAATTAGAAGAATTACTTCTTATCAGAAAGAACCCTCCAACAATTACTATCAGAGCGCCTGCAATAATAATTATCTTCTTCATTTACTAAATCTCAACTTTTGGTGCTTTTTCGATCGCTTCTTTTTGACTGGCCTCGACTTCAAATAACTGCTTTGATTCAAACTTGAACATATTCGCAATTATATTACTAGGAAAGGATTGGATTCTAATATTGAGGTCTCTGACATTGGCATTATAAAATCGCCTTGAAGCTTCTATCTTGTTTTCAGTGTCAGTTAGCTCTCCCTGCAGCGCTAAAAAGTTTTCATTTGCACGAAGGTTGGGATAATTTTCTGCAACTGCAAAAATTGATTTAAGACTTTCCGAAAGTTGGTTCTCAGCTTTCTCCTTGTCCTTAATATCCTTAGCTTCCATCGCCGAAACTCTGGCCTTAGTAACATTCTCAAATAATTCTTTCTCATGCTTCGCATAGCCTTTTACTGAAGCTACAAGATTTGGAATCAGATCATATCGCCTTTTCAACTGAACACTAATATCACTCCATGCTTCTTCCGCACGGGTCTTTAGAGTAATAAGTGAATTATAGGCAAAGACGAGATAGAGAACGATAATCCCTATAACAATTAGGATAACCCAAACTATATTCATTTTATACCTTTTTAAAAGTTGCTATTTAGGGTTGGCGGAACGTTAGAGGTTGCTGTTGCAGTCTGCGCATCATCTACTGTTCCTGCCGAAGGAGCGAAAGTTGATGGTGTGCTAACTACGATTGAAGAGCTAGCCGAAGCTGATGCTCCTGTCGCCGAAGAACTGCTCGAGGTTAATTGGTAGATTGCCTTTCCGTTCTCTAATACTGCATCAGGATCACTACTATTGTCAAGAACGGCGCTAAGAGTAAAGGTCATTCCGTCTGACTTATAGCCGTATGCTTTCGTAGAGTCAGGGTCAGAAGGAAGCTTGGCTAAGAAATTAGGTATAAGTTGCTGTTCCAAAATATTACCAGCGACATTAAGCATTGTCAGCTGAGCAGCAACAGGATATTGGTTGCTTCCGGCATAATAATTCATCAAAGCATCTTTTATAACCGCTAGGTCTGTTTTTCGCTGAGAGTCCTTGGCATTTGTGGCCGTTGAAGAAGATGATGTCTTGGTTGCTCCAGGAGTTACACTCTTAGTAGCGGAATTGCTTGTTGAGCTACCACCCATAAAAACGGTGTATGCATAATAGCCTCCACCCAGGACGATTAAAGCCAGAACGATCAAAATCAGCTTCTTCATTCCTGAGCCACCACTTGCCTGAGGTGTTTGAGAAAACATATTCGTAGAAACTGAACCGTCAGCTGGTGGCTGAGGAGCAGCCGGAGTCGGTGCAGATTGCACACCATCTAGCGAAACCCCATCAGAAAGACCGCCAGAAGGTTGATTCATAACGGGAGGCTCAGCAGGCATCTCCGGAGCAGGCGGCTCCATTGGTGTTGGTTCAGGCATTGGAGCCGGAGCTGGTTCGGGTGCAGGTGCAGGTGGCTCTGGCATAGGATTTTCCTGTGGTTGGAGAGGATTATTAATTGGTCCTGGTTCAGGCACCTGAGGTTCCAAGGGATTATTAAGTGGAGGGGCCGGTTCGGTTGGGATTGGACCAGCAGCACCTGGAGCTACAGGAGGAGCATCGGGGGAAACTGGAGGAGCTGAAACATCTGGAGTGGCCGGTGCTTGTGGCTGTTGCTGCAAGATAGAATTTAAAAACTCATCAGTATTCGGTGGAGTAGACGATTCCCCTAAATTCTGAGATTCAACCGGTGGAGCAGCTTGCCCCATCGGTTGCTCTGGTGGAGCCCCCTGGGGAACGCTAGACTGTTCTAACGGTGAATTAGTTGGTTCGCTCCCAAGTGGTGAACTTCCTGCTCCTGAAGCTTGTCCAGGATCGTTTTGTACATTTAAATTATCGGCCATTAGCCCTCCTCTAAGTAATCATACCACAATATTATTATAGCAAGAATCGTGCTTGTTAGTTACTCAAAGCTTTATTTAGCTGAGGATCATTGCTGTCGAAATTAGGATTATCAGACGCATCAACCTTTATATCAGGTTCGATACCATCTTTATTTATATCAGTACCCTTTGGCGTAAGCCATTTGGAAATAGTAATCTTAGATGAGCTTCCATCTGGAAATGGCGACAACTCCTGGACCGTTCCTTTGCCAAATGTCTTCAAGCCAATTATCTTACCCCGATTATTGTCCTTGATTGCGCCAGCTAATATCTCACTTGCCGAGGCACTTCCCTCATCTACCAGTACTGAAAGTTTTATATCCTGCCATCCGCGCTCCGTTCTAACCTTCTCCTCCTGACGCACATTATTGCCCTGTTCAATAACGATCGTCTGACCTTCCTTCAAGAAATATTCAGCAATTTCAACCGCGCTATTTAGCAGTCCACCAGGATCTCCCCTCATATCTAGAACAACCTTTTTAACAGGCTTAGCCGATGCTTCTTTGTAAATTTTTTCAAATTCCTGTGATGAATACGTACCAAATTCATTTATAGCTATGACCGCCGTATCGCCTATGTATTTTACTTCAACGCTTTTAACTTCAATTTTTTCTCTAGTTAATTCCACTTCTTTGGTATCACTTGTACCAGCTTTTAAAATTAATAGCTTAACTTTCGTGCCAGCCTTACCTCTAATCTTGCTGACTACTTCATCAAGGATTTTATTTTCAGTCACAAAATCATCAACTTTCAAAATCTTATCCTTAGGCTTTATACCTGCTTTATCGGCCGGAGAGTCTGCAATTGGAGCAATAACTGTCGGAAGCGAATCAAGAGTGCCAAGCTTTAACCCAACCCCCTCAAGTTCGCCAGAAAGATCTTTCTGGAATTCATCTGACAACTCCGGTGGCATAAAAATAGTATAAGGATCGCCGGTAGAGGAATAGCCTCCGTTTATAGCTCCGTAGAGATACTTCTGCGGATCAACCTGACCAACATATTTTTGCTTCAGTTCGTTGTATGCGTCCCAAAAAATCTTAAAATCAACTCCGTCTAATGTTTGCTTGGATGCAATTTTTTTCTGGTAATATTCACCTGCAATAAATCCTGAGCCAGCGGAAACTCCAATTGCTAAAGCTAGCGAAATGACAAATAAAAAACGAGCTCTTTGCAACTTATTCATACGCCTAGTTTAGCAGGTAGTTTATATTTTTTCTAATTTTATAGATCAAAAAAATTTTTAAAAAGCATCGATACTGTTATTGGTCCGACTCCACCAGGAACCGGACAAAGATTAATTAAATTGCCTTCTGCTGAAACATCTCCTCTAATTTTATTCTCCTCCTGAACGGTCGATGCATCGATAACATAGCTATTTTCCTGAAACTCAGATTGTTCAAAATAGCGTCCTCCACCAGTAGCGACAACCACAACCTTATGGCTTTTCAAAGTTTGTTCATAATCATCATCCCCTTTGCCTAGTTCAAAAACACTGATTCCTTTTTCTTTCAAAAACTTATAAAGTGGCTTACCAACCAAGAAGCCTCCCCCCACAATTAAAACCCCGCTTTCAAGCGATATGTCATAATGCTTAAACACCTCGTCAATTGCAAGAACCGTTGGCGGAGTAGATATATAATCGTCACCGATAATATACCTGAAGCCATCAACATCTTTTTCCTTTGGTATCAACCTAAGAATCTCCTCACGATCAATTGACGCTGGAATTGGCAACTGGATAATTATTCCTTTAATATCGCCTCTTGTTGCTAAATTTTCTACATCCAACTTAGCTGACTCAGCTGTAGAGCTAATCACCTCTAGCTTAACTCCAACTTCTTTGGCAAATTCTTGTTTCTTTTTTATATACAAAGAACTAACCGGATCATCACCGATTTGGACAACTGCTAATACACCCTCTGGCTTAGAGCGCTTCATAAGATCCGCTTTGATCTCATCTGCAATTGGTTGACCCAGTAACTTAATCAATTTGAAAATTCCTCAACAATTATATATGACCCGGTTGAAAGCATATAGCAGGAGACTCCTATCTTTTGAAATTTTGAAGAAAGAATATTACTTCGATGATTCTGAGAAGCCATCAGCGAATCGTGGGCCATTTTAATCGTTGGCGCGATTGCCAAGTTCTCTCCTAAAAAGACATATTCAATATTGCTAAGTCTAGCTCTCACGTCCGGAGTATTATTATTAGCATCTATATGGGAAAAACGCAATGATCCCACCATCGAATTCGCATAGTTTTGAGCCAAATCAGCTAGACGTAAGTCTTCCACAAGTATTGGCCTTTGGTCATTTAGCCTCTCGTTATTGACCAGCTGCAAAAGCTCTGCTTTAGCTGATGTATCCTCATAGATTATTTTTGCATCTTTGGGCAAATTATAAACTTCCTGCATATTAGCTGGCACAAATGCCGCTCGACGATCTTCAGGAAGATAAAAATTTATAGCTTTAGCGCAAAGGCGGCAAGTATAAATATTACTACTACTCGAAGTTATATTGCTGGCAATAAAACAAGCTGCAATGGCAACCCCAACAGATATTAGAAGGGCGCTTACTAGCGCCATAACCCTTGAAATATTATTTGAAAAATTGATATTGAAACTAGAGATTATCGCGTAGATTAAACCCCAAAGTAAAATTATTATTACTAGATAAATTAGAGCAGTAACATAAGACTCACTTTGCCAACCACTTTTTAAAAGGAGATTAAAAATTGGCTTCGCAATCATCGATGCTCCAACATCTGCAAGCAAAATTGCGACAGCTCCGGAGAATATATTAAATTGATTTTTCTTTCTGATTGCTAAATAACAAGAAAGAAAGATTATAAGTACGAGTAAATCAAAAATTATCACCTTTATAGTATAAATCAGAAGATGATAAGTATAAAGAGTTCTTTAAGAATTAGACTTTTTATAATTATCGATTGCAAGCCTTAATGCTTGATCGCCGAGAACTGAGCAATGGATTTTTCTCTTTGGTAGGCCGCCTAGAGCTTCAGTAATATCGTTTGCAGTTATAAGGTAGGCATCATCGATGTTCATCCCTATTGCCATTTCAGAGAGAATCGAAGTAGCAGCAATAGCGCTGGCACAGCCAAAAGTCTTCCACTTAAAATCAACTATTTTATTGTCTTCAATTTTTAAATATACTCTCATCACATCGCCACAAGCAGGTGAGCCAATTTCGCCAATTGAATCAAAATTATTGGCTTGTTTTTCGCTTTTTAAGACATTTCTGGGATTAAAAAAGTGATCCTCAACGATCTGAGAATAGATAAAATTCTGACCTGTAGTTTCTTTAACTTCTGCCATATGGGCTCATTTCTAAAAATCTTTTGATGGTTTTGTTTAAGGCGCTAATGAATATATCAAGTTCTGCCTTAGTGGTAAAGCGTCCCAAGGTTACCCTGATTGATTCGTGAGCAGTTTTTTCATCTCTAATTGAAGCAATAACCCGCGAAGGTTTTAAGCTTTTGCTCGAGCAGGCTGATCCGGTTGAGATTAAAATCCCCTGTTTATCAAGATCAAGCAAAACCGATTCTCCCTCGATTCCATTTATTGAAAAATTAATATTATTAGGTAAGCGCTTATTAAGCGAACCATTAAAAGAAATTGATTTATTACTCTTAAGCTTCTTAATTAAATAATCACGAAGCTTTAGCTCACGCGCCGATTCTTTAGAAGAAATTAGCTCGAGAGCCTTTGACAGCCCGACAATCGCCGGTACATTCTCGGTTCCGGCTCTTAGGTTATTTTCCTGCTCACCACCAATTATCTGACTTGAAATTTTCAAGTCAGACTTTTTATAAAGAACTCCGACACCCTTTGGAGCATATATTTTTGATCCGTTTAAAGAAAGCATATCAACACCTAGTTTTTTGACGTCCATTGGTAAATACAATGAAGCTTGGCAAGCATCGGTGTGAAGAATGGCCTTATGATCGCTGAGTACCTTCGCAAATTCCTTGATCGGCTGAATTGTGCCAATTTCGTTGTTAGCATACATAATCGACACAAGCAAAGTATCTTTTTTAAGCGCCTTTGATAAATCCGTAGGAGAGATCAAACCATTTTTATCTGGTTTAAGATAAGTAACCCTGAATCTTTTGGTTTCTAACTTTTTGAATACTTCATAAACGGCTGGATGCTCAATCTCAGAAGTTACAATATGTCCGCTATCAAATCGTTCAAGATATCCGAAAATCGCTAAATTGTCCGATTCAGTTCCACCGGAAGTAAAAATCACTTCTTCCGGAAGGCAACCAAGAAATTGAGCAACTGAATTTCGCGCCTTGACAAGAACATCTGAAATTTCTAGTCCACTTGAATAAATAGAAGAAGGATTTTCAAACCTTTGCGAAAAATAAGGCAACATGGCCTTAAGTACTCTCGGATCTACCGGAGTGGTAGAAGCATAATCTAGATAAATCTTTCGTTTAGGCATTTTTTAGATTTTCGATTTTGTTAGATAATTCTTCGATCTTAAGAAGACACTCGGCACATCCAGAGGCGCCTTTTTCTTCTTTTTTTGGTCTAATCACAGCAATTGGCCGTGAATATCTCATGACTTCGTAGCTTTCCCCTCCCTCAACATCCTTCATAATTCTTGACACTTGCGACTGAAGTTGATTGATATTGATGGTTTTCATAAGCAATTTGTTAGTTGAACCTGTATTTACACAGGCTTACATAACATTGTACATAACATTTCCAAAAAGTCAAGGGTAAGTATTAAAATATTAGCAATATAAAAAAATTTAAAAATCTTTTGCAATCTTAATACCCTAGATCTTAATTTCGTGCTGTTTCTTTTTATAAATTAAAGAAATCTATTGAGTTCTTATGGATCTGCTTACCAGCTTCTTCAAAATCGATGTTCTTAACCAAAGCAATCTTCTTAATTACTTCCTCTGCCATGTAAGGCTCGCATTTAGTAACGCCCTCACTTCTCAAAGGTTCAGGAACGTTGTACGGCGCATCAGTTTCTACCATAATCCGCTCTATTGGCGTGCGCTCTATCGCTTTTTTGATCTTTTTATTGCCATAAGTAATATTGCCGGTAAAAGATAAATAAAAACCTTTTTCGACGGCCCAAGAGGCCATATTATGGTCGGCTCCGAAGCAATGCAGAACGGCTTTTTTAAGTTCTGGATACTGATCGATTATCTCACGAACTCTTTCGTCTGCTTGGCGATTATGAATAATCAGTGGTTTATCTAAGCTTATCGCTAACTCAATATGCCTCTTAAAGAGATCTATCTGCTTTTCTTCTGTTTTGCGCTCCTTATCGTGAAAGAAATCTAATCCGCTTTCTCCAATCGCAATCACCAATGGGTCGGTGGCTAATTTTTCAATTGATGCAAAATCAACCCTATCGGTGTGGATGGCGTGAATTCCTACTGCTGAGCATGCAAATTCGGGTAGAACTACATTTATTTCCTTAGCCCTCTCTAGTGCTTCTAGGGATGTCTTTGGATCGGAACCAACAAGTATAAGCTTCTTAACTCCTTTTTGCCTAGATTGCTCAGCAACCTCCAAGAAATCAGCGTCAAAAGCCTTGAAGTTAAGATGGCAGTGAGTGTCGATTAGATCCATTAATTTGGAGTGGGGGGAACCGGAGGTAATATATTGTTATTTATAGCAGGTTGGTTAGGTAAGGATGGCGGGAAAAAGTCACTTACAGAATATGGAACAACTATCTTATTTGCCCTATCTTTGGTTCTTCGCAAATAAACCCAGAAATAACTATTTTGTGGAATCTTGCTTATTGTTGTTGATGAATCTGTATCGGAGAGTTCTTTAACGGTTGAGGATGAAATGCTCGACGAGTCAAGGACAACATATATCTTATTGCTGATCTGGTGAGACTCTTCCTTGGCTAAATTTTCGAAACTACTAGAGCTCACACTATTCGCGCCGGCTTGCTGACTACTATAGTACACCGATGCGAGTTTCATTAACTCTGCCTTTGTAGCCGCAGAGCCAGTCCATTGCACCAGGTGCCATCCACGGCCATAAATAGCATTGTCAGGACTCAGGGTCAGTCTGCTGACTTGATTTAGGGTAACGGTCACCTGAGAGCCAGGATTATAGATAAAATAACCTGTATAGGGAAGCGGAGAGAACTTCTGGTTTAAAGAGGTACAGAAAAAGTCAGTCTGAGATGCACATGTGGGTGAGGAAACAATCCAGTTTCTATTTGATAAATATGGATCATTGTAAGAATAGAAGTAAATTCCTTTTTGAGTGATTGGTGAGACATCGAAGTTGAATAATGTTGTTCCAGAAATCATACTCCAGCCAGCCTTAATAGTGAGATTTATTGGGGGTCCTGTTGGGTCTCCTGGTCCTGGAGGAGTAGAAGTTCCAGAAACGCTCACCGTAGTAGTTGCTGTTGAGGTACGAGAAGTGGTAGAAGATGCCACAGCTGTTGAGCTTGGAGTACTCGTAGTCGATGCTTCACTCAACGGATCACCAGGAATCGGTGGCAAAGTATCTGCCGAAATAGACAGTCTGGAGAAGATTTTGGCTCCAGCAAAAAGCGAAATAATACCAAGCACTAATAGCCCAAGAACTATAAACAAAACTTTGGAAGTATTCTTCTTCCCTGAAACTCCGGTTTCTAATTTTTCGTTATTCACCTTATCCCCTCCAAAAATAATGCTGGAGACACACTAATATCGCGTACTTTTATTATAAAAGATGAATTATCAACAAGCAAGCTATTTGAGCTAAATTCACCACCATCTTCACTAAAAATCCCCTCTATCACCCCTCTTCTTTTAGCTTCGTCAACTGTAATCAAACTCCCATTAATACCAATTATCCTTTGAGATAAATCGATCGCCTTAGTTGTTATAAATTGATTGTCACCGACTTTTAACGGATTAGCGTAATAGAAGGAGTCTGATTGATCGGCCGATATTAGAAAACTTCTAGCAACAAAGTAGACCACTAAAACTAATACTCCGAGAAAAACTACCGCATAGAATGAATTAAACCTTGATTTTCTTTTCATTTGAATGTTAGGGACGATTTTTTGATTATTTTATTGCCTGGAAGACGAGAATAATTGAAATAAGCCTCCAGGGTATAATCGCCCTTAATACCTTTTGGCGCCTCCCATAGATAATTATATTCCTTTTTTTCGTTAACTTTAAGCTCTTCCATATTTGGCCAGAGAGGACAGACCCTAGAGGAAAAACTATCATAGACAATTTTACCCCTATTATCTTTGACTTTTATGCCGATTTGACAAGGATCAAGCACGTCAGAAGAGACAACAAAATGGCTGGCTGAGTCCTTATTTTCAACAGTCAATTTTAGTGGAACTTGATTTGAGGAAAAACTATTACCCGATCCTTCAATATTAAGAATTAGGTTTGGCATCTTGAAGCTAGTATCGGCCTCACTGGTGAGCTTAAGCCAGTATTTTCCTTGTTTAATCTTAGTCTGACTTTCCTCGAGAGAGACATTATCTTGGTTATCATTATCTTGCTTAAAAATAGCCGTGATTAGCTTGCTGCTAATCAATTCACTAAGTGTTTTCTGCTTTTCACTAATAAGGTTGATTGGATCAGGATTAAGATAAAATTTATTATCATTTGGACTCTGTCCTTTAAGATTCATAAGATTCCATCCTTGTTCTAGAGCCTGGGAATTCAGATCATCAGGCACTCTGAAGCTAGGGGTTTTAAATGTCAAAGTAGAGCTAGATGAATTTTTAAGTTTATAAATACGCCCAGGATAAGCAATTGCGTTTTTCTTTGACATTTTCAGCCATTTATTCGCTCGGGGCGAAAAATAGTTTATTTCTATACCGCGATCGATGAGCCCCGCTAAGTATGTCCAATCATCGAAACTGACAAGATTCTCTCCTGTGACAAGGCTAATATTCTGATTTTTGAAATTTGCAAGAATGTCGGCATTTTCAGGCCAATTGTCTACCTTCTGGCCATATTCGTACAATTCATCGATCGATACAAGTTCATCCGATGAAAATTCGCAATTTTCGCCGATATAAAGAGATGCTGCATAGGCAATTTTTTTTGCTTCTAAGGGAAATTCTTTTGCAAAATAGTAATAAGGTGTGTTGCTACTAATGTCTGACTGGCTAACTATTGCACTATTAATAAGTAATTTTAATTTTAAAGGCGAAGGAAAGTTGTCTGAAGAAATAAATGTTCTTGTTTGCAATCGGTCCCTAGAAGCACCATTGACGCGGTAGTCAAGAATTAAGCGATATTTTACACCGCTCGTACCGATTATTTCATAGCCAGATGCATTAGAAGAAAATTGCTCTTTCTCAATCTTAGTTAAATCGGATCTCTTATAGAATGACTTTCCGGTTACGCATTTGCCAGATGAATAGCCACTACTCACCTTTGACGAAGATAGGTCTAGGGTTAAAGTCAACCCTAGACCTACCACGCCGAGCAGCGTAATCAGCCAACCTAAAGCTAGAATATTTGCTGAGTTTCTGCCCAATTGATACCTTCCTTAGAGCTTAGTCGAAGAAGTAGATCCAGAAGAGTTTACCAGCGGAAATTTTTACGTTGTCGATTCCTTCGTAATTAACATTTATATCTTTGAATGGCTCTTCTGTCTGATCGGTTGCCCTAGGATCATTTAGTTCATGAATAATAGTATATGCAGCTTTTCCTTGACCCTTCCAACCATACGAGAGATTGCCGAAGTTTACGGTTGCAGAGTAGCCATCACATCCAGCAGAAGCGCTCTCGTCAGTACAGATTCTCTTCTCGTACACTAGATCGGAAAGCTTCTTGTCTGTAGTTGAGGAATTAGCAAGCAAGTTCCAACCCTTGTACACCATCATATCAGCTGCTTCCTCAGGTTGTGTGTCAAATCGTAGATCAACAGTCACTGCATTTGTACCTGGGTTCTTAACGTAGTATCCGATCTTATGATTGAACACATTGATTGCCGTCAGCCAAGTCTTTCTAGGAGGTGTGCTGTTGTCATAGACTAGCGGACCATATTGGTAGAGACTCAATCCTTTCTCAGCTAACGCGCTTGTAAACTGTGGCTTCTCAGCGTCAGGGATGTAGATACCGGTGAATCCTGGCTGGAAGGTTTTAGTAATATGGTCAACAGGGGAGAGGGATGGCGATGGTGATGGTGATGGTGACGGTACAACTGATGCCGTTCTAGAAGGAGTGATAGATGGGATTGTACTCACTGTTCTTGAAGGAGTTGGTGATGGAGTTGGGACTGCAATTGGGAACAGTGCAGCCGCTGGAACATCATTTATTTTTTCACTAGCGCTCTTCCATCTGAGTATAACCACTGCATCTCCTGTATTTTCGTACATTTCAAGCTTTATTGGATATTTCTTACCGGCAGTTAAGCTCACATCGGCAGTATAAGTTGCTGTTGTTGCAGAGTCAGTCCACTTGTTGATAACTTGCTTCCCATCGATCCAGAGTCTCGCACCATCATTTACCTGAACTATGAAAGTGTATTTTTCGGTAAATCGAGGCTGCACAAAACCTTCCCATCTAGCCGAGAACTTGTCTTTCCACTGAGTTGCAGGTCCGTTAGCACCCCAGTTGAAATTTACTACTCTATCTGTTCTTCGCATCTTTAGATCTGTTAAGTTCGCGGTTGCATAATAACTTCCCATCAATCCAGTTCCTCCGCCGTATGGAGGATTTGGGTTATATGGAGTGAAGAAAACACTCTGACTTACAACTTCACCAGTAGTTGAGGATGGCCTCTTCCAGAACATCTTTAGGACTGCTCTTCCATTCTTATCATAATGCTCAACCTTAAGATCATAGTACTTACCCTGCTCAAGGCGCACCTTAGCTGATGCTTTGTATACCTGAGCATCCAGAACACACTTTGAAGTATCGGCTGCACACTTGGTAGCATCCCAATCCTTCCATTGATCAATTATCAATCTTCCACCAAGCCAGACCCTCACGCCATCGTTGTGATTAAATCCGATTGAGTAATCACCTGTTGCTGGAGCTAGTACTTTTGATGTAAATCTGGTGGAGAAACCGCTTGCAGGTACTCCGGTCGCTGGTGCCACCCCACCCCAGTTGAAGTTGATGTTCTTCTCGAGCTTGGTTGTTGTCAAATTCTCATCCTTTAGATCAGTTCCTTTGAAGTAATCAGCCTTGAGACCATCTCTGAGCTTTGTTGTATCAATACTAACTACTGGGTTAACCGAGAGTGCTGGGACTGGAGTTCTTGTAGGAGGCGCAATGCTTGGACTTGGCGCAACGCTTGGAGCAACACTGATTACAGGGGTTTGCGATGGAAGAGCAGGCGTGAAGTTATAGACTGATTTTGCCACAGCCGTCTTGCCATTTCTCTCGATCAACAGAAGTGCTGTATTGCCTCTTATGGCAGTCGAGAAATTACGTGTCGCCGATTTGGAATTAACATTCAGGTTCAAAAACCTTCGTCCATTCGCCTTCATATCAGTGGTAGGAGATACACCTACGGTCTCTGGAGCTCCGCATTCTGCATATATAGTACTATATGTTGTCTTTGCTGAGTTACAATTCCACCAGAAGGTGTAATTTGTATTTGGTATTGAGCCAGTAACAATAGGATTAATAGTACCTGTAAAAGTTACTCCTTTGCCATCTGAGCTTGCAGCTGTGCCTAGTGTAGCTGAGAAGATCGGGACTACCGAAGCAAGACTTGATGTTGTCACCGAAGGAGTTCTGGAGGGTGATGGACTTGGGGTTGGAGTTGAAGTTTGAGAACCTGCAGCACAAATATAGTCCTTATGGTGCTTTAAGTTACTGGCAGGAATCACTTGCTCGGCTTGTTGCGCACTCTTCCACGAAAGTTGAGCCTCAGCATTACCAGTATTATCGAAATACTCTATCTTGATCGGTACGGCCACACCTGCTTGCATCGAAATGGCCGGGGAAGTCTTACTTCTGGTATTGCCATTATTCCAATCGTTAATGTATTGATTGCCACCAATCCAAATTCTAGCGCCATCATCATAGTTCAGCTTAAATGTATAGGCTTCAGTATATTTAGGAATGATATAACCTTCCCATCGTACTGCGAAATTATCAGCAGTTGTTTTAGTAGTAGCCGGACCAGAACCCCAGATGAAGTTCAGATTTTCATTTCGGTTGGTCTGCAATGAACCAAAGGTCTTGCCATTATAATAACAACCCTTCAAACCACTAAGTAAATTTGGATCAGGAGTTGGTGTTGAGGAAGGAGATGGGCTTGGCGAAGGACTTACTGAAGGAGAAGGAGACGGGGTAGGGGTAGCCAAAGCTTGAGAAATGTTCAGAACGCTCTTTATACATCCATCTTCATTCTTTCCTCTGAACATTATATTAACACTTCCAGTCGAAATTTCTTTATTTATATAAGACGACCAAACCGTGTTTTTCGCGATATAATTATATGTTTTTTTATAGCCAAGGCCGTCACCAAAGATAATATAAATTCTATCTGAATTACCGCCCCAATTGGTCATGGTCGGCTGCAAAGCAAAATCAAACCTGACCGGGCCAGTGGTTCCGGTTCGTTTTGCATTTATCAATAGTCGGAATTTTGCATTTCTATTTCCGTTATTAATGCCTACATCCCACGCCTGAACCTTGTCACCATAGACCCTTTTTTCTTCAGTGGTAGGTGTCGCTTGGGTCTTAGTTGCTAGTCTTTCAGTTCTAGTGCAAGCCGCAGCCATTGTTTCATAGCATCTGTTGCTGACATTATATGGCCATGAGGTATAGCTCTGATAACACTCCGATACCGCGTCCGCATTAGAATCAGCAGCTATATCGGCTGAGACTGATGAAAACCTTACTACAAGTCCGACGGCGACAGCAAGCACTGCGATTGCAGTCACACCATAAACAAAACCTTTTTGAATAGAGAACTTTCTCTTCATGGCCCTCCTTAATCTATAAACATATCAATTATAGCTAATTGCTAAATGCCTTTGCAATACCTATTCAAATATTGCTAAGACAAACTCCCCTTTTTCAGGTATGTTAACTATATTATCAACATTATTTTCCGATAAATCAAGTACTATAATTTGCTCAAAAACCTTCGTTAGCTCACGCCCAACCAAGAGTTTCTTATTGGGAGCTTTCTCACGAAGAAGGGAAATGGTTTTCATTATACGATTAGGTGACTCAAAGAAGAAAATTGGGGGTTTAGATAAAGCCATCTGCTTTGCCATGGTCTCCCTCCCCTTCTTCTTTGGGAAAAAACCAATAAATCTGAAATCAGAACAAGCAAATGAAGCAACAGATATAAGCGCCAAAAGTGGGCTTGGACCTGGAATCGGTACTACTCGAACCCCTTTTGCGAGAGCAAGCTCATTTAATTTCGCTCCCGGGTCAGAAAGATTTGGAGTTCCACCATCAGATAGGTAAGCGATATCCAAGCCAGAATCCAAATCATCGGCTATTTGGGCGAGCTTATAGTTACTTGTGTGCTGATGAAGCGAAACCATCTTTTTTGAGATGCCATAATGATTAAGTAGTTTTGCTGTTCGCCTCGTATCCTCACAAGCAATATAGTCAACTAATTTTAAAGTCTCTAAAGCTCGTGAAGAAATATCGGAAAGATTTCCAATTGGGGAAGCTACTATATATAACATAAAAGAAGCCTACCAAACCGCCCCCCTTTCTTCAAGAGTCAATCCTCGCAGGATTGACCTTTTTTATATTTTTGATATCTTGCGCTTAGGAGCCATATTTATGAAAAAACGACTCTTTTTTTCTTTGAAGTTTCTTGGTAAGGTTGCCTTAGCAACAGTTTTGCCTCTTGTTTTGTTGGCTTACGGCGGAAAAATTGTTGATAACCAGCTTGGTACAACTCCTTGGTTACTAGTCATCGGAGCCTCTCTCGCACTTATAATAACGATATTATGGATTAGAAAAATGACCAAAAACCTGACTAAAGAAATAGATAAATTAGACTAATGGAAATATCACTAGCAGCAGAAAAGATAGGCCATATCGGCGCATTGCCAATCACCAACAGCATGGTTCTCTCTTGGGTGGCTTCGATATTTTTAATCGTAATTACTCTCGTTGCCACGCGAAAAATCAGCATCGTTCCGGGCAAAATTCAGAATTTTTTCGAAACAATAATTGAGTTTTTATTCGATACCGCCAACAGCGTACTAGAAAATGAAACTGCTACAAAAAAATATTTTCCTCTTATCGCAACACTATTTATTTTCATCATCACGAATAACTGGCTTGGCTTGCTTCCGGGCGTCGGTACAATTGGCTTGAACGAAGTTAATGCCGAAGGCCACCACATCCTTGTTCCCCTACTTCGAGCTGGCACGGCTGATCTTAATATGACCCTAGCTTTAGCAATTGTCACAATGATTGCTGTTCAGGTCTTTGGCATTGCCGCGATCGGTACTTTCAAATATGCGAAAAAATTCTTTAATTTTAAAGGACCGATTGATTTCTTTGTCGGCCTTCTTGAGCTTTTAGGAGAATTTGCTAAAATCGTTTCGTTCTCGTTTAGGCTTTTCGGGAACGTTTTTGCTGGTGAAGTCTTGCTAGTAGTCATCTCATTTTTAATCGCCTACATTGCGCCATTACCATTCATGTTTCTGGAATTGTTTGTCGGATTTATCCAGGCGCTTGTTTTCACCATGTTGGCCTTAGTCTTCATTAAAGGTGCAACATCGGACGCACATTAATTTATCAAAATAAAATAAATAATTTATTTGGAGGTATCGAAATGGAAAGTGGATTGGACCCAGCAGTGCTCAAAGCACTAGCAGCAGCAGCAACTATCGCTATTGGCGCAATTGCTCCAGCTATCGCAATTGGCTTAATTGGTTCAAAGGGTGTTGAAGCAATTGGCCGAAACCCTGAGGCAGCCGGAAAAGTTCAGACTTCAATGATCTTAGCAATCGCCTTCGCCGAAGCTATCGCGATTTACGCTTTGGTTATCGCTTTGATTGTTAAATTCGTATAAAGATGGAAGCACTAGAAAGCTTAGGAATTGACTGGAAGCTTCTAATCGCTCAAGTTATCAACTTCTTGATCTTATTCTTGCTACTTCGAAAATTTCTTTATGGCCCGATCGTCAACATGCTCTCAGACAGAAAGAAAAAAATAGAGCAGGGCTTGAAGGATTCTGAAGAGGCTCGAAAACGCTTAGAGCAAGCAAGCGAGGAAAGTAAAAAACTTCTTTCAAAAGCCTCGAGCGAAAGCGAAAAAATCGTTGCCTCGGCCAAGAAAGAAATTGGTGAAGAAACGCAAAAGAAAATCCAAGAAGCACAAGATAAGGCAGCCGAGATTATCGAATCATCTCGAAAACAAGCCTTAGCCGAACAAGAGAAAATAGTCGAAAAAGCTAAGAAAGAAATCACCGACCTAGCTCTCTTGATCAGTGAAAAAGTCATGGAATCAGAAGTTGATAAAACCAGCATTCAAAAAGCTATAGATAAAGTGAAATAATGAAGCGAACAGTAAACGACATTGCTACAATTGCGGCGGGAAAACTAAGCGATGATAACATCGAGCAACTTGCTAAATCGCTCTGGTTTGAATTGCAGAAACAAAAGAAAATTTCCCGCCTCGAAGAAATGATCAGCCTAATTAGAGAGATAAGAGCTAAATCAAACAAAGAAATCATTGTTCTGATCACCTCTGCTCACGAGCTAACTGGTTCCGAGAAACAGATACTTGAAGAAAAGCTAATAAAAAAATTAGATTCAAAAATTCTTCCAAGATATGAAGTCGATAAAAAATTGCTTGGAGGATTGAAGATAAAATTAGGCGATGGAATTTTAGACCTCTCATGGAGAGGCAAATTAGAAAAAATAAAAGAATCAACTGGAAGGTGACTATGAGTGATTTAGTCGATCAGCTTAAGAAAGAAATTTTAAACTTTGACGAAGAAGTCAAAACCCGAAGTGTCGGCGAGGTTGCTGAAGTTGCCGACGGTGTTGCAAGAATCTTAGGACTAGGAGGAACAAAATTCGGTGAACTCCTAAACATCAAAACCAAAGAAGGCTCCGTTCCAGCGATGGCACTCTCACTAGAAGAAGGAATGATTGGCGCGGTAGTACTTGGTCAGTTCGAAAAAATTTCATCTTCTGATGAAGTTACTCCTAGCGGCGAGGTCTTGAAAGTTCCTGCCGGTAAAGGCTTGATCGGAAGGGTTGTGGATGTACTTGGCAGTCCAATCGATGATAAGGGACCAATCAAAGCTGAAAAAATGATGGAGGTAGAAAGAGTAGCTCCTGGTGTTATCACTAGAGAAGGTGTACGCCAACCACTACAAACTGGTATTAAGGCAATTGACTCAATTATTCCAATTGGACGAGGCCAAAGAGAGCTTATTATTGGAGACCGCGGTACCGGAAAAACTACAATCGCGATTGATACAATCATCAACCAAAAACAAGTAGACGAAAAGAAACGACCAATTTGTATTTATGTTTCGATTGGTCAGAAAAAGTCTAAGATTGCTAAAATTGTCGCTCAACTAGAGGAAGTTGGAGCAATGGATTACACAATTGTAGTCTGCGCAACTGCCTCCGATCCTGCCCCACTTAACTTTCTCGCGCCATACTCTGGTTGTGCAATGGGTGAGTACTTCATGGAAGAGGGGCGAGACGTGTTGATTATTTATGATGATCTTACAAAACAGGCTTGGGCCTATCGAGAAATATCACTTTTGCTTAGAAGACCTCCCGGAAGAGAAGCTTATCCTGGTGATGTTTTCTATCTTCATTCAAGACTTTTGGAGCGAGCAGCCAAACTCAACAAAGACAGCGGTGGTGGAAGTTTAACCGCACTACCAATTATCGAAACCCAAGCGGGAGATATTTCAGCGTATATTCCAACCAACGTAATCTCAATCACTGACGGACAGATTTATCTTGAACCAGATCTCTTCTACAAAGGTATTAGACCAGCGGTCAACGTCGGATTGTCAGTTTCTAGAGTCGGTGGTGCTGCTCAAATTAAAGCAATGAAAAAAGTTGCCGGAAAGCTAAAGCTCGACTTAGCACAATTCAGAGAGCTCGAATCATTTGCGCAATTTGGCTCAGATGTTGACGATACTACCAAAAAACAGATCGAAAGAGGTAGAAGATTCACCGAACTTCTAAAACAACCGCAAGCCGAGCCGCTACCGGTTACCGATGAAGTTGCAATATTTTTCGCTGCTACAAATGGACTACTTGATGAGGTTCCGGTTGACAAGATTAAATATGCGGAGACTTCTATCATCCAAGCGGTAAATGCCAGAGGAAAAGAAATCCTTAAGAAGATCGATGAAACTGGCGACTTCGATGATAAAGACGGTGAAAAATTGACAGAGATTATCTCTCAGGCAATTGAACAACATAAAGAAAAAGAAATAGAAGAAGCTAAAGAAGAAACAAAATAACCATGGCAAAAGGCTTAGAAATCAAGAGAAGGATTCGCTCGATTAAATCGATGCTTCAAGTTACAAAAGCAATGGAGCTCATCTCTTCGATTAAAATGAAAAAAGCTCAGGATGCTGCGCTAAAAAGCAAAACCTATGTTTTTGAATCTTGGCGAGTCATTGTAAAACTTTCTCGACTACCAGAGAACAAAGACAATCCTCTTATTCAAAAACCGCTAGAAGGGAAAATATTAGCACTTGTCATCGCTTCCGATCGAGGTCTGGCTGGTTCCTATAATAGTGAAATATTCAAAAAAACAATTGCTTTCATAGAAGAAAATGGTCTTGATAATATCGACTTCGTAACGATGGGACGAAAGGGTAGAGAGTTTATCCGAAGACTCGGGGGCAATATTGTCGCAGATTTTCCACTCGGTCAACAAATCCGTTTTTCATTCTCCTCTCCTATCGCCTATATAGGATGGGAAGGATTTAAAAATGGAACCTACGCGAAATTTGTTTCAATCCATTCCCACTTTGAATCAGCCGCTAAACACAACGCCACGCTTCTTCAAATTTTACCGGTTGATATCGGCCGAGCTGAAGAAGTTCCTGAGGAAAATGACATCGAAATTAAATACGAACCAAGCAAAGAAGAAGTGCTCAAAAATATTATCAGGCAATCAGTTCGAGCCCTCACCTACCAGGTTATTCTAGAGAGTGAGGCTTCGGAACATGCTGCGCGAATGATCGCGATGAAGAACGCTTCTGATGCAGCCGGCGATCTTAAAGAAGATTTTGAATTTACATTTAACCAAATTAGACAACAGAGCATCACCGCTGAATTGTCCGAAATTTCAGCTGGTGTAAATGCAATGGAATAAAGCAAAGGAGCTATCAATGACTAAAGCGAATATCGGACATGTCTCACAAATTATCGGCGTCGTAATCGATGTTAAATTTGAAGAAGGATTGCCCAAAATCTTAAACGCGCTCAAATTAAAAAACGGCGAGAAGGTTGTAATCCTAGAAGTTCAGCAACACGTTGATAACCGAACCGTAAGAACAATTTCGATGAGCCCAACCGAAGGACTTTCAAGAGGCATGGAAGTTGAAGATACTGGCGCTCCTATTTCCGTTCCAGTTGGAGAGGAGACACTAGGTAGAATGTACAATGTTATCGGCGAACCAATTGACGGTAAGCCAGCCACAGCAGCCAAAAAACTTAGGTCGATCCATCAGGAAGCCCCTGAATTCAAAGACCAATCAGTAAAAACAGAAATTCTAGAAACTGGAATTAAAGTTATTGACCTTATCGCTCCTATCGTCAAAGGAGGAAAAGTCGGATTATTCGGCGGTGCAGGAGTCGGAAAGACGGTCGTCATCACTGAGCTCATTAGAAATATTGCTGCTGAACATGGTGGATATTCGATCTTCGCAGGAGTCGGAGAAAGAACTAGAGAGGGAAATGATCTTTATCATGAAATGATTGATTCAAAAGTTATTGATAAAACTGCACTTGTCTTTGGTCAAATGAATGAACCGCCTGGATCTCGTGCTAGAGTTGCTCTTACCGGTCTAACTTTGGCTGAAGAATTTAGAGATCAAGGAAAAGATATACTTTTCTTTATTGATAACATCTTTCGTTTTACTCAAGCCGGATCTGAAGTATCCGCTCTTCTTGGAAGAATTCCTTCAGCTGTAGGATATCAACCAACTCTTGCTACTGAAATGGGAGCAATGCAAGAAAGAATCACTTCCACCAAAAAAGGATCAATCACTTCGGTCCAAGCAGTTTATGTTCCAGCCGATGACCTTACTGACCCAGCTCCAGCAACAACATTCGCTCACCTCGACTCGACCATTGTTCTCGACCGATCGCTTGCTGAATTAGCTCTTTTCCCAGCAGTTGACCCACTTTCATCATCATCAACAATTTTAGATCCAAAAATAGTTGGCGAAGAACACTACGCTGTCGCCCGAGAAGTCCAAAAAATCTTGCAACGATACAAGGATCTTCAAGATATCATTGCAATCTTAGGCATGGAAGAATTATCTGACGAAGACCGATTGATTGTACAAAGAGCTAGAAAAATTCAAAGATTCCTTTCGCAGCCATTTTTCGTCGCTGAAGTATTCACTGGAAGAGCCGGTCAATATGTCTCACTAGAAGATACGATTAAAGGTTTTCGTATGATTATCGATGGAAAGCTAGATGATATTGCCGAACAAGATTTCTACATGAAAGGTAGTATCGATCAGGTCACTGCAACAAAAGAAGAATCAAAGAAGAAATAATGGCCAAAACTTTTCACTTCACACTATCTTCACCAGATGCAGTTTTATTTGAAGGAGAGGCTCAGTATGTTAGCCTTCCTACGCCACAAGGCGAGGTAGGAATCATGGCCGATCACTTACCAATTGTCAGCTTGATCTCTCCTGGTGTATTAAAAATAGAACATAAGTCAGAAGAAAAACTTCTTTCCGTGGGCGCTGGTTTCATAACAGTTAGTCCAGAAAAAATTGTAGCCTTTGTCCAGACAGCCGAATTTGCTGAATCAATTGATGAGCAAAGAGCTATCGAGGCAATCAAGGATGCAGCTCTTAAGATGAAAGAAAAAGTAGACGAACTATCACTAGCTGATGCTACGTCGCTACTCGAGAGAAACGCAGCTAGACTCAAAACTATCGAGCGAAAAAAGAAGAGATCTCACCGATAAGTTTTATCGATATCTTTATCGAATGGAACATGATCGTCATCAATTTCGACAGACTTATTATAATTGAGTGACAAGGTTGCTATCTGATGGGCAAGATTATGAGCATTATGTACATTTTTTAAAATAATAATGTTATTACCAGCCGACTCGATTTTGATATCACCATGATTCAAAAGGCGACCTATTAAAGACTGGACAGTATCAACAGTCTGAATATCCTCAAGAGCGATTTCTTCTTCTATCTTAGAAATTAATCCGGATTTATATTCAACCCTGATAGTAGTAATTTTAAATATAGTAAAATACCATGATACATAAACAGTAATACAGACTAAGATAATGATGAAAAATAAAATAATCAAAACTATTGGATTAAAGAAAGTCGAACTATAGAACATTATACAAAGACCGATAAATGCCAGAGCGACAATTGCTAAATCAAGATAAAGTCGATCACGACTTTGCCTAAAAATAATCAGATCTTTTTCGCCTGACTGCTTTGATAGATTTTCCTGATTAGATGTTTCTTTATCCATATCATAAAAAATCGTAACAGAATAAATCAATTAGGGCAATAAATACTCCTTCTTATAGACAAATTTTAAATTTTAACCTATAATAATGCAGTCGGGCGGGTGGTGAAATTGGTATACACGCTAGCCTTAGGAGCTAGTGCCCTAAAAGCGTGGAGGTTCGAGTCCTCTCCCGCCCACCATTTCGGAAAGAGCAAGTTTTCGGTTTGCGCCTCGCTTCGCTCGGCGACAAGTTTGTAGGGAATTTTCGGAACAATTTGCCACTTTCGATTTTGTAGATAATGGTTCGAGCCGATATTTTTGAGAAATGTTAGAATTTCTGGATAATTTCCAGAATTTTTTAGTTTATCAGCTTTGGCAAGTGATAAAACGAACTCTCTGGCCGGTTCGAGCCAAGACAAGCCTTTTTGTTCAAAATCTTTGATTTGCTCATTGAGTGAAAGTTTTTCGCTTAATAATTTTTGTTTTCGCAAAGTATATTCTTCGGTTGTAATTACCTCGTTCAAATAAACATCGAGTAATTTTTCAAGTTGTTTTTCGGTTTGTCCAAGTTTTACTTTGAGAAATTGAACGGAAGTTTTGGCTTGTTCTTTTGCTTGAGTTTCTTCCTTCTGAAGCTCAAACAAAACCTTTTCGGTGTCTTGGCGGGGCAAAGAAACTTTTTGCAGGTACTCATGAATTTGTTCAACAAGTGATTCTTCTCGCATATACTTTTCGTTGCACTTTTGCTTTTTCTTGGTGCATCTATAATAATTATGACCTTTTTGAATTTCGGCAGTAATTGAGCAACCACAACTTTTGCATTTCATTAAACCAAGAAAAGCAAAATGATGCTTTTTCTGTTTATGCGGTTTGCCTTTTTCTTTCATCACTTGCTGAACCTTATCAAAAAGTTTCTTTGAGATTATCGGCCTGTGAGTTCCCTCATGGATTTCTCCATTGTATTTCATAAGACCAAGGTAAAAAACATTTTGGAGAATCTTTTGAATTTTCCCTGGTGTGAGTGGTCTTCCTAAATTGCTTTTGAAGTTATTGTCTTTCGCCCAATCGGTTAATTCCCGAAGATTGTATTTTCCACTAGCGTAAAGCTCAAACATTTTCTTCACAATTAATGACCTTTTTTTATTCAAATCAATTCCTCTGGTTTTTGGATTATTCAAATAACCGATTGGAGCAAGACATGGCCAAACACCATTTCTAACTTTTTGATTCATACCTCGTGTGACATTTTCTCGTAAGTTATCGACATAGTATTTACTTTGACCAAAAGCAATTTGGAGCATAAAAAGTCCTTGCGGAGTTGGTTCAAACCAAAATGTTGGGAACTTCAAGGATTTGATTTTACCTTGGTCGACTAAATGAATAATCTTCCCGCCGTCAACACTATTTCTTGCCAACCTATCAGGATGCCACGAGAGTATTCCGTCCGCTTTTCCTTTCTCAATCATTTCTAACATTTCAGCGAACTTTGTTCGCCCAGGTTTTTTGGCAGTTTTGGCTTCCTGAAAAGAAGCGACAATTTCAAGTTTTTCTTTGGCGGCAAATTCAGAAAGTTCATGAAGCTGCGCTTCAATACTCAAAATTTGTCTGTCGTCTTCTTCCGTGCTTTTTCTGGCATAAATTATGTATTTCATTTTCCTCCTTATTTATTCCTAAATTTCATAAAAATTTTCTTTTACAAATGCATTCAAAATCGAAAGTGGCAAATTGTTCCGAAAATTCCCTACAAACTTGTCGCCGAGCGAAGCGAGGCGCAAACCGAAAACTTGCTCTTTCCGAAATGGTGGTGCATAATGGAAATTGTTCGAACGCATTTCGCCGGCGAAGCCGGCGTGAAAAACACCCCCGAAAATTCCCGACTGAATTCTGAACTTTCAAAACTGCCAAAGAAACCTGTTCAAAAATATCGGCTCGAATCATTGTTTTGTAAAAGAAAATTTTTATGATAGATGGATACGATGTAATTATTGTTGGCGCTGGGCCAGCTGGGTTAAGCTGTGCTATTGAATTGCAAAAGTCAGAAATGACGGTTTTGTTGCTAGAAAAAAACAATGAGATTGGCCCAAAGGTTTGTGCTGGCGGGCTGACAACGAAAATTGAAAATTTAAACATTCCACTTGATACTGCTGAAATTTTATTCTCTGAAGTCATAGCTTCCTCAAAAGAAAAAAATGTAAAAATTTCAAATGGCAGTATTCCTTTCGTGGGAACGATTGATCGGGGCAAATTAGGCAAATTTTTAGCCAATAAACTCTCCACAAAAACAACTGTTAAGACTTGTTGTAATGTAACCGAAATCGGCACCAACTTTGTCGTAGCCGACGGTAAAAAAATTTCATTCAAGTATTTAGTTGGAGCAGACGGAAGCAACTCGCTCGTCAGAAAATCGCTTGGTTTGAAAAACAATAAATTTCTCATGGCAATTCAATATTTTATTCCTAAAAATTTGAAAAATATGGAGTATCATGTTGATACCAGTCTTTTTGGAAGCGGATATTCGTGGATTTTCCCACATAAAGGCTATACTTCGGTTGGCTGCTGTCAGGATACAAGAAGTTTCAGACCTTCAACTCTGCAGAAAGCATTTCATCGATGGCTAGCCGATAAACAAATCGATATTCAAGGTTCAAAATTGCAAGGTTGGACAATAAATTTTGATTATCAAGGGTTTGAATTTGGAAATAAATTTCTTGTTGGTGACGCTGGTGGTTTTGCCTCTGGATTGACTGGTGAAGGAATTTATTTTGGTTTAGTTTCGGGAAGAGATGTCGCACATAGAATTGTAAATCCTAAATACAAATGCGAAGGCATTGCTGAAATTTTAAGGATTAAGCGCAGACACGAGAGGGTCCTTTCGTCCGCGAATTTTTTGACTAAGCTTAATAACCGACTTTCCAACACTTTACTGAGTTTTTTGGTAGGTCTCGGAAAATATCATTGGTTCTCGAAAAAACTAATCAAAAATTACGGTTAGGAATTTGCCGCCAAGAGAGAAATCTGGTAAGATTTCTCTAGTGAGCTTTGCTCACTAAAAAGTTGAAATTGTCAAAGTTCAGAATTCAGTCGGGAATTTTCGGGGGTGTTTTTCACGCCGGCTTCGCCGGCGAAATGCGTTCGAACAATTTCCATTATGCACCACCAAGCAAAGAAATGCGCCAACAGGCGCAGTTTTTTGAACTATTGATAGGAAAGAGGACTCGAAGGCCGGAGTGCGACGGCACGAGGCCAGCCTCGAAGCAAAATCAGCAGATTTTGACTGAGAGGGGGTCCTCTCCCGCCCACCAAACTTCGCCACAATAAAATTGTGGCTTCGCTTGGCGAGCCACCGAAGTATAGTAAAGAAGTTTGTCCAGCGTAGCCTTATGGCGAAGTTGGACATTTTTATTTCAGGAGAAATCGACCGGTGACCGAGTCCTCTCATACTGCCTTTCTCGTCCACAACATTAGTTTTTGAGTACCACCTCAAAAACGCCCTCCCACCAACGAGACGACCCCTTTGGGGTCATATTTTGTTAGTCACAAAGATCAATATCTACCCTTGTCTCTCGTGGTCACTTTTTTAATTGTTTTTTCAATTGCTTTATCAAGGTCGATATTAGCTGTATTGGCTAAACAAATTAAAACATATAAAACATCTCCGATCTCACTTTCTAGCTCCTGTTTCTTCTCGGTCGACTTTTTCGGCTTCTCACCATAAAGATGATTTACAATTCTAGCTAACTCTCCAGTTTCTTCCATCATCGCAGCCATTTGCCCAAGCGGATGCCAGTACTTCCAATCCTCTTCTTTAAACCACTTATCCACTTGCTTTTGATATTTATTCATTTTCCTCAAAATACTCTTTTATTTTTGGCATTATTTCTTTACGCATCAAAATCTTTGGTAGATGAGCAATATTGTTTTCAAATTTCACCCCCAGAATCTTTTCAAATATATTCCCCACTTTATCGCCTGGAACTACAAAAGTATTTCGAGCTTTTTTCCAAGTCAACAAAAGTAGCCAGCGTAAAATCAAACTTTTCTTCCATCATTACTTCTTTCAGAGAATCGACAATTTCATTAAAATTATCTTTTACAAATTTTTCTACTCCGATAATTTCAAACTGAAATATTGAGAAAACTTTACCAGCCACATGATTACTCCACTTATCTCGCTCAAAAATTTCTCTGATGGTTCCGGACAACTTTGATTGATGAGCAAACATTTCAAAGACTAGCTCATCATCTACTTTCGATATTTCTTTTAAATATTTGGCTGATTTAATGTCCCTATCAGTTGTTACATTATTCTTAAAATTTATCGTGTTCGAAGCGATCGCAAGATATAATAGTGTAGATGATTTCCGTGAAGGTTGAATTTTGTTTTTAATAAATTTTTCTGTGATTAAAGTCGCACAAGAGCCGACTAGTTCAATCTGAATAGAGGCATTTGGGAATTCCTCTTTTGCTTGATTGACCGCGCGGTGATCAATTGCTTCTATGACTTTGAGCGGATCTATTTCTGACGAGATGCCTTTTATTTCGCAAGCATCGACTAAAATTATTTTGTTAATTGATTTTTTTAATTTGGATCCATTAATTATTTTTGCCCCTACTTTATCAAACGCAAACTGAGCCTCTAGTCTAAGATTGCCAAAAACTGCCGCAGTAGCGTCTCCGCCAAGAGCATTGATTAATTCTGCGTAAGCGAAAGCGCACGCTGACCCATCCAAATCCGGACCATCATAGGCTGTGATTAATATTTTATCCATCATGCCTTGACTCTAGATATTCCAACAAACCATCATGCAGATGCCTTTCGCCGCTCCAAACTACGATATTATAACCTTCAGGAAATTCGCTTGGATCCTCTTGTCTAAAATCGACTGATCGAACATCCTTAGGTAGTCCTTCGCTTATGTGCCTGTCTGTTCCGCCTCTTTTTTCGGAAAACTTATCACCCCAAACCTCTACTGAAGAGGGATCTTTTAAAATCTTTGGCTCTAGACCTAATCGATTCAGTAATTCGTTATTTTCTATAACATACTTTACCGCGGTAGTTTTTGACACTCCGCTAACTGCAAGGTCAAGTGCAAAAACTCCTGCTTTCCTGGGATCTACTGGGATCTGTGCCTCTTGGAGTAATTGCTCAAATCTTAATTTTAAAACATCTCTTATGTCCCATCCATGTTCACCTTCAGTAATTTTAAATGGCAATTGTTCAGCCTGGTCTTTAGATAAATCATGGCCATTGATAACTTCAAAAGTAATCTGCGGACCACGATCATCTAACATAATCGCAAGTGGGTTGCCTTCACTCTTTATCACAAACTCCTCCACTTCGCTGGTCGGATAAACTATTAGAGAAAATTCCTCCACTACTTGCTCGACAATTTGCCTAAGCTTTGATTTTTGATTTTCGTCTAGCTTCTCATTATATAAACTATAAAATGGTTGTTCGTTTAAGTTTCCTTCATCATCGTATCCAAAGACTTCAACTCCGCTGCAATGACCGATCAAAATTCGTTTCCGATTTTCTGGATTGCTTCCAGCGAGAATTCTTTCATGAATACCTTTTGCCGAATGACCAGAAATCATAAAAATTACTTTCCCTTCGCTCAAAAGTTTATCTAGTTCACCGATCATCCTACTATCAGCTTTTTTATAGACATCAGCAATCGTCTCATCTACATCTGAGATAATTAGCTTCACTTTATCATTGAACTTAATTTTATTATTTGATTTTGTATTCATATTTTTAACTCCCTAAATGTTTTACGCAATTAGAAAGAATCGATTTTGGACTTCCCGATACTTCTACAATAGAAACTGAACAATTTGAAATGGGTTTGAAAATCTCTTCTTCGCTAACCTTATCAAATATAAAAGCTAGAAAAGTATTAATCCAAAGCGCATGCGAGCAGATAAGTATCGACTCTCCTTGCTTATGATCTTTTTCTAATCTCTGCCAAAATATTTTTATCCTCTCAAGCATGTCATTTACACTTTCACCAGAAGGGGATTTAAACTCGAGTTTAGACATTCCGCTATTTTCTCTTTCTTTAATAAAAATTTTTCGCGACCCTCCTTCGTAATGACCATTTGCTCTCTCCCTAAGAAGCTGATCATAAACAACAGGGGAGTCGTGATATTTTAAAATTTCCTGAAGAGTCTGTTTTGTCCTAGTAAGATCACTCGAATAGATGAAATCAATTTTTTCATTTTTTAGTCTTTCGCCAAGCTTTACAGCCTGTCTTCTCCCCTCTTCGGTCAAAATAGTATCTCTTTGACCTTGAGAAATATCATTTATATTATCCGGCGTCTCACCATGACGAACGATAATCAGCTTCATTATTGCTTTTCCAATATTTCCTTAGCTGTCTGCAAAAAAATACGGTCGCGGTAACCCTGAAATTTAGCCGAATACTGGTCGGGATCATCCATCTCAAAACGCTTAATGGCATCATCTAAATCAATCCAAACTAATTTAAAACCTTCTTCAATTTCTTTATCGGTGAATGTCGGGGTTCCTTTTTCACCAACTAATTTTGCAAGATAACAATAATTGGTTTGTTTGAAGTTTCTGTTTGTGCGATGCTCAATTATCGTTCCCACCTCTTCGAAAACTTCGCCCTTACAACCTGACTCTTCCATAATTTCACGCTCTAAAGCTAGCTCAATGTCCTCACCCTCTTCTATTCCACCGCCTAAAATTTTATGAATTTTAATATTTTTAGCTTCGATTATCGCAACTTTCTTATCTTCATCTATAAGTATCGCCCTAGCCGCGTGACGATCAAGACAAGGTTTATTTGAAACTTCACTCACCTCACCAACCTCCTTATTGGTTATTTCGCAAATTAATTTCATAAATCTTCCTCGGAAATTACTTTTATCCCATTCTTTTTAAGCAGTCTCGTAGTAATTCCATCTCCTTTAATTATCGAACCATCCATCTGCTTCAATTGGCCCGATCCGCACGAAGGGCTGCGTTGTTTTAAGATTGCTTCACAGCGATTATACAGCTTTGCTATCTTCAAAACTTCCTCAGCTCCTTTTTCAAAAAACTCAGTTACATCAGTTCCATCTGGCTCAAACACTTTATCTTTCCCGTCCTTAATCTCAGCATTAGGCCTGGGAGTTGGTTGACCTCCTAGTATTTCCGGACAGACAGGAATCAAGATTTCTTTTTTTGCCAGACCAATCACTTTTTCGCAAGGCTTGCACTTACCATTATATCGGCAATTCACGCCAAGCAGACAAGCTGAGCATATTCTAACTTTTGGCATCTTTTAAAAAATTAATAATAAATTTTAATTCCGGGTGAATCTTTGTATTTTTAAATTTGCCTATCTCATCATAAGATAGATGTTTCATCGACTCAACCTCTCTAGGATTTAATTTGAAGGGCGGCTTCACTTTCGATCTAAAAACATAAAGAAGCTTTTTTATGCCCCTTCCTTCGAACCACTCGGAAAACATAAATTCAAGTTTCCCCGACTTACCAATTTCTTCTTTCATTTCTCTTTTTGCGGCGTCTTCGGGTAACTCTCCTGACTGGACGTGTCCACCAACTGATGTAGAAATACATCCTGGGCAGAAACTCTTATCTTTAGACCTGACCTGGCAGGCTAGCCTATCCTTTTCATCAAAAATCAACACATGCACGATCCGATGAGATAATTTATTTTTATATATTTCATTTGTAGGCACACTCTTAATAACTTCGTCGTTTTTATCAATAACATCGATAATTTCTATATCCTCTTCTTCATCTACATACTCTAAAAATAAACGCTTGCCAAAAGCACCCCGCTTCGCATTCTTTCGTTTTTGCTCGCCGTACAATTTATTTTTAGAAATGTTGTTAAGTTTTAGGATAGTATCAAGAACCTCTGAAATATCAGTAAGCTCATTCATAATCTCATTAGCACCCTTAGCCTCTAAAAGCTCATCCACTTCTTCTCTAAGCTTTAGTTTGAGTGCACTGATAAACTCCGACTTCTTGAGCTTGTGGATTTTTGGGGTAGAGCCATTTGATGCAATAATCTCAGGAATATTATCTCTAATGAGCTTATTATAAATTTTTCTCATTTTTCGATAAATTCGACTTTGTTATGATCTGGATCAAGGATTGCGAAAGCTTTGCCCCAAGAATGTTTTTCTAATTTACGATAGATATTGTATTCCCCACTTTGGGATATCTTTTTATAGTAATCATCGATATTTTCAACTCTCAAAAAGACCGTTTGGTGTCCAGCCTTTTCTCGCTCGCCCTTTTCCTGCCTAATGCCCAACCTTCCGCCTGATGGAAAAATAAATGACACGAAATAATCATTTTCGTTATATTCTAACTCTAGACCTAGTTTATTTTGATAGAAATCTACTATCTTTTTTATATCTTTTGAGTAGAGGATCGCACTATGTAGGTCGATCATATTATTCTTCCTTATTTGCTGACGTTCTTGCCGTCCCTCAAGCGTATGATTTTTTTGCAAGATTCAGCTACTTCCATATTGTGAGTAACAATCACGAATGTCTTATTTTTTTCTTTATTTAATTTTTTTAGAATATCCATAATCTCTAACGACGTCTTGGTATCAAGTTCGCCTGTAGGCTCATCAGCCAGAATAATAGCAGGGTCATTCATAAGCGCCCTAGCAATAGCTACTCTCTGTTGCTGCCCACCTGAAAGCTCATTGGGCTTATGGTTCATTCTACCTTCTAAGCCCAGCATCTTTAAAAGCTCCTTGGCTCGGCTAGTTCTTTCTCGTTTTCTCAGACCACCATATCTTCCGGCCAAGACAACATTTTCAAGAGCTGTCAGAGTAGGGATAAGATTAAATCCTTGAAAAATAAATCCTATTTTTTTAGCTCTCATTTTATAAGCTTTTTTCTCTGGTAGCTTAGTCATATCAACTCCGTCGATAATCAGAGAACCAGAGTCGGGTCGATCGAGGAGTCCTAGGATATGCATCAATGTTGACTTGCCACAGCCAGAAGGACCAATTATTGCCGAAAAATCTCCTTCTAAAACTTCCAGGTCAACCCCATCAAGGGCCTTAACGATATTCTTTTTAGACATCTTGTAGGTCTTTTCAATCTTTTTTGCTTGAACAATTATTTTATTCATAATATTCCTTATTTAGAGTTCTCTAATTGCTTCTACAACCTTTAACCGAGAAGCTCTTATTGCTGGAATCACACCTGCGATTATTCCTATCACGAACGAAAATGCTACAACAGCGATTAGAAAGTTTGACTCGAGTAGAAATATCTCTGCGCCTTTTTCAGCCATTTTATTATTAACTAGTGTCGCAGCCAGTACTCCGAAGCCCATGCCGATCGCTCCTCCAACTAAACCTATAACTCCGGCCTCCATCGTATATTCCCAGGCAATCGAAGCAGGTGAAGCACCCATCGCTTTCTTGATACCAATTTCCTTAGTTCTTTCTGAAATACTCATTACCATCGTGTTGACGATCGAGAAAAGCCCAACTATAAGTGCCAGCATTGCTGACCCAAGTATAATTGCATTCATTGTGCTAGATGCTTTATCTATCATTTCACCCATTTTAACCGGCGACATAACACTTACGTCCTTACCAAACTGATCCTTTATGTCATTGGCTACCTTTTCGGAGTCATAACCGTCCTTCCAAGAAACACCCGCCATCGAGTTAACATCTTCCATCTTTAGCCTTCCGCCCTGGTAAAGAGATTTCATAAATGGGCTTGACTCAATCAGCATTTCCCTGGCAGGAGTTATATTCATAAATACATAACTATCTGGACCCGTCATGGTCTTATCCACAATTCCGATTACTTTAAATTCACGGCCTCTGATTGTATATGAATCACCCACATTAAGCTTTTTGTCAGTTGCGATAGTTATCCCAATCGCAATCTCATTGTCAGATGAACTATTATCAAGCATCTTTCCAGATTTCATTGACATATTCGCCCAGTTGCGATTTTTAAACCCAGACTCAAGATCCTCACCATAAATAGTTGGTGGCTCACCAAAATTCATCGACGGATTGTCTAAGTCTGGCTCTTCTACCAACAGGGAAGCCATTGGAGCAATTTTATCCACACCATCTATTTGAGAAATTTTGTTAATAGTATCTATTGGCAGTGTTCCTGTTGCAGCGCCATATCCAGCGGAACCCTTAGGAGAAATGGTAATCTGCCCGGTTACGTATTTTTTTCCACCATCTATCATTTTGTTTAGCTTGAGCGCCATCGATCCCATCACCGTAAAAGCAAAAATTCCTATAACAATCCCGAAAATCGTCAAAAGTGTTCTGAATTTTCTTCGCCACATGTTTCTTAATATTTCCATATATTCTCCTAAACAATTAGAAATATAATTTTAGCAGATTATTGCGTAAAATAAATAAGAAAAACTACTTTTTATTCTTCAAGACAAAGTAGCTAAAGATAACAGTTAACATAAGAATGATGAGAATAATGATTTTTAGAGAAGAATAAGGAGATTTTTCCAATCCAGAATTTTCAGACTCATCAATGCTAGATTTATTTGAAAATGGGTTGAGGGCATCAGCAATTTTTTCTGTCGCTGATTGTATGTTTTCGGCTAAAGATGACATAAGTCCTTCACCAGCTTCAGCTTCTGTGGTTTCAGACGAATCTGTAGATGAGCCACTGGCAGTTACGCTTGATGAAGATTCACCGGATGAAGATGCTGTCGAGGTAGCCGAGCTAGAAGGCAAGCTGGAGTTAACTGGAGTTGGCGTAGGCGAAGGGACAACTGGGGTCGTCCTTGTCGCGATAAATGTAGTTTGAGTAGAATTGCCAGCTTTATCATATACAACAATTGGAATTGAATTTTCTCCTTCAGCAAGAGAGACGGTTGCCTCGTAAGTAATATTATCAGCATAGGCTTTTATACTTGAGGGTTGAACCCTGGAAACAATGGATAGAGCACTAACCTCAACTCTTTGACCATTGATCAATAGGTAATCTATTCCGGAAGTATTATCGGATAAATCAAGCTGAACTGTAGTTGAAGCATTTGAAACTGACTGATTATTATTTGAGATCGTAATATCTGGTTGAGTTTTATCAAGCGTAATTGTAGCGCTTCCCACAGAGCTCGAGATTAATTCATTTGAATCTTTAAACCATGCTCTAACAGTTTTTGCCCCCTCTGAAGCTCCAACATCCTTACCATCCGTGATATTTGCCCAACCGTCGGCGTAAAACGCAGGGACTAATTCATTTACTGACGCGGCTTCCTTATATTTTTCGACAGTCTCATCAGTCGGCACAATTTCTACGTTCTCTGTGTTAGTGAATTGGGTTGAATCATTATTAGGATTTTTTAAAGTAAATTCAGCGGCAGGCAACACTTTCTGCGTAATGTTAACAGATCCTTCTGCTCCATTTCGGTTAGATACTCCGCCACCGCCAGTGCCGCCTGATGCTGAGAAGTTTCCTAGTGCGATATTTTGACTAGTTGAATAAACAACTGATATTCTTCCTCCTCCACCGCCACCAGATCCATAATCAGTTCCTGCACCATTGCCACCTTTAGCGGTTATCGTTCCACTGCCAGATAGGGTGTTACAAACAAGAAAGACGCTTCCTCCAGATCCACCCCCAGTGTACCAACCCGGAATTGGACTGGCCTTAGCAACTGAGCCGTCAGCAGAAATAGTTCCGTTATTTACAATATTTCCCAGAACACGGAATGTCACCGCCCCTCCGCCTGCAGGGCCCGTGACCTGATCACCAGCGCCGCCACTTGAACCAAGTTTATAAGGAAAATTAGCTTCGGTGGTACCGTAAACCGCTGGGGCTAAGTTGTTGTTGTACGACTGGCCGCCGACACCTCCATAGCTACCACCTGATCCAGAAGTAGAAGAACCTCCCGAACCCTTGCCCGGACCAGCTCCAGCCGTGTATCCCTGTCCGCTTGCTGTTACAGTTGATCCAGAATCTATCGTTAAGCTTCCATCGAGATTTATAGTTACTCCGCGACCATTAGTGTCATCGGTATAGTAACCACCAATTGTCACAGTAGCATTATTCGTAACAGTCAAATTATTAAAATAAAAAACTCCGTCAGTTCTAGCTGAACCATCACGACTCACACCTTGATCCGCATTAAAAGTTACATCGCTTGAAGCTGAAACATTTCCGGATGCAGTATCGTATAAAAAGATAGTCCCGACATCTCCATCAGCAGAAAGACCAGATCCACCCTTGATACCCTTGGCTGCAGTTATATTGTTAGTATTAAATCCGGAAGTGTCAGCATAAATCGCAATCCTTCCTCCACCGCCACCGCCACTATATCCATAACCATTTGTCCCATCAGCTTTGATCGTACCAGCACCAGAAAGCGAGTCAGCAACAACATATACCGATCCACCAGCACCACCACCACCGTTATTTGAAGCATTCGCCACAACAACCGCGCCAGATTGGTCGATCGAGCCATCTACCGTTATCGCACTTGCCGTGATCTTAACTGCACTTCCTCCTGCACCTCCACGAGTAGTGTAACCTCCACTCCCAGGTTTTACAGGAAAAAGGGTTGAATCGTATTTTGTTCCGCCGCTTCCAGCAGGATCGCCACGTCCACCATTACCCCCGTGAGCTCCACCTCCGCCATAAGTATTGCTTACTCCAGTAGGCTTTCCGTCCCCTGCCTGATAGGCATAACCCTTACCGATACCATTAATTTTTGCCCCAGAGGCAACATTCAAGTCGCCAGTCAAACTTAGCTCAATACCTGTTCCGTTTGTGTCAGTAGTGTAATAAGCTTTTGAATATAGGTTTGCATTATTATTAATAGTTAAATCATTAAAGTGAAATATTCCGTCTGTTGATGGGTCTCCATTTTCATCAATTCCCATTGTCGAATCGATTGTAATATCAGAAGCAATTGTTACGTCTTTAGTTGTCTTGTTATAGATCAGCTTAGAACCAACTCCGCCAGATGCGTAACCAGTTCCGCCAGCGGCTGTAATGTTACCATCAGTTAAAGAATTTGTTCCTGTGTGATAAATCATAATTCTTCCGCCGCTACCGCCGCCGCCACCTGATCCTGAGCTACCCCCATTAACACTAATATTTCCAGCGCCAGATAAATCGACAGCGCTTATATAAATTGAACCGCCAGCACCTGAACCAGTATTAGTGCCACCATTATTTCCTTTTGCGTATATATTCCCAGCAAGAGATAAATTTCCAGATAAATTAAGCTGAATCGCCCCTCCACCTGCTCCTCCATTTCCGCCGCCAGAGCCGAGTGTTGTCGGAGCAGTTGTTGAGCCGTATAAAGTAGTACCACCACCAGAGCCAATAGCATGATTTCCACCATTGTTAGCGTGGCTGCCGCCGCCGCCATAAGCACTAACATTCGTTCCCTTACCAATTCCAGCATTAGCAGCATAACCCTGACCGGTAGCGGAGATTGTAGAGCCTGAATTTACAGTAACGCTCCTAGCATTAATAATTACACCCGTACCGTTGGTATCGGTTGTATAAGTTCCACCTAGAGTTAATGTTGCATTGTTGGTGACAGTGATATCTCTATAAGTATATGTCCCAGCAACCCAGGTAGTATTTGAAGAAATTGTTATATCTTCATCGGCTGCGGCTTGAGAAACAGAAATACAAGAAGTAAATGCCACAAAAGATAGACCTAATACAATAACTAGAAAATTATTTCTAATTTTCCCTCCTTACTTATCACTATCACATTATAAATCAAAGAAGGCATTCTAGCTATAGCCCCAAGGCACTATCAAACGCTAATTAGATCTTTTAATTTATCAAAAGTCTTATCCCCGATACCTTTAATATTTTTTATCTCATCAATTGACTTAAATCCGCCATTTGATTCACGATATTCGATAATTCGCGCAGCATAAGAAGCGCCTATTCCAGGCAGGGAGTCAAGCTCAGAGCTACTGGCAGAATTTATATTTATTTTTCCATTAACCCTACTCGATTGTTCGCCAGCTACCTGACCAGAAGATTTTGTGTAAGAGCGAGTCTCCACTATCGGTGAAGCATTTTTTGCTTCTAAAATGGTTTTATTTAACTCGTCGATCCTTTTATTTAGATCATCTATTTGATTTTTTAACGCTAAATTCTCGGTATTCGAAGAAGCTGAGTTCTGTTTCTGAATCTGCCAAAATAATATTCCACTACCAAACATAATGGCTAGACCAAGAAAAATTAAAAGATAAAGTTTTACTCTCGATAACTCAGATCCTACTTTTTTTGAAGACCTCATTTATTAAAATTATGTGCCTAATCTTACTTAGTTTCAAGTTAGTCAAGATGCGTAACTGATATTTTAGAATTAATTTCTTCTTTAAGATTAGGATATTTATCAAGTTCATCTAAAACTTCCTTGGCTGACCTAGAGCACTCATCAAGTAATTTAGAATTCTCAAACCATAAAGGATTAATATTTGAAAATCCTGATTGACTTATATCAAACATTGATCCAGGACCCCTTAGCTTTAAATCATAGCTTGATAGCTCGAATCCATCATCATTTTGGATAAAAGCTTTTAAGCGTTTTTTGGTAATTTCATTTTCAATTTTTGCAAATAAAAAACAATATGACTTCAAATCCGACCTACCCACCCTCCCTCTAAATTGATGGAGTTGAGAAAGTCCAAACATTTGAGCATCTTCGATTATCATTGCAGTAGCCTTTGGAATATCTACTCCAACCTCAACTACACTCGTGGAAACCAATATATCTATTTCTCCTCGTCTAAAGTCTAGGATAACTTTTTCCTTGTCTTTTATTTTCATCTTGCCGTGCAGCGAAGCGATCCTTCTTTTTCCGAGAATAGACTTCTTAATATTACGCATCTCTGACTCCACAGATTTCTTATCGTCGTATAGACCGTCAGCGACAATTAAAGGACAGATAACAAAAGCTTGTTGGCCCCTTGCTAACAATTTATCTACAAATTCGTACGCTGATTGCCTCTTGTTTTCCGGAATCAAGAAACTATCTACTTTCTGGCGGCCCTTAGGTTTTTCCTTAATTACCGACAAATCACAATTAGCAAAAACTACGTGGGCAAGTGTTCTTGGAATTGGCGTAGCGGACAAACTTAAATAATGTGGCATATAACCATGTGACTCGAGCAATAGGGAACGCTGCTCGACCCCAAATCGCTGCTGTTCGTCAATAATGATTAGACCAAGATTTTTGAATTTATAATTAAAAAGCGAGTGAGTACCTATAATTATATTTTCATTACTGGCTATCTTTTTTGTTTTGGATGTAACTAGACTTAGATTAATTTTGAAATTAAGACCTGTAGCCAAAGATTGAAACGTTTCAAAGTGTTGCATCGCCAATATTTCAGTAGGAGCCAGAACCGCAACTTGAAAACCAGACAATACAGCCTCTAGCGCCGCCAAAAACGCAACCACCGTTTTCCCAGAGCCCACATCTCCCTGAATTATTCTATTCATTGGACGTTTCTTCTTAAAATCTTCCAGAATATCTGCTAGTGTTTCATTTTGATCTTGAGTAAGTTTAAATGGAAGTTTTTCAGAAAGTTTTTTTAGCTCTCCAGAGCTTTTAATTACTGGGGACTTTTGGCTATCAAATTCTGTCTTAATTTTTAGATTAACTAACATAAACAGAAATAATTCTTCAAACAAAAAACGATATTTTCCTAATTTATAATCAGCAATACTGCCAGGAAAGTGTACGAGTTTCGCAGCATCAAACAATATTGGCAAATTATTTTTTTTGCGAACAGGTGCTGGCAAGAGATCTTTTTTCAAAAGACTTTCGATTAAAATTTTATTGATTATTCTGCTAATAATCCTGGAAGATAAATTCTTAGTCTGTCTATATATTGGATAGAGACCTTTTTTAGGATAAATTTCCGGATTATTTAAAAATATTTTCTTGCTAGAGAGATTAACAGTTGCTTTATAGATCTTTAAGTCTTTATTTTGCTTGAGGAATTTAAAAAGATATGGCTGATTAAACCAAATCGCCTGGATCGCCGAGGATTCATCTTCCAGAATCGCTTCGACAACCCACATCTTTTTAATTTTAGTTCTAACGACGTTAACACTTCTAACCCTAGCCTCGATCACCACTTCTTTGTCAACTAAAGATTTAACTTTATCAATTGGGGTTATATTCGTAAGATCAATTATTCTTTTTGGCAAAAAATAGATCAAATCATGCACGCTAAAAATACCGAGTTTATTTAAGGCTAGTTGATACTTAGGTCCAATTCCAGAAATATTTTTTAACTCTATTTCAGGATTTGGAGACATTCTTGAGAACGAATTTAACTTTTTCCTGAACGCTATCCATATCTGGTGGTATATTTTTAAGAGCGGGAAGAATTTCTGCTTTTTTAAGTCCAAGAGCCAAAAGAGCATCAACCGTCTCGTCATTTTCAATCGAATTGAGATCTATATCATTCTTACTAAGCTTACTTTTGAGTTCGACTATGATTTTAGCGGCTACTTTAGTGCCAATTCCGGGAATACTTTTAAATAAATTCAGATCATTAGTATCGATTGCCTGAATTATTTTCTGTTTAGATAAATTATTAAGTATCGTTTGTGCAACCTTTGGCCCAACTCCTGAAACACTTAGTAAAAGCTCAAAGAATTCGAGCGATTCATAATTTTGAAAACCGAATAAATCATTTATGTCTTCTCTGACATAGTGATAACAATAAAATTCCGCCTCTTGACCGATCTCGCCCTTGGGAAAATTGCCAGTGTTTATTTTATAACCCAATCCCTGGTTCTCTAGTATTAATGAGTTGCTGCTTTTAGCTATGATCTTTCCTTTAACGTATCCAATCATTTAACGTCCTTCTTATTTACTTTATTATACAGGGCAATTGCCCCACCAAGTGCCGGGGCCGATGAGCCAATTTCTCCTTTTTTTACCTCTACTCCAAGGTCTTTAAAAGCGGCTTCAAATAAAGCGTAATTTTGTAATATTTCCCCACTTACTATAAAAGCTTCGGGGTCCAGCAAAAGCTTAGCATTAATAAAACCAGTAAGTAATGTTTCTTTGAGGTCTCTGATTATCTGTTTGCTAACTAAGTTTGAGTCCTTGGAATCTTTTAGAATTTCATACACAGATTTTCCGGTTAATGATTCAATACCCTCACCGGAAATTAAACTTGAGAATGTCCCTCCTTCATTCCTCTTTTCCCTAGTAATATCGACTATTGTTTCGTCAATTAGTCCAGCGGCGTTATTTGATCCTTTGTAGATCTTCCCGCCGATGAGAAGCGCGCATGAGATATCTCTACCAATTTCAACCAATACTGCGTTTTTAAGATCTTTAGCCGCGCCAAAAGCTTGCTCAGAAAGCATAATCGAGAAGTTTCTTCGGAAGAAAAAAATTGGCTTATCAATTTTTCGCGAGAGCAGACTATAAATATCCACACCTTCAAGTCCTTCGATTTGAGAAGAAATGATTTTTTTATTACTTTGATCGAAAACCGCAGGCAAACTTATCCCTACCGCAAAAGAGTTGTGATATTCAGCAAGCGAAGTAATGGTTTTAGATAATTTTGCGACTATTGTATCCTTGCCTAACTTGCCCGGGAAAGGATTGGACTTCTTTTCCAGTATATTAAAATTTTGATCGGAAGTGATCGCTTCAATTCCAGAGTATCCTAAACTAGCTCCAATCAAATACTTATGGCTCATTGATTCAATATATTCTCTTAATTTACAATTTACAAATTTTAATTAACCTTGTAAATCATCACTTGGCTAGATTCATAAGTCAAATCTGCCTGAATATTTTTTAAATAGCTCCTCAATTTCGCAAGCTCTTGATCATCCTTAAAATTTTTCTCAATAACTATATACCTTATCTTGTATTCGCTGAATACCGAAACAACTGATTGCTTAGTGTCAGATTGATTAAGCTCATCTGCGAGTCCTCTAGAAAATTTGTTTATTGGATAAACGCTACCATACTTGGACATATAATAATCATGTATCCTCCTACCCAAGAATCCCGTCACTACTTTCTTTTGATGCAGAACCTGAATATACGCGTCTCTTTGACCGGCTTCATAAGGCAAGATAGTAAAATCGCCTTCCTCTCGTGCAATTTCTTGAACCTGCTTGATATCATAAAGTGGATCAATCATCATTTTGCCAGAATAATTTTCGACTAAAATAAACATTGGAACAATCACAAGTAAGCAGATGGCCGGAATAAACAATTTTTTGTTTTGAAAAAATCTTACGACAGAGAACATGCTCAAACTCACAAGCACAGCTAGAGCAAAATAAGCGATTAAAATAAATCGGCTCGGCACTAAACCTAGATTAAAGAATGGTAGATTTTGAAGATAATAATAGGGCAATCTAATATGCTCATAAACATGATTGTTATATTGAAGGTTGGGGCCAAGCGATAAAGCTATTCCAACGATAAGAACGAAAAAATAAATAAATTTCTGTTTCCAATGTTGCCGCGCAAACAACGCAAACCCTCCTAAAGTTACAAATAGACCAGTAAAACCGATTGAAATTGTGTTTTCGCGATATGATCCAATCAATGAAAGAAGAAGTTTGTAATTTTGATATTTAAATAGTGGATTTAGTGGATTAAAACCAAATAAAATCTTTATATCGCCATTATTATATGTAGAAAATGCATCTTTCGTCCCCCAGAATTCGCTCATCAGATATCCATATGGAAGAGCAAAAATAATTGCAAAAACTAAAACAGCTAGAGCCAAACTGAGCACCGATTGCTTGGTAAAAAATTCTCTCCACTTAAAAATCATGTGTGAGAAAAAAATCGGCAGACATACAATGCCAGCAAAGAATATCAGTTGCAAGTCAAGATAGGCGAGAGCTGAAGCAAATATCCCTAAGCCTATTGCCGGCGTATATTTTTTCTCATCTAGTGTCCTTATCAAGAAATATGCGACAAATGGAATCGGCCAAATCATACTTAAGTTATAGTGTCCCGCCAGAAGGTGAGAAAAAACGAAAGGGGAGAAAGCGAAAATAATGGCCCCTGGCACTAGGCTTAAATATTCCAATATTGATTTTGGTTTAGTTAGATAACTCGAAAATAAAACAATCCCTAGCCCACTCGCTATAAAAGACAAGAGCTGAATTATATTCAACGAAGTAAGAGGCCTGAAAAAAAGACTAAGTGGCAAATAGATTATCCCTGAAGTAAATGTAAGGGTATGAAGAGCAAGATTAGATCGCGAGGGAAAATATACAAAATCACTAAAGAATGGATTTGATAGATTCAAAATCGCTTTTTTCACCCACCACAGATTCCAAATAAAAAACGGTCCGTCAGTAAAGTCGGGTTGGGAGATGATAGCAGAATTAATGAACTTACTAAGAGGCCAGGTTAGCCAGACAGCTAAAGATAAAAAAATTACACCAATTACCGCATAGATAACCAATAGCCGAACCCTTGGTGTCAATAAGGGTGAGCGCTGCCTTGTAGTTTTCTTCTTTTTCTTAGCCACGAAAAGATTTTAGCTCAAAACTGACAATTATCAACCTATAGATCAGAATACGTAAACCCAGAAGGCCTTGGCGGAATTTAAAGTAGCCGTTACCGCTAAAGTGTTTGAGCTACAATTAGCAACAGAGTTAGTTGACCCAAGTAGCTTAAAGTAGCTGCAAGCCTGAGTAGCTTGATCGTTATCAATAATAAAAACTCTTGAATGGATCGTGCCACTATTTATCATCTCCTGGGCTGACTTGGTTACCCCGTTATAGCTAAGCTGCAATGAACTAAGCGATTTATCCCCAATGTTATAAAGCATATTCCAACCCTTTGTCAGCGAATACGTACCCGTAGGAACAGCGGCTAGAGGAAGGCTTGCGGACTTCGCTGAAGCAGCATAGGCATAATAACCCTTGCCTGTTTCTAAATTAAATTGAGTCATACCCGGCCAATATACCCAGCTGTTCGAGACACCATCAAACTTGTAGACATATAACCCATTATCAGCAAACCGACTTGATGGGAAATTAGCTGTAGCTCCAAATACACTAAAACCACGAGGAAAATTATAAGTAGAGTCTCCCGGTCCCGCGGTAGTTGATGTGACCGAAGGAGTTGGCGTTACAGTTGGAGGCGCAACCGTCCTAGTTGCACTTGCTGTCACCGTGGAAGTGGCGGTGCTTGTTGTAGTTTGAGTCGGCGTGACAGAGGCAAAAGCCATAGTCCTAAGCGATGCAATAGGAATTGGGTTTACTATACAATTTACCGAGCTTGCCGTTCCCCCTCCGGTCCATGTAATTGCCCCGGTTGAGGTATTAACACCATACATCTCTGTAGCAAAGCTAACGGTATAAAAACTTTCATTAGTCATATTTAAGACGTTTGATTCAATTGTCATCTGTTGGCCAGGCGCAAGCGATGATTGATTGTCCTGATTCGGGAAATATAATACCTGATCGGCAGCCCAATAATGCGGAGTGACTCCATCGACATAATAGTCGAATTGCTCGACATGCCAAAAGCTTAACCTGATCGAAGTCTTTCTCATTGGGTAGGTGCTTGAAGTAGGATTAGAAACATTAAATTTAAATTTAGCACTCGTAGATCCATTATTAGTTGTATACATTTGGGGAGTTACAACTATTCGATATTTACTTTGATAGAATGGTATCTGATAAGCAGGGTCATTTGGAGGAGCTGCCTGACCCTCAAATACTACCGAATTTGCACCAAACTGCGACTGTTCGGCGGCAGTCAAAGTGCTTTTGGTAGTATAACCATTCGACATACAACCAAGAAACTGCTGTTTCTGAGCAGTCGACCAAACGCTATTATATTTAGTAGCTGTAGCCGAATCTATCCAAGAAGGAAGAGTAGTATCAGCAGATACCGTCCTTTTATATATATAGAAACCTGCAAGTGCTGCAAGACCAATAACTAGCACCAAAAATACTATTAATTTAAGCTTTTGGTTATTTTTTGTCTTCACACATCCTCCTAATGATAAGTAATCAAACTACTATTACAATTTTACTTTTTTAACAATCAAAAACAATTTAAAAAAATTAATTGACATAAATCCAGAATGCTTTACCACCTGGAATCTTGCTAGAACTTCCGAGTCCTGCAGATCCACCAGAGCATGTCGCTTGAGTATCGGTATTAGACAGAAGTTTAAAGTAGGTACAAGCCGTAGTGGCAGTATCATCCTGAATGATAAATATGTTATTGCTAATCGTCCTTAGATTAATCATATCTTGAGCGGACAAAGTCTGACCGTTATAAAATAAATTTAAATCGCTTAATCTTTTGTCCATCGCAGTCCAAAGCATATTCCAACCCTTGGTGAGCTCAAAAGTAGTCACTGTAGGATTACCGAAACCGAACCTAATAGTTTTCTCAGCACTAGGATTATAAACGTAATAGCCTTTTTTTAAATCAGTATTTATCTCCGGTCCCCCAGGATAAATTTTCCAAGAATTAGTTGGTCCATCAAAAGCATAGAGAAATAATCCAGCGTCTTTAAACATTGTGCCGTTCGTCATTCCACTATTACCAAAAGTCGAAAATCCTCTTCTAAAGGTAACCGCTCTACTACCAGGAACTTCTGTCGAAGGAGTTACTGACGGAATTGAGCCTGGAACCAACCCTGCTAAGGGAAGAGGATTGATTATACAACTAAGCGTAGCATCAGTTTTTTGCGCCACTGGATCCCAAATTGGCTGCTCAAAATTTGGCGTCGTTCCAGATAAGGTATATTTCATATTCGAGAACTCGATTCCCCAGTAAGCCGGATCCTTTACTCCGCTGAGTTCAAGCGTATCTTGACTCACATATTCGCCAGGCAACAATGTATAGGTATAATCAACTCCCCTTGTAAATATTACATTGCCAACTTTTGGAACTGAGTTGCTAAAAGACCAGAAATAATAGCGAGCTTCTGGATTAGCAACAATCACAGGACTAGTGCCAGGATTACCAAGCGTTAGCCTCATTTTCAGAGTTCGTGATCCATCGGCTTGAAGATCGTATTTTAGAGGTGTGACAATTAACCTATAGCTACTCTGATACCATGGCCAGTAAGGACTACTCGAAGATACATTTACGATTGGTCTAATATTAAAAGCTACCGAACTCGAACCGAACTGATTGATCTCCTGAGGAGTAAGGGTGGATTTAGTATTAACACCATTCGACGCACATCTGTCAAAAGAAAGTTTCTGGCCTGCAGTCCAGGTATTATATTTAGTTACCGTGGCGCTATCAATCCAGCTTGGCATCGTGATGGTGTCAGCAAAGATCTGCTTCCTAAAAATTGCAAAAAGACTTACTAAAACAACAACCCCAACCAAAGCTAGAAAGAGAACTCTTGTTTTGCCTTTACGCAAAAACCCTCCTGTTATTGTTCAGTTAAATTCTAACCTAATTATTAGTGCGAAACAAGTTTACTTTAGGTTATCAACAATTTCTTTAATTCCGTCCTCGAGTTCTACCGTCGGTTCATACCCAAGTTCACTTGATATCTTATCAATACTGGCAAGTTGGCTTTTCACATAACCTTCCTTAACTGGATTCGGGATAAGTTTCGGCTTAATATTTTTGCCAAGCGCCTTATTGATCATTTCAACTAATTCCAATAGATTAATCGCCTTGTGCGTACCGATATTGAAGATTGTAAATCCGTATTTTTTTTCTGTTTCCATCGCCTTTTCAATACCCTGGCAAACGTCTTTTACGTTAGTAAAATCCCTCTCCTGCGTACCATCACCATACAGAACCGGCTCTTCGTCTTTAGCCATTGACCAAATAAATTGCGAAACTAGATTAGCGAAATATGTTTTGTGACCTTCGTTTAACCCGTAAATCGACATAAATCTGAAAGCAATTATCTCTAAGCCCTCCGCTTTAGAAAAAACACGGGAAGCACCTTCTTGAGCAAACTTTGTCACCGAATAATGGTTCGGAGGAATCACTTCTTGGTCTTCGGTAAGTGGTGTCGGATTGTTGCCGTAAATTGAAGAAGTAGAGGCAAACAACATTTTCTTAACACCAATTTTTTTCGCATATTGCATGACCCTGACATGACCCGAAACATTATTCTGATAAGCCCAGTACATATTTTCGGCGAACATTGGAGCAGAGGAGGAAGCAGCTAAATGAATAATATAATCAAAATCTTCTCCAGCACTAAGCAGATCTTCTTCTTTATTAACGTCACCTTCAACAAATTTTACTTTTTCGGAAAGATTGTCCTTTTTTCCAAGAGAAAGGTTATCAAAAGCAACAACTTCATGCCCTTTTTGACTCATTAGATTGGAAAAGTTCGAACCAATAAAGCCAGCTCCACCGGTAACTAAAATTTTTGCCATAAAGACTCCTTATTAATAATTTTTTCCTTCTCGGGCAATATCAAGCGGACTATAATACCCTTCTGGATCATTGTATGTAATTTCGCCTTGATCGTCTACGCTTTTGGTTGCTTCCCAAACTTCGGCTTGTTCTGGGTATTCATTGATAATTTCATCCAGTACTTCCTTTTTATCATCAACCAAAATAAATTTCTCACCAGGCCCTAGAAGTTTCTTTATGTAGTCGGCCTTATTGTCTTGCACATAAATCACTCTATCTTCAAAGAGATTTTCTAAATGAAGGCCCTGAACCTTTCTCTCCTGAATATCAGGGTTACCGTGAGTGAGCAAGTACATTTCATATTGATCACTCTGAAACCGATCTAGCCACACAAGACGATCTTCTAGTAAATATTTATCCATATGTTGCAGAATCATTTGCTGCAGACCATTGTACAAAATCTCGCCATCAATCCCAAATTCCTGAAATGACTCAGCAAAAGGCTTAAGATAGTCAGCGCCGAATTGTTTGCGCGCTTCGCTGTAGCTTGACGCTATTTCTGCCATAGGCACACCCATAAGAGCGATTTTGCCAAAAATATCATGCTTGATCTGAGCGGTGTCAATCAACGTATCGTCAAGATCTATAAATACTTTCGTCTTACCCACAGTTATACCTCGCTAATTATTTTATTGTACTTAGCTTCATCGATATTACCGAATTCGCTATAGTTAGCAAAGTCAAATTCAAAGTCACCTTTTTCTTTTTTTACTTTTGCGACAGCTTTGGCCATAATCGCCCCACCTAAAGAGAACATGAAATCACTATCCTCCTTGCTCACCGCTTCTCCTGAAGCGGTAAACGATGGACCGGTGTTAGAGTATCTGATAAGAACCATCGCTTGCTTGCTATGATCGGTTAACCTTACTCCACTATTCATAGTATCGATCTGATATTTACTACCATCGATCTCATCATTTACAATGTTGCACATCGCCTCAGCAAGATCATATTTTCTCATAGCATCTTTTTTATCCACTGTCGGTTTGAACTCCCGGATCAAAGTTTTCGGCATTTTATACTTCTCTCTCAAGAACTCAAGTTGTTCAATCGGATTTCTTCCTTCCCACTTTTCATGACAAAGCGAGAGAATATAAACCAAGAAGATTGCACCATCGTCTCCACCTTGAACCCCAGGATAATATTTTGGTGCACCCCAGATTGGATTGGTCATCGGCGTAAGAAATTGATGGCTAGTATTCTCAACAGCTATAACTGCCCCTTCGTTATTTCCCATCATTTCCATAAAGAATGGATATCCAGGTTCGGCCGCGAGAGTCTTTATCGGAAATCCAGCTTTAGTGAGTGCTTCTTGGAGCATAGAGATTGAAATACCAGTTCTCATGTCGTAGATAACGTCCGCCTGTAGTTTATTTGGATTATAAGTAGCAAGATTCTCAGTCGCCAGAAGAAGTAGCTCAGTACCTGTCAACGACTCTGGCTTACCATTTGAATCAAGCGCAATCACAGTCCCCCTATCTCCGTCTGGGTCAAGCGCTAGATAGATTCTTCCATTTTCTTTAGCTTTTTCTTTCATATCCTCCATCGCTTCAGATTCATGTTCATTTGGGTCAACAATATTAGCAGTTGAATAATTCTCATTCAAAACATCATTCATAGCTACTACATCCGCTCCAAACGCCTTGAGAATATCAAGTAGGTTTTTGCCAACTGGGCTACCGCACATATTCATACCAACCTTCATACCAGCAAGAATTTCTTCTTTCGGCTTTTTCGTACCAGTTCTAGCTCTGACCAAGTCCTCAACAATATCAATATTATTTGCAGTTAAATCACCAACCGTAACAGCATATTCTTCAGGAGATGCTATCTCAATTAATTCAGGAAAGTCTCCAGAAATTATTTTTCCATATAAATCATTCATTAGATCAGGACCGCAAAAAACCTTGCCCTGCATTCCAAATTTAGCACCGACATAATCCTCGGCTCTATGACTCATTGTTCCAAAAATCCAGTTTCCATTTTCACCAGTAAATGCTCGCTCTGCCTGAGCAACATTTCTAATAGACCCTCCATTTTGAACGCCCCAATAAATCACGCCACCACCATCTCGTACGATTCCAGTTCTAATAATTGTATCCGCAAACACCGACATTGACTCATAATGCTTCTTGTAACAATCAACCGCGATATTAAGCGTATGACCAGTAGTTTTTCCAGTTCTTTCAATCAAGACTTTAGCGTAGGCAAGTGCCATAAGAGCAGAAAGTTCAGGATGCTCTTTCCAAACCGAAGACCGAACGTCATACCACATTACTTGTCCTCTAAGAACTTTCTCTATCTCCGAGCCCTCAGTTTGAAGCTCTTTGAGCAAATCTTGCGCCGCCTTGTTCAACTGGTTCTTCTCAAGATCAATTGCCTGCCCTTCGAATTTCAGTCTCCTACCAAAAACGTCAGTAAGATCCTCGCCAACTGGAATTACTTCTTCTCCTCTTCGGCCAAGTTTCTTAACAATATTTATAAGATTTTCACTGCTTTTCATTATTCCTCCAATTTTAGCTTTCCAATTTTGGCGCCATCTATTTGAATTAGTTTGTCCTGCACTCTTTTCAAAAATTTATTCCTTCCATCAATAAAATCTTTATCAATTTCAAGATTTTCTTCTCGATCAAGTATAATTCCAACTGCTTCAAGCACCCCTCGTCCATCTCTGGACTTAGGGGAAACGTACATACTTGCCCGGTCGTCTTCTATTATTATAGAAAAAGAATAAGAAATTACTGAAAATTTACTTACAAATTTAGAAAGTATTTCTTTAACCTTGATATCTATGTACTTAATTTCATCCATAAAATTACCATCTTTTATATTTTCCAAATCTTTTCTTGCCCCATAGGCATATTCTTCAAAACCATCGAGCTGGGCGATTTCTTTTTTAAATTGCTCGATTATTTCATCTTCATAAATATTTGTTTCTTCGTCTAAAATCTCCATTTTTTCGACTTCACCCTTTGTCAAACCACAAACATGCACATGAAGACGCCAGATCGATTCATGATCTTCTTTCTCAGGAAGGGGATTAATATTGGCTCCGACGACGATCTTGCTAATCTGTGAATTACTAGATAATTCCGCAATAGCAATATTAATAATAGAATTCAAAATATTTGAGTCTTCCTCATCAAGCTCGGATGGACTTTTTACATACTCCTTGTCACCATCGATAATCATGAGATCATTAATCATCCAAGGTTTGGCTTTGTAGCAAACCATAAACCTACCAAGAGTGACAATCGTCTCTTTCGCAAAATGACCCTTAAAATCAAACTCTGGAGAGTTCAATTCACCGCTTTCAACTAACTTGTCATTTTTTACGCATAGCGGGACTCGGTGAACAAGAATCTTCATCTTACAAATATAAGTGCTTACCTTCGTCTTTAAGTTTTTCTAGTAACTTTTTAACGTCCTGAGCCCTTCTCTTGTCTGCAATCAGCATTACATCAGGAGTATCAATAACAATAATATTCTCTAGTCCAAGGGTAGCAACCATTTTTTCACCACCATAAATCAAGCAACCTTTCGAATCAACATCTATATGATAACCCCTCGAAATCATCTCACTTCCATATGTTTCAGTTAATACATCGTGAAGAGTTCCCCAGTTGCCAATATCGGACCAGCCAAGATCTGCAGGAATAACTAAGACTTTAGTGAAATCTTCCTGCTCGATAATTGCGTTCTCGAATTGTTCATTTTCGAGTGACTCATAAAGGGACTTAATCTTAGTTTGCGTAGTACCATTAGCACCCTGCGCTATAAGCTCGCCGATCTCTTCGATTGTCTTGAGCATCTCTGGACGATACTTCTTTATCCATCCGAGCATCGATTTGGCCGAGAAGAAATAATAAGCACCATTCCATAAATATTCCCAGCTCTGTAAATACTTTTCCGCTGTTTTGTGATCTGGTTTTTCTACAAACGTATCGACTTCAAAAACCTTCTCATCGTTAATCTCTACCTTCATCGAGCCCATTTTGATATAACCCAGTCCGGTATCTGGTTTAGTAGGATTAATCCCAACCGCAATCAAATGATCAGGAAATTTTTTAGCTGCTTCAAAAGCCGTTTTGACAGTATTGGCGAAAACATCAATATTTTTAACTATATGATCAGAAGCAATAGTGGCAATAATAGCCTCCGGGTCCTTCATCGCAATAACTTTTGCCAAATAGGCGAGCGCTGGTCCAGTATTGCGAGAAGAAGGCTCAATAATAAAATTTTCTCGCGGAATTTTAGGAAGCTGCTTTCTAATCTCATCTACATATGAACTAGTCGTAGAAACATAGATATTTTCCTCGGGTAACGCCTTAAGCAATCTATTATATGTTTCTTGAATAAGGGTTTTATCAGAAACTAAATTATGAAGCTGTTTAGGCTTCTGTTTTCGGCTCATGGGCCAAAGTCTTGTACCAGATCCACCAGCCATTATAACGGCATAATTCATACTTCCTCCGAAGGTTAAAATAACTATTTATGATAATATCATATACTTTAACCGAGGCAATTACTATACATCAAATTGAATCAAGAGTCAACTATTAGCTAAGCTTAGTCCACCGTATTATTTCATCAGCAAGTCTCTCAGCTCCATGGCCGTCAACAAACTTTCCTTCAGCTTTGGCAGCTTCTTCACGATACCCCTCGTCTGATATCAGTCGACGTAATTCATCTTGTAACTTGCTATCTATTTCATCCTCTAAAATAATTTTTCCCGCTCCTATTTTCTCTAGCGCTTCAGCTTTGAGAACCTGCTCATCATAACGCCTTTTAAGCGGAATCATTATCATCGGAACCCGATAATAACAATTTTCCATCACTGTATTATCTCCAGCACCTGAAATCGCAAAATCAGCTGCATTAAGATATTCATCAACGTTCGGAATATTGCCGAATATTTTAAACTGGCAGTCGGCAAATTCTTTAGATTTTGCGATTTCTTCAACCTTTTTGACTACCTTGCCCCCTAAATCGCCTCGGCCAAAAGCACAAACAACTAATTTCTTATCACTTGGAATTCCAAGTTTCTTTTTTGCATCATCTTTTGAAATAATTCGCTTGCCATCAAACCTAGAGAAAGCGCCACTATAAAATATATTTTTTCGAGCTTCAGCAGGTAAGTAAGACAAATCAACAAAATTTTCCGGGTATGGAACTATCACATGATCAACGCTGCACAAAGACACTTTATTTCGTAAATCATCTCTTTTGCCGGTGATTAAAACCTGGGCGCTTTCAAAACCCAATATCTTCGCAAAAATCGCAAATTCCGGAGTTACATCAATAATGACTAGATCGGGATTAATATCACAAAGAAGATCAACGAATTTTCGCGTATGAGTTCGAAATTCTTCAATATGCTTTCCCGAACTTGTACTTGGAGTTTTCCCCTCTTTATCTTCATAATATATTGGACAATCAAACCTTACCGAGCCAGGAATTTCATCAATTTTATGAAAATGAATATTTTTAGCTAGATCAAAAATAATATCAATCGCCGCTATCAAATGTACGTCAGCACGACCTCCAATCGCCTGTATAATTGCGTTCGCTCTTACAACATGCCCGTATCCATACGGTGTCGTATAATAAACTATTTTTGGTTTTTTCATATTTTTTCTTTATTTTACAAGTTCAATATATGCCTTCTCGTAATTTTCAACCATTTTTTGAATTGAGAATTTATTAAGCACTAGATCTCTGCAATCAGTTGGATTTATTTGCTTGATCTTTTCATAAGCTTCGACTAGACCATCAACTCCTTTTTCAGGCTCCACAATAAATCCCGTTTTCCTATCTTCAATAATCTCAGGTACTGACCCGCGCCTAAATGCAATAATAGGAGTTCCACAACTCATCGACTCTGCCATAACTAATCCAAATGGCTCTTCCCAATTTATCGTCATTAGAAATGCTTTAGCTTTTTGCATCAGGCCTGCTACTTCAGCTTTTGATAGCGGTTGCTCTGCGGAAATCGGTCCGATCCATTCAATTTTATCGTTCAGATGAGGCTTAACTTCCTGATCATAGAAATCTTGATCTTCTACATTTCCGCCTAATTTTAGTCGACTACCTGTCGCCTCAGCCAATTTTATTGCCCACTTAACACCTTTTGGATCAATAAACTCACCATTGTCATCCTTTGATTTTGCAAGCCTTCCAATCCAAAGTAGATAGTCCTCTTTATCTTCAGTAAAAGAATAAAGATTGGTGTCAACTCCGTTATAAACGACTTTTAACATTTTCGCTTTTTTAGCCAAGCTACTTGCAGATTCGGATATTGCTACAAGATTAGAATCCGGAAAACAGGCAAGTGCTTCATCCATCTCCGGAGTCATCTGAGCATGTACCGTTGTTATCATTGGACATTTTAATTTGTCTTCAATTAATAAATTAATAAATTCCGGAAATTGATGATTGTGGATAATATCGAACTCACCAGATAATTCCTCAAGTTTTTTTGCACATCTGACCAAAAAGCCTGTTTCTGCATAAAAAGGATTTTCAAAAGCGGGCATAAAATTAATCGCTTTATCAATTAATGGAATCAACTTAGCATTTGGAATTTCGGAGTCGCCTGTTCCAAGAACTGAAACCTCATGACCCTCTTTTATCAGACCCTCAATTAAATCCAATATAACTCTCGGCCTCGAGGCAGTTATATCTGGGTCAATTGGTCGACGAAGTGGTGCTACCATCAATATCTTCATTGTTCCCTCATATTAAGAAATTTATTTCTAATTAACTCTATTACACCTTCAGACCTCTTCTTTTCTGTCTCATGGCTCCCCTCTACCACGTACTTATCATCACCGACATAATACGCCTCATCACATTGTTTAAACATTTCAAAATCATTAGGAGCATCTCCAACCGCTACCGATAAGCGATAATTTTGACTCAAATGCTTATAAACCTTTTGTACAAATCTAACTGCCTCGCCTTTATTGACATTAGAACTCATCAAATGCCAAGTTATCCTTGCCCTGGTTAGGTGAAGACCTCTATCTTTTGCTTTTAGCGCAAATTCCTGGATCTCATCTTCCGAAGCAGACTCCTCGAAAACGATATTTTCCATGAATAATTTTTCCTCGCGAGGAACTTGCTGTTTAATATCCTCAGCTTGCTCGAGACTGATATTATATAGCTCAGCTATATCCTGAGCAGGTAAATCCAATACATAATGATATTTCAACCCCGTCTCCTTAGCGACTTCGTCAAAAACAGGCCTCAAACTCTGCCGACTCGGTGAAAATTCCACTATTGTCGTATTTGCGCTTGATACAAAATTAACATGAGAAAAACCCTCTTCAGATGCAATTTGTTTTAGCATGCCAATATCAACTAGCCTATTATCGAAAGCTACACCGGCGCCATTTTCAAAAATAACCGGGGCAAGTTCATTCATCCTGTATAGATCCTTAAGCGTCTCCAGATCTCCTCTCGAGCGACTAGAAGTTAAAATTATTTCACCCGAACAACGTTCGGCGAGCCTAATGTATTCACCTACCAGGCGATCATTTGCTCCCTCGCCGCGCAAAGTGCCATCTACATCACTAAAAATCAATGTTTCTAAATGCCTTGCTCTTTCAAGAGGATCAGTATACTCGGATCTCTTTTCAAACCTAGCTGGCGGTGTAGCAAATATTTGCTCGGGATTAACTTCGGCCCAACTCTGCGGAGGTAGGATTCTTTCAATAGACTCTATCTTATTCTTGATATCATTTAACTGCTCTTCGCTAAGATCATCTAGAGAATCCGGATTTATACCAAGCTCAGAAAGTTTATTTGCATATACTTCATCCTGCAATGCCATGCTTCTAAGTATTTCTCGAAATCGATCTATATCTACAAAAATAGTTTGAGGAAGAAAATATTCAGGTACCTTCCTCAAACCTCCCCTCCATTGGTTCTCTCGCAGAGTAAAATTATAATATTCCTCGGATTCGAGATAATCATTTAACACATCAGTATATAAAGCTTCATGCCTCTTTCCTTTTCTCGATTCTGCCATTACCTCTTCGGCACCATACTCTTCATCAGCAGGTAATAAAAATTGTTCTGAAAGCTGTCCAATCCGGTCAATATGAAATTTACTGGAAAGAAGTGCGATTTTTTTATATTTATTAGGATTATTATCAAACATCGCAAGTGTTCTGGAAAAATTTTCGATTGTATTGCTGGCTTTATCCTCTTTAATAATATGGGTTTTAGCTTCCTGAATATAAGCAGTAGAGACAACATCAATATCACGTCTTTCCGTTTCGGAAAGCTGCACTCTATCGCCCTTTAATTGTTCAAATTTTCGCTTTCGAAGGATATGCAGAAAATAATCTTCCATAACCTGGGCTTCCGTTTGCTGCAAACCATCTTTAGTTCTAGTAGCTCCACCTGTAAAAATAACTTCTCGAGTCGCACCCTTTAAATATAATTCTGCCGCTGCTTGCACTCGCATTTTTGCGCCCAGAGAAAGCATCCAACCCTCCGACTGATCTGAAATTGTTTCAGGATCAACACCGGCTTCTTCAGCTTCTTTGCGTTTCTGCATCCAGTTTGGATCTTTAATTCCAAATCCAAACACAATGAGTGCATCTGCTTGGCTCTCCCGTCTTTCATCTTCTTCAATTTCAGGAGAAATACCCTCATATTCTTTGTTCAAGATTCCTCCTAAGTATCAATGTTATCCATCTCTCGTCGTGGCAAATCTTTGTATAGTTCTAACGGATTTTTTTTAATTTCAAGAATTTCCCTGGCCTGTTCGGTGTATTTTGCATCAAAGACAGTCTTGGCAATCCAGTATGATTCATATAAAAGACGTTTTTGATATTCTTTACTTTCCATATATTCCCCGGCTTGATGAGAATAATAATCTCCTGACTCGAGCAATATTCTCTCAGAGGAAAATACGGCCATCTTAGCAGCGCCTAATATTTCGAGCACCATTTTGACCCTAACTGAATTGTAGTCAGAGGTTACAAATACAACTTTTTCTGGATCGATCTTCTCTTTTTTTATATTCAAAAGGATTGAAACAATATCCGTAATGGTGTTAACGCCTTCACTTTCGGTTGTCATCAAATCATCGGGAATGTCGAAAGAATCCTTAAGATAATTGCGCATTCTTTCTCCTTCGGCCACTTTCATAACCTTATCGTTACCCCCGCCAAGGAGTGCAATTTGCTTAACCTTCTTTTCTTTATACAAAACTCCAGCCGCGCGGCACCTTACTCTCGCATCAAAAGTCATCGGATCGTCAATTTTTGCCGACTTATTCGAATGCCCCAAAACCGCCAGTAGATTAATATCTTCGATACCATTAAGCTTGAGTGATTTATTCATCAATCAAAACTATATCCTAAACAATTTTCTTCTGCAATTCTTCCTTTTCTCTTATAATATCTTCTTTATCGAATAGTGCTCTATATTTCTGATTCTGTAGTTTGTGTGTAACATCAGCAGCTTTTTCGTATATCGCAGTAAATTGAGGCAAGATAACCTTCCATCTAAATTTGTTTTCGATAGTGATGCGAGCATTTTCACCTAACCGCTGCTCCAGTATGTCATCGGTTAGGATATTATTCACGGCTTGAGATATTGCCTTTGAGCTTCTAGCTCTGACCAAAAAACCATTATGTCCATTTTTGATAACTATAGGAATTCCACCTTTGTCCGATGCAACTACGGGTGTTTTACAAGCCATTGCCTCAAGCAAAACCAAACCAGTAGATTCATCTACCACTGAAGGTAATACTAAAACATTGGCACGATAGAAGAGAGCTTTTAAAACATCTGACTTGTCTTTGCCGATATACCCAAGAAAATGAACGTTCTTAACACCAGTTAGCTTTACTAGATTCTTCAGGGCTTTCTCATGGGGTCCACCACCAACTATATAAACATTTCCTTTAATTGTCTTTGCTGCTCGAATTAAGTATTCGACACCTTTTTCCCAGGTCAACCTTCCCGCAAAGAGAACCACTTTTTTACCCTTTAGATTATATTCTTTCTCAATTTTAACGACTGATGGTTTCTTAATATACTCATCCAAAACAATACTATTTGGAACTATTCTTGTTTTTTTGATCAAGCTCTTACCAAAAACTTTTAAGAACCATTTTTTGGTATGAGGAGAAACAGCAATCAAGCTTTCAGATCTCTCAAGAGCTTGTTTTGTTAAGAGCCTATATCTTTGATCGATAGTTGCATTATACACACCAGTCCCATGTATAGTGGTTACAAACGCTATTCCAAACATTGAGCGAATAAATGAAGCTATCCATGTTAAAAATGAAGCGTGATTAACATGAATAACATCTGGTTTAAAATCAGCAACCGCATTAGTAATGTCACGTAAGTAGGCCGAATATTGTCTCGAAAATTCACTGCCAGAAAGCCGAGAATATTTTTTGGCTCGCTTCATCTCGGGGTGAGCCTCGAATACCGCTTTGAAAGCAGGTTTAATCTGATAGTGCTTGCAACCTTTTATAGTTCTAGTATCAGGAGAAACAACCGCAACTTGATACCCCTTCTCTTTAGCCAGAAGCTCAGCGAGCTTCCTAGTGTACGTTCCGCTTCCGCCTCCATATAGAGGAAATTTAAGAAGAATCATCACTTTCATTTTACACCCCAACAATCAACCTGAAGGTCTCTTAATTGATACTTTAACCTGATTGATTGTTAATATACCCTAACTAGAATAAAAATTCAAGGTTTTAATAGTTCAGTTTTTCTCTATCTTACCCTGACGTAAAAACTCGGCTGATTGCTCTGGAGTTATGATGTCGATAACCATTCCCGAGCCAAGCTCATACCCACCATAAGTCGAAAGTCGAGGAGTAATCTCAATATGCCAATGATATGATTTCAAACTCTCTTCTTTAAGAGGACCGGAGTGAATAAAGAAGTTAAGATCTGGATCATTTAGTACCACACCCATCTTGCCAAATAAATCCTTGCATAAGGAGGCGAGAGAAGATATTTGCTCTTTAGTTATGTCTTCATATTTACACTGATGATTTTTCGGTAAAATCCAAGTCTCAAATGGGAATCGTGCAGCATAGAAGTTAAAAGCGATGAAATCTTCATTTTCTACCACTACCCGGGTATTTTGCTCAATTTCGTGTGCGACTAGCTCGCAAAATGCGCATTTGCTATGTTCGTCAAAATGCTTTTGAGTATACTGGATTTCCCTTAAAACTTGGTTCGGTACAACTGCTGAAGCGACAATTTGAGCGTGTGGATGCTCTATTGAAGCAGCAGCAGCCGGGCCATGGTTGTAGATCGGCATTACATACTCAATGTTCTCATTTTTCTTAAAATATTCAGCCCTGTGTTTAAAGGTGCTAAGCAAATCGGCGAAAGTATCCTTGGAAAAATCACATAGATCAACGTCATGGTTCTTAACTACCACAACATCATGACCGCCAAGAGCAATTTTCATTTTGTAGAATTCATCCTCGAGTCTGAAAAGTTTAGCCGATTTCTCTTCAGGCTGTTCAATAAACACAGGATATTTATTAGTGATTACATAGGTATTATCTGTCTCAAACTCTTTTTTTTGCTTTGAGTATTCACTATTTTTTGAATCAATACAAAACGGGCAATCTTCTTTCTTCTGCTTCCTCTCCTTGTTTATAGAAACATAGTCAGTCGGTCTTTTAGCTCGCTCTGGAGCAAAAACGACCCATTCACCAGTAATGATATTTTGTCTAAGCTGAGGCATACCCCTCCTTATTTTTTATATCTTTGGCACTGCAAATGGTAAAGAGCAATTGCAACAGCATCGGCAGTGTCGTCTTGTTCTATCTTACATCCTCTAATATGAAGTTCAACCATCTTTGACATCTGTTTCTTGTCGGCATGCCCGTATCCACAAATACCGAGTTTTATTTCATTTGGTTTGTATTCAAAAATTTCCATCTTGGCTAGACGCGCCACAAGCATCGCCACCCCTCGGGCATGTGCCACAGATATACCGGTTTTTACATTTTTAACAAAGAATAGTTCTTCGATAGCCATTTCTTCTGGTTTGAATTTCTTGATAACTTCGTTTAAAACTAAATAAATTTTTTCCAGCCGATCTGCAAGCGGAGTGTTTGCTTTAGTTTCGACAAGACTGCAATCTAAAAGTTCAATTTTAGAATTATTTTTTTCTACAACCGCCCAGCCAAGCCGACCCGTACCCGGATCAATACCAATAATTTTCATTATTAACCTAAATTCGAGCTTACATTTGCAACATCGTCGAGATCATCCAGTGCCTCAAGCAACCTAATTACTTTAGCCGAATCTTCTTCTGGAACAGAAATAGTTTCTTTGGGTAACCAAACCAACTCTGATGATTCAACTTTTAGTCCTTGATCAAGCAGAATATCCGCAACCTGCTTGAGTTCGTTTGGTTTGCAATAGATCAAATACCCGTCATCGATGAGCTGATAATCTTCAGCGCCTGATTCAATAATTTTTAGCTCTAAATCTTCCTCACCTTGACCATCAATGCTTACTTTTATTTCACCCTTTCGATCAAACATATATGAGACTGCATTTGCACTAGCTAGCTTACCACCCATTTTATTGATGACTGCTTTTATTTCGGCCGAAGTTCTATTTTTATTATCAGTAATTGTTTCAACCAAGATTGCTGTTTGCGCTGGGCCATAAATTTCAAATAAGTCTTCACTGATAGAAGCCCCACCGAGTTCACCGGTACCTCTCTTGATTGCCCTCTCGATATTGTCCTTGGGCATATTAGCCCCTTTGGCCTTCTCGATAGCTAACCTTAATGAATAGTTCATTGCTGGATCGCCACCACCCCTGGCGGCAACCGAAATGTTATTGGCAAGTTTTGTAAAAACATTGCTTCGTTTTTTATCAGTGGCTGCCTTTTGGTGTTTGATTGAAGCCCATTTAGAATGTCCCGACATATAAACCTCTTGCTTTTCCTTAATTTCGGACTAGATTATATCTTAGAACCACATCTTTCGCAAAGGAGGCGAAGGGTTTGAAAAGGCAAATCTGTGTTGTATCGGCCGTGGCAGTCGAGGATCAGCGGATGATCGGCTCAAAAGTAAAGGCGGTACTTGAACGCCTCGAGCTGACATACCTGCTTCACGAATTCCACGGAAGAGATATTCGGGAGATCTTCGCTCTCAAGTGCGAAGGACCTTACCTGATTATCTGCAATGAAGGTCACACAACTGCTGTTGATACACTTGAGGAGCATGAACTCGGCGAGATACACGTCATCTCCCTGGCAAAGCCGAGAGATCTTCGGGAGGTTTCGATCCAGAGGGCATATTGCTCACTTGATAGGCTCGAGACTCAGATGGAGCTGAGCGTGGGAGCGATGCTGAGGGTCTGAACCTTGACTTTCTCGGGTAATTGTGGTATAGTTACCCGAATCAGTCAATTCCAGCACCTTTGAAAGAGGTGTCCAAAATGAGGACGATGCCAATCGTTCTCGTCGTAATCGCCGCCGTTTCGACGGCGAGCGCCGGCCCCAGGATCACCGTGATCCTCTCGGTCGGTGGCAGCGGTGGTGGGTGCGGCCCGGGCTATCGCCCGATGCCGATGCCCACCTGCGGTGGCGGTTACTTCGCCCCGCAGGCGCAGCTCGTCCGCTGTTCGGCCTGCTTCCAAATCAGGCCGATCGGCACTATCTGCGGTTGCCAGCAGCGCAACTATGGCTGCGGCAACGGCTACGTCGCCCAGGGTGGCTACAGCTACCAAGGCGGGTACCTGCCTCAGGGTGGGTACAACAACCAAATCTCCGCCATCGAAGCGGAGCGGCGGCGGCTCGGCTACCTGTCGAGCGGCTACCGAGACCTGGAGCGCGCTCAGCGGAACTTCGAGCGCGCCAACAACCCCTACCCGGGGGGACGCTGGTGAGACTTTCATCGCACCGGGAAACAAGGCCCCCTGCCGCATGGCGGGGGGCTTTCCTCTTTTTTAAGTATTATTTTGACACAAATCCCGCTTCACTTAGGACAAAATCAATCGTACCTAGCTGATCTGTGCGATAAACCTTACTTCCTATCTTCTCAAGTCCCGTAATTGTACTTTGCCCAGGATGACCATATGAATTATTACCTACCGAAATCACAGCATTTTTGGGTTTAACCTTCTGGGCAAAGCTTTCATTCCACGCTCCAGAGGCTCCGTGATGTGGAACTTTATACAAATCTGCCAAAAGATCTTCTTCCTTATATTCACTCATTAATTTATTCTGCCCTTCTATCTCGAGATCTCCCGTAAAAAGAGCGACTCCCGATTTGATCATTAGCTTTAGCACCAAGGAGCGATTATTTTCACTTAAGGAACCACTATTTTCCGAAGGCCAAAGCGTTTTGATTCGCAGATCTTCTATATACACGTCTCGTCCAGAGCCGATCACTTCGTGAGAAATTTTTTGCTTATCCATTTCAGCTAAAATCGCGTCAAAAGTCTTAGAGTCAGATTGATCGGTGTTCAGATAAACTTTGTCGACTTTGTAAGAATTAAGAACCGAGACAAACCCTCCAACATGGTCACTATCTGGATGACTCAAGAAAACCGCTTCTATCTCCGAATCAAAGGCCGGCATCCTCGATCTTATTTTCGAGACAACGTCTGACGATTTGCCTGCATCGATCAGAATTTGCTTATTATTTGGCAAATTAACTAATGCGCAATCCGCTTGGCCGACATCCAAAAAACTAATTTTGGCTGAGGCAGGGTCAATGTTGGCTTGAGCATTTTGATATATTGTCGAATACAGAAAAAGACCAACTAAAACAACTGCTAGCAGCAGGTAGTCAAATATTTTGTTTTGATTTAACAAGATATCTTCTTCTTAAGTAATAAGTTAATAGTATGATTATGCCATATCCAAAAGGAATAGCGATCAAGGGATCAAGTTTATAATTAAGACTCGCAAACGGCAGCAGTGAACTTAATTTTACGATCCAAATTACATAAGCTAATAATATTTTTGTTATTCCAGATAAAAATATTCCCAGCGGATGATAGAGGGTAAAACCTATAAGTGAAATAAAGACTAAGCTCATTAAAAGGGGAATAAGGGGCAGGATCAAAAGATTAGTAAGTGGCGAGATGATAGAAAATGAACCAAAATTTGCCACAAGTATCGGCAGGACAAAAATTTGTGCACCGATCGTTTCGCTAAAAGTCTTAATTAAACTTTTATTGAATTTTACTCTAGAGAGCAAGCTTTCAATCGCAGGTGCAAGAAAAAATAATCCGGCTGTTGCCAAGAAGGAAAGTTGAAATCCCCAATCATAAAGAGCAAAAGGATTAAAAGCTAAAATCAAACTCGCCGCTAGCATTAATAAATGAAGAGGCGAAACCTTGCGACCTATAAATTTAGTAAGAAGAATAATCACTCCCATGACCGAAGCGCGAAGAACCGAAGCCGATCCGCCAGTAATAAAATAAAACCCCACTAGCGCCAAGACAGAAAATATTCCCGAAAAATTCTTACTTATTTGGCGCAGAAAATCAAACATCCAAGCAGTGATAATCGATACGTTGTAACCCGAGACTGCAACGATGTGAGTTGTGCCACTTCGCTTAAAGTCATTCTTGAGCTCTTTTGAAAAATCACCGCCGCCAAAAATCACACCATAAGCTAAAGTGCCCTGATCTCCCGAGAAAAGTTTTGCAGCATCGCCTGCAAATTTATCGCTAAGAAGTTCTAAATAATTCTTCACCCCCTTGCCCGGCTCAAGTAACTTTATTTCACTTGCATCCATCAGGTTTTGGCTATGTAGTTGAGATAGAAGATATCTGCGATCCCTTGCCTCGAGTAAAAGTGGCTTACCAAAACATACTCGCACTTTATCAGCGATCTTGAAATCATCGCTTTGGCTGTAGAGAAGAACTTCTTTAGAACCCTTGATTTTATATACAAACCCTGTCTTAAATTTCTTTGCCCTTGAAAGAACTTTCGCATCATCACAACCGCTTGGAAGGGGATGATCGACACTATATAAATGATAGCTTCCGATCAAAATTCCAAAACCAAGAAAAACTAAACAAGCACCACTTTTAATTTTAAATAGAACCAACAAAATGCCAATAAAAGTGAGGTAAAAAGATAAATAAATTAGCCATAAGGGTAAATTTACACTGACAATCAACCCTAGAGTCAAAAAGATCAACAAATAAGTAGGGTGCGCCAATAGATTAAGCTTTGACGCTAAACCTTTTTTCATTTACTATAATTATAAGCAGTATTTATGAAAAATATTAAGAAAATATCTAATCTTTCAATTGCCGGCTTACTTGCGATCGGAGTGCTAGCCTTGGGCTATTTTGCCTATCAGTCAAAAATTCAAGCAGATACTATCTTACCCGGCTACGCTACCGCTCATGTCGGACTAAACGTCACCGTTCCAGACGCCAGAAGCATCCCCTTCGCGATTAGATTTACTCCTGTAAATGGAGGAGCTAATTATTATTTTAAAAATCGTAGTTTTACCTTCGAAACAGCTGGACTAAACACAGTAGAGTGGTATATCAGAAAAATTCCTCAAGGGCAGTATAGGGTAACTCTTTATTCGGCCAACAATGAACTTTCTGGCTCTCCTGTCGAAGTTAATTTTATAAACGATCAAGTAAATGAAACCGCCGAATTCGAACTCAACTTGGGCGAACCTTCTACAGAACCAGGTAACAGTGCTGACAGCTACACTACACCTGTTGCAGAAGAATCTATTGTATATGAATCGCCTACTACCACACAAACACCTGCGGCTGATACTACTCAAACTGGCACAATTGTAACTCCTGGCGATCTTCAAATTCTCTAGTTCGAAACTTTCTTTTTTTTGTTAATATGCTAGTATTTCTGTCGAGGTAATAAGCATGGAAAAAACAAAAAAATCTCAAGATATTAAACAAGATGATTTTCAGAAGCTTTACTTAAGAGTCTCTGCTGATTTTGAAAATTACAAAAAAAGAACCGAGTCTGATAAAAAAAACTGGACCGACCAAGCCAAGATCGATTTGCTTTCGCAGATTATTCCACTTCTCGACAATCTGACCTTGATGACCCACCATACCCCTGAAGAGCTCAAAGAAAACGGGTGGGTTAAAGGTGTCGATATCATAGTGGGTCAAATTGAAACGACTCTATCGGACCAGAATATTGTAAAGATAGCACCCGAGATTGGCTCTGCCTTTGACCCAAATAACCACGAGGCAATTGCTGTCGAACCATCTGATTTACCAGAAGAATCAATTGTAAGAATTCAAAAGCCAGGCTATAAAATTGGCGATAAAATTATAAGAGCAGCCCAGGTGATAACATCCTCGGGCAAAAAATAAGGAACAATATGCAGGAAGATAAAAAACTTTATCGATCAAGCACTGACCGAGTAATTGGAGGTGTTTGTGGCGGACTTGGTGAATATTTTGAGATCGACCCGATAGTATTTAGATTAATTTTTATTTTGCTTGCCGTATTTGGTGCTAGCGGAGTCGTCGTCTACCTAGTTATGTGGATCCTAATTCCTGAAAAAGGAGAAAAAAGATCCAAAGAAGTCGGTGAAAATATTAAATCAGGTGCCGACAAAATGGCTTCCGAGCTCAAAGAAGCTTCGGGAACAAACAATTTTAGGCTAGTGGGCGGATTAATTATCATCTTGCTTGGTGTTTCGTTTCTTCTTCAAGAATTCTTTCCTTTCTGGCACGTGGGGTTTGATAAACTCTGGCCTCTAATTATCATCGCCGTAGGAATCGCAATCTTGTCAAAGTCACCTAATAAAAAAATAGAAGAAAAATCAAAAAAGGAGAAGAAATGAACATAGGCAAATTAATTTGGGGCCTAATAGTCATCTTCATAGGACTGATCTTCCTGCTTATAAATTATGGCGTTTTGAGTCCAACAATTTGGGCTAGTATCTGGAAGCTTTGGCCACTTATCTTAATTGTTGCCGGACTCTCAATAATCTCTAAATCCCTCTCAACTATTGGTCAAATCATCTTAAATATTGTTGTAGTAATTATGATTATCGCTGGACTTGCTTGGGTCATTACTTCCGGCAATTACTCCTTTGATAAGAATTCATCTACTTACAACCAAGCTTCAGCTACCCAATATATTGATGAAAGTGCCTCCGATCAGTCCAAAAGCGCCAAGGTAACCATCAAAACAGGAGCGGCAAAATTAAACATTGATGGAGATTCCGATCAACTGATCAGTGGAACTATCGATGGAAATTTTCCTGTTGACGTTAATCGAAGTATTAGTGATGGCGAAGAAAATATTGAGCTTAGCACTTCATCAAATAGAATTAGCTTCTTTAATCGAATTAAAAATGATTGGCAACTAAGCCTTAATAAGTCATTGCGAACCTCCCTCGAGCTAAACACTGGAGCGGTCGACGGAAATCTTGAACTTCAAGAAGTAAATCTGGAAAATCTGATCGTAAAAAGCGGAGTATCTTCATACAATATTAGGCTTGGCGATAAGCTAGATAAGCTTTCTGGTCAGTTTGATATTGGAGCAAGCTCTCTTAAAATCAAAGTGCCAAAGTCCTCTGGGCTTAAAGTAAACTCAAAATCTGGTGCCAGCTCTAATAATTTCACTGAAGTTGGACTAAAGAAGTCGGGTGACGATTATACTTCTGACAATTTTGACTCATCTAGTAAAAAAATTGAACTTACCATCAAAGCTGGTGCTAGTTCAATTGAACTCGAAAGAATTTAAACCTATTAAGTAACTGACTCTTGACAAAATGTAAAGTCTACTTTACAATTATTTTAGTTAATAAAAATTTATAGGTGGGTTGCATAAGCAGCGCAAACCTAATCCTAAAGCGAAGAAAGGAAGCAATATGGGTAAAATAATCGGAATCGACCTCGGAACGACCAACTCGGCTGCCGCTGTTATCGAAGGCGGAAAGCCCAAGCTCATGCCATCAGCAGAAGGCGGGAAGCTGGTTCCTTCTATGGTCGCGGAAACTAAGTCGGGAGAAAGACTGGTTGGCCAACTAGCTAAGCGCCAAGCAGTTACCAACCCAAAAAACACCGTGTCTTCGGTCAAGCGTTTGATCGGACGACGTTTTGACGACGAAGAGGTGACAAGAGACAAAAAATTAATGCCTTATGAAATCGTAGAAGGCAAGAACAATTCGGTTGAAGTAAAAATTGCTGGTAAGGACTATTCACCTCAGGAGGTCTCAGCCTTTATTTTGCAAAAAATTAAAAAGGACGCAGAGGACTACTTGGGTGAGGCGGTAACAGAAGCAGTTATCACCGTACCGGCCTATTTCAATGACTCTCAGCGTCAAGCTACCAAAGATGCAGGTAAAATTGCTGGTTTTGATGTAAAGAGAATTATAAACGAACCAACTGCTGCAGCTCTTGCATATGGACTTGATAAGAAACAAGAAGGTAAAGTAGCTGTCTTCGACCTTGGAGGCGGAACTTTCGATATCACTATTCTAGAAGTTGGCGGCGATGTCCTAGAAGTCAAAGCAACTAACGGAGACACTCACTTAGGAGGAGATGACTTTGACCAAAAGATTATGGACTTCATTGTTGATGAGTTCAAAAAAGATCAAGGTGTCGACCTAACAGCTGATGCCGCATCACTTCAAAGAATCAGAGAAGCAGCCGAAAAAGCCAAGATTGAGCTTTCAAGCAAGCAAGAAGCCGAAATAAACCTTCCATTTATCACCGCTGACGCTTCTGGACCAAAACATTTGGTCATGACTATCAATAGAGCCAAGCTTCTTTCTCTAGTTGGCGACCTCATTGAAAAAACCACCAAACCTTGCCAGAAAGCAATGAAAGATGCCGGTGTCGAAGCCAAGGATATCGATGAGGTAATCTTGGTCGGAGGTATGACTAGAATGCCAGCAGTTCAAGACAAGGTTAAGGAAATATTCGGCAAAGAACCATCTAAGGGCGTTGACCCAGACGAAGCAGTTGCCCTCGGTGCTGCCATTCAGGGTGGAGTCTTAGCAGGAGAAGTTAAAGATATCCTCCTACTAGATGTCACTCCTCTATCGCTTGGAATTGAGACTCTAGGATCAGTTATGACTAAGCTTATTGAGAGAAATACAACCATCCCAACATCGAAAAGCCAGGTCTTTTCTACTGCAGCTGACAATCAACCACAAGTAGAAATCCATGTCCTTCAAGGTGAAAGAGAGATGGCTGCTGACAATAGGACTCTAGGAAGATTCACTCTCGATGGCATTCCCCCAGCACCTCGTGGTGTACCACAAATTGAGGTCAGCTTCGATATAGACGCAAATGGAATCCTAAACGTTAAGGCCAAGGATAAGGCAACCGGAAAAGAACAAAAAATTACCATTACCGCTTCAAGTGGTCTCTCAGAAGAAGAAGTAGAAAAAATGCGCAAAGATGCTGAAACCCACGCCGAGGAAGATAAAAAGAAAAGGGAAGAGATAGAAACTAGAAATACTGCCGAGACACTTGTCTATTCTAGTGAAAAAGCCCTAAAAGACGCTGGCGATAAAGTCAAAGCCGAAACCAAGAAGGAAGTTGAAGAGAAAGTTGAAGCAGTTAAAGAAGCTTTGAAGGGCGAAGAGTCCGACAAGATCAAGTCGGCAACAGATGCACTTTCTGAAACTATCCAGAAGGTTGGGCAAGAGCTTTACTCAGCCGCTGCTCCTGAAGAAAAAGCAGAGGAGAAGGCTGAAGAGTCAGAGGAAAAATCTGACAAAGCAGAAGAAAAGACTGAGGAAACCAAAGAAGAAAAGTAAGTTCTTTAAAAGAAAGACCCCGGAATCCTGCATTATCGAGCTGGTTGTAGCCGCTTCCAGGCCGTGTGCAGGTTCCGGGGTCTTTTGGTAGAATATAAATAATGAAAAAATTTGTGTTTGTTTTTGCTGTAGTAGTGATATCGCTTTCTTTGAGCGCCTGCACTAAAAAATCAGATACGACGTCCAAGGTTAATAGTTCTAATATTGCTTCTGAAGCTCTGCCTGCTGCAGCCGGCAGCCTGGCGGCAACGGCGACAAGCTCCTCCGTTTCTAATGCAAGCAATCAGAATTCTAGTCAGCCTAAAAGCTATCAGCAAATTGATAGTTTTGTCGAAGAGAAGACTCAAATTGACGATACTTACAAGACAAATTATCAATTAGCCCTAGAAGACGCGCAGAGAGCTTTAAAGGGTGGAGCAAAATATTGTGGAACGATTATTACATTCTACGGCGCACAATTAACAAGCCAGAATATTCAGGGTTTCCTATTCTATAACGACGATTTTTCTAAGGATTATTATTGGTTAGTTGAACTTAATTCCTATGGTTCGGTTAAAAAAACTAGAAGTTTTATCGCTAGACGTGACATTGCATCCGATCTTAAGTGTCAGACAAACCAAACGGGTAGCTTAAATCTATTCTCAGCAGCTTATGAGCAATTTACTCAGACTGAGAAATTTAAACTCATCGATCCTGGAATAATTGCTCAGACTAAGCTTTATCCTATGGATACTGGCTGGAGCATAAATGTTATCGATAATGCCGGAAATACCGCTGCTAATGAGATTCTAAACACTCAGCCATCAGTTTCTGGATCAGTAGCGGCCAATGCTCAGGCCACTGCAACTTCAACTGCTCAGGCGTTGCTAAGCGAGACCCCTACCCGTCAAGAAGATATGTTCTAAAAGTAAAGCCCTCTTTACATCCCGCTCCTAAATAGGTAAAATTAGCTTTGGCAGTAGGTTATCCGCAGATGCGGATTAATTAATTTTAACACCCAAAAATAATATAAAAATGGATTACTACAAACTACTCGGCATAGACAAAAACGCCTCCGCAGACGAGATAAAAAAAGCTTATCGAAAGCTTGCTTTGAAGCATCATCCGGATAAAGGAGGCGATGAGGCCGAATTTAAAAAAATTAACGAAGCATACCAGGTTCTTTCCGATCCCCAAAAAAGAGCCCAATATGATCGTTTTGGCCAAAGTGGCTTCTCTGGTAGCGGCGGCCAAGGCGGATTTAGTGGTTATCAATCTGGTGGTTATGACTTTGGCGGTGAAGGTTTTGAATTCAATTTTGGCAATATGGGTGGCTTAGGCGACATTTTCGGAGACTTTTTTTCAAATGCTTTCGCTACCGTACAAGCAGAAGTTGAAATCTCTCCTGCCCAAGCTGTACTTGGAGATGAATTCGACCTTCAAGTAGGGGACGAGAAAATCACCCTCCAGATACATCCTGGGACTCAAGACGGAACACAATACCGAATCAAAGAAAAAGGACGAGCAACCAGAAATGGTCAGAAAGGTGATTTAATTATAATTATTAGAATCCGTTTCCCAGAGCGTCTTACTAAAGAACAAAAAGATTTATGGCAAAAGCTCAAAGATCTCGATAAACAAAAGAAATCATCTTGGTGGCAGAGATAAATCTAGTCTGTTACTATTAGATAAGTGATAGTTAAAAAGAAAATTTTTAGGAAATCGGTTTTATTGGCTTCTGTCGTCCTAATTCTTTTAATCGGGATTCATTTCTTGTTAAAAAACAATATCTTTGCTGATTCAGACTCCAACTCTGTATCTATTCCACCTGGGTGGAGCGTGATAAACGGGCAGGATCTAAATTCTATTACGCAAAGAGAGGTTCTTGATTCAGGCGTTTTAATATACACTTACAACGATCCAAATACTAACAACACCGGGTGGACTTATCTATCAAATAACTGCCAGGGTTATGCCGTAGTTCAGGAGATGCCCTGTATCTCAGATATTGGCCTAAATCCTAAACTCTCATATCTAACATATAATAAAAATTCTGGTCGGACTTTTCCAAAGATAAATAAAACAACTCTATCTAATATTCAGAGTAACTATCGACCTGGTTGGCATATAGTTTCTCCCTCTAAGCCAGAAACAAAACAGGATTTCCTTAAAAAAACCAGCTTTAAATTATCCAGTGGAAATATCTTCTCAGCAGATGCCCTTATTGATCAAAAAGCAATTTCTTCAAATATTTACAGCGCAGTTAGCGAAAATAAGTCAATTGTTTTTAAAAAGATTACAATTGCAAACGAATATAACGCTCAGAGACTGACTAGCGCATCTAATGTTTGGGTTTATTTCTTTACGCCAAATGTAAAAATAACAGAAATATCAGATGCATCTGAATCATACTTAAATCGTAAATATTTAATTGGGTTCAACCCTTCCCCCGTACTCAATACTGACACCCAAGGAACAAATTTCACTAGCGACATTTCAGAGCTACAAGTAAATTTTTTAAGATATATCAACTTTGACGAAAAAAGATCAGAAAGAAATAATGACCTAGCTGCCGCCCAAAATTTTAAACGAGATGGACGGATTTTGATGGGAAACTTCCTCCCTCGAATTACAATTCAAACCGATAGGGGTAGCGATATTCTGGACAGTTCAGGACAAAAATATACACATTACGACAAGGTTAGGCAAGATATTAGGCTATATAGTGGGTATTCTCCAAACGGGAATATCAACACTCGACCAGCAAACGCCGACTGGAATAAGTTAGAGGCATTAGTAAGAGAGCATTATTTTAAGGGAATGGTTTTACCTAGACTTAATTTATATAAAGATAGCATCAAGTATTGGCAAATATGGAACGAACCCGATGGCAACTTTAATTCCGACAGCGCCTTTGGCATACCGGCAGAAGCACTTTCGCTTATCACTACAGGCTCATACAAAGATACTCAAGGAAATATACTAGCTAGCCTGGAGGGAGAGCAAGTCATTTATGAAGGAGTAGCTTATGATCTCAGCCAGGGCCTGCGCTCAGTTGTCAAAAAAATGTGCAGTGACTGTCGGGTGGTAAGCGCCGGATTTATGAACCCGGACAAGACTAGTATGAATAACCTTTCATATTTCGAAGTATTAAAACAAAATTCATACAATAACTTTGTCGATGCTCATGAATTTCATATCAACCTTCATCCAAATAGATTCATGGGCTATACACAATATTGGGATAGAACGCAGAAAAATATGGAAATTTACGACACCCTTTGCTCAGGAAGAAATAATTGCAATAAGCCAATATTCGCTACAGAAATCGGGTCTCCAAGCGATAGTAAATATATCGATGATAATAATGGTGTAGCAACTGGTTTTTCGATGACATTTTCGCAAAATTTTCAATCAGATGATCTAATTAAAAGATTTTTAACAATTTCATCGCTTGGGATAAGCGGATTATCATGGAATGGATATCGCAATAGTTCTGCTGACACAATACAAGAAAGAACGTGCCCATCTCAAACAAATTCCGAAGGATATTACGAAATCAACAATCAGAATTCATTATGCCACCACCTCCTAAAAGGTATATATTCGATTCAAAATAACGGTTATCAGAAAAAGTTATCATTTGATGCATATAGGATCTTAGCTAATAATATAAAATATGCTTCAAAAATTGAATTTATCCAGAAACCTGCAAATAACCACGAGGAAGTTAACCCGTTATTTATCATAAAAATTACCGACAACGATGGTAAGAAAAAATACTCTGCTTGGTGTGAACCGTATTGGAATGTTAAAAACCCAACAGACAGCGATGCTCACAACGAGATCAACAAAGCATGGAGATATGAAGATCGAACTTGTTCTACAGATATCGATCTATCCAGCGTTTTAAGCGGACTAGTTACAATAACCGACAAGCTAGGCAACATAAAAGAAGCCAATTCAAAATCAATAAACATCACTCAATCACCAATATTTATTGAATCTAAATAGCACTATTGTAAAAGTTATATAAGAATTTGGTATAATGTTTTTGTTAGGGAAAATAATGAAATGCCCCAGCACCGAATTCTCGAATGCTCCACTCGAATTATTCATTCGTGTTTCGCTTCGTGAATTGATGCGGGGCTTCCGGAATTGCTTCCGACGAAGAGCGCAATTCACGGAGCGGAGGGGAATATTCAAGTAGCGTCAACCGTACCAACTTGGGATTTGTTTTTAGGTATATTTGTTGCTATCACCGTTTTATATGGTTTTATGATGCAGCGGGACAAGATTATGTCCGCTCTTCTAGCCTGTTATATGGGAATGGTGATCGTTTCGGTATGGGCGGACCCGATCAAGCAGTTTTTTGAAGGCAAGCTCACCGTTGCTAATACCTGGATCACTTCTGACGCATCGCCAGCAACAATCAAAATAGTATTATTTCTGCTCGTAGTATCCTTGGTAGCCTCTAAAGCTGATATCTCAGTAGGAAGAGATCACTCCTTAATGGCACCGCTCGAGACCTTCTTCTATTCAGTCATTACTGGCATTTTAATCTCTGCCACAATCTTTAAATACATGCCAGATGCCTCACAAGCACAAATTATCTCCCAAACTCACTTCGTTCATTTCCTAAAAGATTATTATACCCTTTGGCTCCTCGCACCGATTATCGTAATTGTTATTCTAAGCTCCAGAAGAAGAATATAACTTTTTATCATCTACTAAAAATGAAGGCGAACGCATAGCGCTCGCCTTGAGACGCAACTGGTTTGAGCTACTCGAGCTCAAGCAGACTCCAGTTGTGCCAAACGAATGCGATATCATCAGCCATCGCATCTAGGTCCACCCCGTGCTCCGTCGCCATCCTTTCGAGTCTCGCCCTGGCTTGATTTGCGCGCCGTTCATTACGGTCACGCCCTTCTGCCATGGCTGCAAGTTCAGCGGGAGAAGGGGCAAAGCTGTGAGACGATACCATTAGACTCTGGCGCGACAACGCGTCTACACGCCAGTATTCCCGCAAAACTTCGACCGGGTATACTAATGCGAAACACTTGAGCGAATACTGCCTGACTGTACTGCGAGATGGAAGATGTGAAGCATACTCCCACCTCGCCCTGGCTTTTTCGTAGAGAATCGAATCCCTCGGCATGACGCTCCCTCCTGCCGATTTGAAGAAATACCGAAGGATCAAAGCCTCCGATAAGCAGATATTAGACAAAATCAGCAGACAAGTCAATGTTAGAACGATAACAACTTCGGGAAGAAGAGAAGCACATCATGCGCTTCTCTTTATTTAAGATTTAATATTTTATATTTGTTATTGATTGAGTTATTGACTTATTTTAAATATTTCAATAGCTAAATGGGCCAATCAATTAAAAATTGAAAATAATAAATAAAAATTTTTAAGATAGTACTAAAACGCCAATAGCCTCGGAAAGAACAGTAACATCACAGCCAAAATAAACATCACGATAGCACCCACTAATTTCGTAAAACGGGTGTATTTTTGATTAAATCCAGTAAAAGCCTTCATCGAGAAAAGAGCGATCAAGAATACGATGATATCGTCGAGCATATAAAAAACGTCGTACAGAGCGATATACAGATATCGTCCCAGAGGACTAACATTCACCATTGAGAGAACTTTAGTGAAAACAACCGGAAGATTGATCGAGCACATAAATTCTACGACATTGACCATCAGCGCAAGAGCGATCGCACCAAAGATCAAGAAGGGGATCACCTTGGAGCTAGAGAGCTTTTCTATCTGTTTATAAATTCTTCCCTTGCCTGAATTAACTTTACACTCTTCGGTTTCTTTCTGATAACTTTTAAATAATTGATATGAGGTATAGATCGCTACAACCCCAATCACAATCCTCATCGCTAAATCAAATTTTACAAATGTAAATGCATTCATAAAGGCCGACAAGAAGAAGAAGGTGATCAGCCAAGAGGTGATTAGGAAAGTACCTCCGACCAGTAATAACCTTTTTCGGCTACCAAGCGAGACGAGCAGAGTAAGCAGAGCCACTAGCGCCCACATTGCGCATGGGTTAAATCCATCGACCGTTCCAAGAACCACCGCTAAAGCCGGTGCAGAAAATTTAGCTAAATCCACCTCGCCAAGTAGCGGAATTTTTCTTTTTGTCTCAATAGATTCTTTGCTGCAGAGCTCACTCCCCGACTTGAAGCCTCCCCCACTCTCGACAATTTTCAGTGGATCTGGATAATCTTTGCCTTTAAATGAATCAAGCACCGTAACGATCTCCTTACCCGTTGTTTCGGCACTCTCAAATCCTATTACCGATCGATCTCCAATATAGAGCGCTGGGACACCATAGCCCTTGTTACCACACGCATCGGAGAATTTTTTAAATAAAGCTGCGCTACCTTGATCTGAGGTAACTTCATAAGAAATTACTTCAAAGTCCCCTCTCTCCTTAGAAATCTTAGTTAAAAATTCATTTTCGGCCTTGCAGTGAGGACAATATTTACTCCAAAATTCATAGATCTTTATCGTATTTTGGCTATCCTCGGCTAGAACTGGCTTAATTGCAACAAAAGAAAATAATACAAATATCGCAAGTAAACTTAAAGCAATTTTTTTCATCGAGCTTGATTATACCAGGTAATTTCTTAATTTTTACTGAAAACTTACTAATACACGTATCCGCGGATAGCATCTTTAGAAACTTTTCTTTTGGTAATCTTGCCATGGATCCAGTTGGCTTCATGTACAACTATATAATCAGAGCCAACCTCTACTACCACCGAGGCATGGCCATAAAATCGATCAAGAGCTACTCCCCCAACCCTCGGCTCTGATTGAGTAGCAGAAATATTGCCCGCATATCCTTGAATTGCAATTCCGGAATTTTCTCTCGCCCAAGGAACACACTGTGAATAAGAAGTTCCGATAACGGTCACTTCAGAACTGACCTGCCTTCTTGTCGTTGCTCCGGCAACCGTTCCAGTAGCTGTTACATTGTTGCTCGCTGAAGCTACCTTCTTGGCCTGTTCCGCTTTCTTTTTGGCTGCTTCCTCAGCCGCTTTTTGCTTCTTCTCAGCTTCATCTTTGTTGATTGCAATCAGCCAGTCATTTGAAGTATTGGTATCCGATGAAGGAATCATCAAGGTTGTACCTGGTCTCACATTCTTCAAATTCACCGGATCAAGTCCGTTGGCATCAACTAGAGTTCCGACATGTAAGTCAAACTTAGAAGCAACGTCAGCAATCGTTTCGCCTGATTTTAGAACATATGTCGGTTCCTGACGACCCTCAACCGCGTAATCCTTACCTTGATTCACCGCTAACTGCTGCTCCAGAGTATATGACTCGTTATTAGTAACTGCATTTAGGGCAACTTGGTCGGCATCAATATAAAGCCCAGGAGTATAGCCGGAAAAATAAACTGCGAATCGAGCAGACTCAACCGGGTCAATTGTCTGACTATAGTGAATTACATCTTCATAAGCCTGATCTTCAGCTGTGACTTTAGAGAGAACTGGAAGAAGTGCAATGGCCGCTACAATCGCAAATTTATAAGCAAGCGAGCGGTTAACACCGTGCAATTTAGCAAATTCTTTAAACGAAATAATATGACCCCTAATAAAAAAGATCAGTTTCCTGATCGATAGACGCAAGTTTTCCAAATTATTGAGGATTTTTAATCCAAAACCGGCAAAAGCGCTTGGAGCGCTTTGTCGTATTCTATTTATTTTTAGGCCTCGCCTATGCGTACTGGGAGGCTCGAGAATATTATCCATATAGACGAGTATGATTCTAGCTGATCAGAATCATTTGTCAAGGTAATAGGGTAAAGAAAACGGCTCCCAAGCACTAGGCCGGGAGCCGTTGTAGAGCCATGAACCAGGGGAAGTTACTCCTCAGGCTCGGTATGGTATGGAGCGATGAGCTCCTGGATGCGATCCTCGACCTCGGCCAGTTTGACCGGGTCCTTGGTCAGGTGATGCAGAATCATGAAGTCCTCGATCGTCTGCGCCCTCTGGCGCCGATAGTCGAAGATCCGCTCGCAAAGAGGCAACGTCCACTCACCAGAGAAGTTCGGGTTGCGCTGTATGACTGCAATGATATCATCTTCGGTTGCAGCCATTACCAGGACAGCCTCGGTGAGCTCCTGGACATGAATGCCAAGGCGCACCAACGCCAGGATATCATCACAGCCCTCTGCCAGCTCCATCGCACGCATGGCTGCCGGCCAGTAGACTCCATCGATCCCGAAGTCCTCCATTGCGGAAGCGACTTCAAGATGCGACTTTGCCTCCGAAAAGTCCTGACAGGCTGGTACCGCATCTGTCAGACGCACCACGAGATCAGCGGTCAGCTCTGCAGCCAGTTCCGGAAGCGCATCGCGGGCATCGCAAACGACGTTCCAGGCGCTTTGGATATAGAAGTCGCCATCTTGGCCGCTCAGTTTCTCCTGGTAAGCCTGCCTGATCCGCTCTCCGGCTACCCGCCTGATACGCTTGTTTGGCGCATCAAGCAGCTCGGCAACAGCCGCTGCTTGTCTGAATTCGAGCGGGTCGTTGAGCGAAGCCTTCATCCACCCACAAACTTCGAGAGGAGCATCGTAACCCTTCTGCCCCTCAGCGAGAAGGACGGCCATGGTCAGAAACCCTGTCGGAAGCGGCGCATAGTGTATCGTCCCGACATAACCGCACACTTCCCAGCTTGCAGCCAGTTCAGCAGCCCGAGCGATCACTTCCTGTCCGCGCTCAAGCAGACCCTCCGCTCCGAGTCGCATCGCTAGTCGAGTCAGCTTGAGCGGATCGGTAAGCCCCTCGACAAGGAAGCTAACAACTTCATCGGCGTAATAGCCGAAGTTGCCTGTGAAGTCGTATACTTCTTCAGGCCTGCAAAGCAGCATGGCCTTACGAAAGAACTCGGAAGCCTGATCTCCCAGAGAGAAGATACCCACATCATACGGAAAGCGACGAACCTCATCCATGTCGCCTGCCGAAGCTGCGAGCTCAATCGCTCTCTTACGAGTGGCGACAATCGAAAGGTCATCTCTGTAGAGCTTGAGACCCTGGAACGCAAGGGTGCATTCCTTGGTCGTTGATGCTACTTCAAGCTTCTTGAGCAGAAGCGCCCTGCGGGCGCCTTGGATCGCTTCTTTGTCCACAATCTGCCTCCCTATTTTGGCCAACTTACATCAATTGTGTCGCGACCTCGACAGCATAGTGCTTTCCATTGAGCTCAATAAAGACCCCGCTTGAAATTCGTCCCGAACGACAAGCCAACTCCATCCCAACCTCTGCGTGCGCAACAACAACCTCAGCCCGAGAGCCGTAAGGCCCGGCGACGACCTTGGCGCCGTCGATCTCCAAAGCATTGCCGGCCGAATCAGTTCTGGTTATCCTGGGCATCATGCCCTCCTTAGATACTCACCTCGAGATAGAGGCGCGTCTGATGCAAGAACTTGCGCGTCTTGTGGCCCTTGCCTTTGGCGTACTCGGCCACTAGGTCACGCAGCTTCTCCTGAGTTGGCTGGTCAAAAGTGCCAAACGGAAGGATGATCGAAGGCAAGCCGGACGAGTGCGCCAAGCACATCATCTCCGGCAAGTGTCTATCGATATTCCTCGCCTTAGTCTCGATTGACGTCGGCATGTCTTCCTTTCGTTTTCCCTGTTTGTTAAAGAGCAATAGAAAATTATACCTATTTTTTCAAAAAAGGTCAATCGAGATAGTGCGTTTTAGCGAATTCTAGCTCTATTTCGCTGCGTTGGATCGAGTATCTTCTTTCGAAGTCGAAGTGACGTTGGAGTAACCTCAAGAAGCTCGTCATCTTCCAAAAAGTCAATACATTGTTCAAGTGACAAAATTGTTGCTGGGGTCAAAACCGTGGTCATATCAGAAGAAGCAGCTCGAATATTGGTCAAATGCTTCTCTTTGGCTACATTGATTTCGATATCAGACTCTTTTGAATTAAGCCCGATAATCATACCTTTATAGACTTGCTGTTGTGGCTCGATAAATGTGATTCCTCGGCCCTGAGCTATATCAAGCCCATAAGTTACAGCCTTGCCATCTTCAGAAGCGATCAAAACTCCGTTTCGAAGTCTTGGAATTTCGCTCATAACTTTTTCAAATCTTAAAAATATCGAGTTAGCGACAGCTGTTCCGCGCGAAAGAGTCATTAGTTGGCTTCTAAGACCGAGCATTCCACGCGTTGTAATTTCAAAAATAAGCCTGGTCGTGCCATCAAGAAGTGGGTTCTGATGATGCAAAACACCTTTTCGTCTTATAACCTCGGCGATCACGTTATTTACATACTGATCTTCGACATCAACCGTTAATTCTTCAAGTGGTTCGCTCTTAATGCCATCAATCTCTTTGATAATAACCTGTGGCTTACCAACTTGAAGCTCAAAACCTTCTCTACGAAGAGTTTCAATAAAGACGGACAAGTGAAGTTCGCCTCGGCCAGAGAGAATATATTCGCCTTCCTCGCCCTGTTTAAATTTTAGCGAAACGTTTGTCTCTAGTTCTTTTTTAATTCTGTCTAAAATTTGTCGGCCAGTAACAAACTTACCTTCCTTGCCAGCAAATGGCGAAGTATTGGCTGAAATTGCCATCGAAAGGGTCGGCTCTTCTATACTTATGCCCGGCAGAGCCTCGGGACTCGTCTGATCAGCGATTGTTTCGCCAATTCCAGCGTTCTTAATTCCGGTAATTGAAACAATGTCGCCACACACGGCTTCCTTAACTTCTTGTTTGACCAAACCGCTGCTAACAAAAATCTTATCAATTCGAGTATTTTCTTTTACGCCATCTTCATTTACCAAACTCACCTGAAGACCAGCCATCGCTTTTCCTCTTGAAATTTTTCCGATTGCGTATTTTCCCTGATAGCTATCCCAATCCAAGGCCGATACAAGCATCTGAAATGGACCCTCTTCGACTTTTGGCGCAGGAATATACTGCAAAATTGCTTCAAAAATTTTCGAAAGATCACCGTCTTCTTCAAAATTCTGTGGCATTTCGCTCCAAGCCTTACCTTGCTTGGCAATTGAAAACAAAATTGGAAATTCGAGCTGTGACTCATCAGAAGCTAAATCAAGAAATAGATCTGAAGTTCTTTCTATAACACTTTCAACTTGCGCATTTTTCTTATCAATTTTGTTTATTACTACAATAATCTTTAGCCCTAAATCAAGCGCTTTTTTCAAAACAAACTTTGTTTGAGGCATTGGTCCTTCTTGAGCATCAACTACAAGGATCGCGCCATCTGCCATATTGAGCGTTCGCTCCACCTCCCCACCGAAATCGGCGTGGCCAGGAGTATCAATAATATTAATTTTAGTATCTTTGTAATTTACTGCGGTATTTTTAGCCAAAATTGTAATTCCGCGCTCTCTCTCCTGATCGTTTGAGTCCATAATGAGCGTCTGATTCATCTCGGCTTGGTTGTCACGAAAAGTATGGGACTGCTTTAATAGACCATCGACAAGCGTGGTCTTTCCGTGGTCTACATGAGCTATGATAGCTACATTTCTAATTTTATTCATATCCATTTGGCAAAATTTTATTTGTCATCTCTCGCCCCTCGACCTGACGCACTGCAATAACAGGATGGAATCCGTTTTGCAGTAAGGAGCGGTGTGGGGTCTACATGAGCAATAATCGCAACGTTTCGAATCATAATTTTTAAAAAGAATACCCTCCTTCGCTCAAAGAGCTATGGAAGGGTTGATCTCTTCGCTATGCGAAATAGATCAAAAAGCCTTCTTTGGCTGTTTACAACCAATAGAATATACACTATTTTCGCCGATTAGTCAATCTTCAATCTTTACTCTCAATCTAGATTAGATATGATTGGCTTATGAATATAATAGAAGAAGTTCAAAAATTTGAACAAGACTTTATCAAGGCAGGAGAATTAGCATTAAAGATGCGTAGCAGTTTTACTTCCAATCAGAAACATAATACCGGTTTTAGCGAAGTTGATATAGTTACCTCCGCCGATCTTGCGGTGCAGGAGTTCATTCTCAGTCGCCTAATTCAAAGCGATCTAAAGGAGTGTGAGCTTATTGGCGAGGAAGAAACTCCAAGCGCCCATTTATTTGCAAAAACGTCTAAATATGTTTTGACTCTAGACCCAATAGATGGAACTAAGTTGTATGCCGAAGGAAAGAAAATGTTTTCAGTCGTTGTCACTATCCACGACAAGAAAAAACCTATTTACACTTTCTGTTATTATCCGGCGATCAAATATGGAATAAAAATTGTTGAAGATAAAATTGAGTATCTCGGAAAATCTCCAGAAATAAAAATGCAGGTTGAAGATGCAACAAAATTAATTACCTACTGGGACAGACCCGGCAAACTTGGCCCGCAAAAGACTGACTCAAAGACTTATAAAATGTTATTAGACGAAGACTATAAATTTATCAGCACTGACAACATCTGCATTGAGAGTGGAATCAAAGCATTGTTTTTATTCGGCCTAACTGGAGGAACTTTCATTGAAAATGGTTCAGCGGTTGATTCACTTACCGAATATCATTTTGCCATTGCCAATAAATTTAAAATTTACGGAAAACTAGACCTATCCAAGCCGGCCCAAAGCCCTCGAGGCAATTATTTTTCCTACAAGGGTTACTATTTCGCTGTAAGATAATTAGAATCCCCAATAAATAACCTGATTAATGGCAGATTTTATAAGTCCCGAAAACCCTTCGGGAGAAATAACATAAATAAGCACGAAAGATACTGCAAAAATTATCACCGATAACCACTTTGTATATATTCCGGCTGTTCGGGTAAATAAAATTACTGAGAGTAGAGCCATAATTGCTGGAGCCAAAATCTTTATATCGCCAAGTGGCACTACTGATCCACCAATTATTGCATCAGATTGTCCAAGATATTGCCCGAGATCAAAATTGATCTTAAACAAAATTAAGATTGCTTCGGCTACCAGCACAAACAACATCAGCCAACTTGAAGCACGGGTTGATTCGCCTTCTGTTCGATAGACTTCATAAATAACCGTTGGCAATAGACCTAGGACAATAACAATCGCTGATTGATTGCGATAACCAATATAGGCGCATATCGCAGCGACTATCATGAGCACAAAACAGATTAGAGTTGCGTATTTAGTTGGCTTTGCCATATTTCCTCCGCTCCGAGAATTGCGCTCCAAGGCAGGAAGCAATTCCGGAAGTCCCGTCACTTTGATCCCTACTTGCCTGCCGGTAGGCAGGTTCGCAAATTTCTTAGATTAAGAATATTGCGAGAGGGTGAAATGTGACTGGGATATTTTATTATTACTAATAACTTAATGATATCCCAATTCTTGTGTTTATTACAAAAAAGTCAATCCTAATTATTATAAAAAAAGTTCCGTAATCTTCACTTTTAAAACAGAGTCGTCCTACTTGATTAGTCCTTTTTTAAGAAATCGGTACCAGTCGCCTTTGTTGCGATGACCAATTACCACACAAATAAATAATTCGTAGGGGTTCTCTATATAAACCCAAACATTTTTCAAATAATTATCCGGATAACCTTCAGGAAATAAACCTTTAATTTGATCAAAATTTTCTTTAACCGATATATCAAATTGGATAATCGGGGTTGAAGTATAGTCGAGCGAGACTATTTCGAATTTTGGCCTGCGAATGGCTTTGTAATCTAACGCTTTTGAAACAATCTCTTCTGGAGTGGCGGGAATAATAAAATCCCAGTCTTCTCCTGTTGGATAAAGATAATACAAACACTCCTTGGATAAAACCTCTCTGGCTTGTTGAATTGCCGGATGAGCACCCCTAGGCCAAAAAATGTCAAAACCAATATGATCCACAAATTCAAAATTCAGATTCTTCACGCGTTCTAAAAATTCTCCTAGCTTGATTGGAGTATATGCAAGAGGGCTCTTTTTCTCCTGACCGGTAGTATTGGCAATCTTAACCTTATGCTCTGTCGAACTACAAAATATCGCTTCAGCAGTCTGGCAATCGCTAAATTCAAAGGCAGTTCTTGGAAGATATTTATCACTGGAACGCTGAAAAGTGATTTTATCGCCCTTTTTTATTCCAAATTGACCCAAAAAGTTAAGAAATTTATTCTCAAAATCTCGATCTTTTCGAGGTAGACGGATTGTAATTGACTCAAGCATTTTCATGTTGCACCTTTAACTAAAACGACGAATCAAAAAAACTTTGCCCTGTCTCGAGCGCTTCCAGATAATGCTCTACTGGCGGAAAGAGCGGGCTTGGTAGCTCATCCAGCGCAAACCACTTCCAGTCGGTTGTTTCCTCGGGAGCATTGTTAATTGGTTCCCCGGACACCCAATCGGCTACAAAACTGACATCGACATAGTGTTTTGGATTCATTTCGGTAAAGTTAATCACACCTAAGAATCTCACATTTTTTACCTTCAGTTTGCCTCCTGCTTCCTCTTTGAGCTCCCGAAGCGCACCGGCCTCCAGCGATTCACCCAATTCCAGGTGTCCTCCACCACTGCCCCAATAGTCCTTGCCTAGCCCATTTCTTCCTTTGCGCTGATGGAGCATTACAAAATCTTTGCCATTTTCTTTCTTGATGACGATAATGCCAACACCTACTTTTGGATGAGATTTGACCATAGGACTAATATATCACACGACTGGAAACATCTCTAAATAATTAAAATAGCCCCTAACGGGGCAATTTTATTTCTGGGGATTTCGCGGGTGGAACGCGAAATTTCACCTGTGGCTCAGATTGAACTAATTTTGAAAAATTTGTGTTTGGACTTTATAAAATGGGTGTTAACTATTTAGAAAAAGAATGCCCGCAAAGCCTCCGGAGCAGATGCGGGCATGGGAATCGAGAGGGGCAAGCTACATTACACTTCAAAGCACGAATCATCTGTATCATCCCCATACCCGATTTGATCGGCCTCGAAGATCCGTTGGATGAATGTCAGCAATTCTTGGGGATCAAAGGGCTTTGTCATATATGCCCTCAACCCACTGGCCCAGGCCTTGAAGAAGTCGGCGTCCTGGTCCTTGCCGGTCAGCATGATCACGGGTATGTTCTGGCAGCTGGGATCTGCTTGCAAGTTACGCAGTACTTCGTAACCGTCCATCCGGGGCATCATGATGTCGAGCACCACCATATCGGGGCTCTCGGTCTTGACTTTGCCCAGAGCCTCGATCCCGTCGTACGCTGTCAGGACGTCATAGCCGCCGGCGCGTTCCAGGTTGAGCTTAACCAGACGGACGATGTGGCGCTCATCATCAACCACCAGGATGCGCTTACTCATCGCTACCTACCTCTTTCAATGTACGTATTCCAAATTAATAATACATTATTCACTTATTTTTCAAAAAATCAAGATGTTGGACAATTTTTGCTGATTTTTTTTCTCGACCTTAGCTCGGCCTACGCCTTTCGCGCTCTTAAGTGACTCCAAATAACAAAAACATCCACCGCACGGGTGGATATTTTTTTTCATTGGAGGGCCTGGTGGGTATCGAACCCACGACACGTTGCTTAAAAGGCAACTGCTCTACCACTGAGCTACAGGCCCAAACTTTATAACAGAAAAGAACAGGCGGAAAGCCCTGCCTACCGGCAGGCAGGCACTTATTATTATAGCCCAAATGAGACAAAAAATCAATCTATCAGGTTGAAAACAAACTTGTTTTAGGATAATTTAACCATATCCCTCGGAAGGAGAAGCGCATGATCAGTCGAATTCTGTCATTAGTTTCACGACCGATCGTTCTCGCTCCCCTTCTCAAAGGGGTTGCGTACACTTCAACGACTGTAGCGATCTGCTACCCCAAGATGTTCTGGCTTTTCGCTACCATCTCGGGCATATCTGGTACCAGCTTCTATATATTGTTAGGTGCAGCCGCATTTGCTCCTGCAATGAGAGGCTTTCGCCGTCTCGGAAGAACATGCAAAGTTGGCAGTATTGGCGATGACGGAAATATCATCACTCGCCACGACTGCTGGCTCTGATCAGGGACGCCCCTCCGGCGTCCCTTGTACTTAATTATTGACATTCGGACGTAATTCAAATATAATCAAACGTTCGTTCGAACCTTTACATACCAAAAAGGATAGGGAGCAACCATGATCCGCGCCCGAGTCACCAGTACAAGCCAAGAAGCAGACGCGCTCAAGGGGCGGATTACTGCCTTATTGGCAAATCTACCCGAGGAGCAGCAAGCTCGTATCGCTGTCGAAATCAACCAGCCTGCCGCTAGCATTCCAGAAGAACTATGCTATGTTGAGTTGGCAACTGCCCTCAACCAGGAACCTCTGGGCGAACTCGCGCAGATAGCGAACCTCTTTCTGGAAAACGGCTTTGCTGTCCGAGCTACCAGCGGCCACGGCGCTACGGTAGAGTTGCACCCTGGTTTGGAGCAGCGCTTCACGATCAAGCGCTGGATCCCGCCTGTCGCCAAGAGCACTGGGCAACGCCTAATGACACACTTCTACTGCCCACATTGCGGTGCTTATACCCCAAGCAGACGCAACCTCTGGAATCCCCGCAAGTGCAAGGTCTGCTCGGATGCAGACAAGAAGCTGGTTGCAGGTGAACCCAGATACTGCTTCCGCTGTGGAGATCCCTTCATTCCGGACACAGGGTCCGGCGTAGGAAACCAAATCACGATCGTATGCCCTGACTGCAAGGGCTAGAAACAGGGAGGACTATGATGAAGTCACTCAAGCCGAAGTCTTTTCTCACCAAGGGAAAGAGGAGATTGTTCAAATTCTTCCTCTTCCCCACTACCCCGCTTTTCATCGCTTTTGGCATCATGTTTAAGAGCAAGCCGACGCTCTACATGACTGCCATCACTGCCACGATCAGCGCCTTCGTGCTCCTTGCCGACTGGATCGTGCGAAAGCGGACGGTCGGCAACTCAAACGTGGGCAAGAACCCCACCGCGGATCAGCGCCGAAACCTCCGGTAGCACCCGCTACCACGCCTCATCAAGCCCGAGCCCTCCCCAGTGGAGCGCCCGGGCTTTCTTTTTTATTTATGAAACAAAATGTTAATCTTAGATAAATATGACTATTTCTATATTATTTATCACTCTAGCTTTGATCGCACTTATTTGGCAAATTTCTCTGTTAATCTCCGCCTTTTCAGGTGCACCGACGGTTTACGCTAAAGAAAAAATTATTAAAAAGGCTTTTGAGATGGCCTACTTAAAATCTGGACAAGTGGTCATCGATCTCGGCTGTGGCAATGCGCGAAGCTTGATTATTGCTGCCAAAGAGTTTGGAGCAAAAGGTATCGGCATCGAAATCTCCCCTTTCTATTTCATACTCGCCAAATTAAATGTTGCGCTTCACCATCAAACCAAAAATATTAAAATTTATTACGGCAATATATTAAAATACGAAAACCTAATAAACAAAGCTGATTTGATTTATGTCTATCTACTTGAAAAACTCTTAGCTAAGATTGAACCTATTATTTTTAAAAATTTAAAGCGAAATGCTTCCGTTGTGTCCCTAACCTTTAATTTCACAGGGCGCAAACCATTAAAAAAGAATACTTCTCCGAAGATCTATATTTATAAATAATCTTGACTAGATAAGAAGACCCGTTTACTATCTGCAAAGTGGCAAGCTTTATGCAACCCTGTAGCATTTGAAAGAACAAAAGGAGGCAGACATGCCAAACCGGCTTCAGTTTAGGCCAAGGATCATCGACTCGTTCATGTACAAAGCCGACATGTGCTGCTCTTTCCTGCTAAGGATATCACCGGAGCGGCCAGCCGAACCAGCTTTTCACAACTTTTGCTCAGTAGCGTGGGAAGTTCGAAGCGGCGCGGCATGGCTCGTCTATCAGCAAAAAGACGGTGATTGGGCGCTTGGCTATCTCTGGCCTGGCCAGAAGTGGGGCGCATACGAAAACCAGCCCTACTTTGTCATCCCACGTGGGGATGACAGCATAACGCTACTTGGCACGACCTTCTTCGAACAGCTCTGTCCCGAGGAGTTGATGTTTCCGGAGATTGAGATTCCGCAAGAGGCATTTGTCCATTTCGACGAAGCGGAAGTCATCTCAGTTGGCGATGAATGGGTCGAGATCGAAAACCGCCAGACAACAAGCAAGGTTTACTGGCCAGACGATCGTCTAGATGAGCTGGCTACACTTGCTGCCGGCGATCGGACCGATCCTTTCCGGTATGAAGTTGACATCAACCCATATATCGACTGGGCAACGACCGGAAATGAGATAGGGTTTGACCCGCGAATCATCGCAAGGCCCACTCAGCCCGCTGGTAGTTACGCTTGGGATCTGGAGACAGCGAGAACCTATGGATACAAAGCTGACATCAAGGCGACTCCCAGAGCTGCTGAGTATCTAACTCCGCTTCAGCTACCAAGCTAGAGCTCTCACTGCACAACCAGGGCCGCCATGTCATTCGACACGGCGGCCCTTTCTCTTTTCATTTACACTTAAGTTATTATGTTATAATGCATTTGTATCGTTATAAGGAGGGAAAATGGAACTAGATCAACAATCAATTAGAAAATATATTGACCACCCCACACCATTCCTTACTGCAAAACTGACTCCGTCCTGTTATTGCAGTGCGTCAGGTAGAGGGGCAGGAATCGAAGGACCTAAACTTGAGGAGATTTAATGAATATTACAAAAGAAAATATCGTTTCTTATATTGACCACACTTGTGTCAAAGCAGATGCTACAAATGAAGACATCAAAAAGCTTTGCTCTGAAGCTAAGGAATATGGTTTTCATAGTGTTTGCGTCACTACCTACCGCGTAGCAGCCGCAAAAGAATATCTCGAAGGAGCCGATATTGAAGTAATTAGTGTAATTGGCTTTCCATTTGGTATTTCAAAAACCGAAATTAAAGTAGCCGAAGCCAAGCTCGCTGTAGAAGATGGCGCAACCGAGATTGATATGGTTGTTAACATTGGAGCAATTAAAGAGAAGAAATTTGATTTTATCGAAGAAGAAATCAGGGAAATCGCAACAGCGATTCAGCCAATTGGCCTCAAAGTTATTATGGAAGTTGGCTTTCTAACAGAAGAAGAGCTAACCGAAGCATGCAAGAGAGCCGAGAAAGCAGGAGCAGCATTTGTGAAATCATCGACTGGCTACGGCCCAAGACCATCGACCATCGATGATATTAAGACGATGCGTGCTTCTGTGGGGGACGAGGTAAAGGTCAAAGCATCGGGCGGAATCCATACATTCGAAGAGGCTAAGGGTATGATTGAAGCAGGCGCCACTCGAATTGGAACAAGCTCGGCGCTCAAGATCATAGGGATTGAGACGGAAGAAGAAAAAGATAAAGCAGGGAGCAACGAATGAAAATTACATTCTGTGGAGCTACCGAAGGTGTGACAGGATCAAATTATCTACTTGAAACTAGCGCTGGCAAACTGATTATCGACTGCGGTCTGTTTCAAGGTGGGGACGATGAAACAGTCTTAAACTGGCAGGAGTTCCCCTATAACCCAGCAGACGTCGGTGCGATGATCATGACCCACTCTCACATTGACCACATTGGTCGAACACCACACCTGGTAAAAATGGGATTTGGCGGAAAAATTTATGCTACTGGGCCAACTCAAGAATTTGCCAAAATTTTCCTCGAAGACTCATGCCACTTAATGGAAAATGAAGCCGAGTACGTTAATAAACAACCATTATATGATCTAGATGATGTCGCTAAAACAGTTGCCTTAATTGAAGAAAAAAATTATCACGAGAAATTCTCACCTATTGAAGGCGTGGAAGTCGAATTTTATGATGCGGGTCATATTCTTGGATCAGCAATTGTCAAAATCCAGGCAGAAGGAAAAACAATTATTTTTTCGGGTGATCTCGGCAATCCTCCAGTTCCCCTGCTTAAGAAAACTGAATTTATTGAATCAGCAGACTTAGTAATTATGGAATCGACCTATGGCGATCGAGAACATGAACCGATGGAAAAACGTAAAGAGCAGCTCACGAAGATTATCAAAGACTCGATTAGCGAAAATGGAACTATTCTAATGCCATCATTTGCAATGGAAAGAACTCAAGAGATCCTATATGAACTAAACGGCCTAGTTGAAGGCGGAAGCATTCCATTTATACCTGTTTATCTTGATAGTCCGCTGGCGATTAAGGCGACTGAAGTTTACGCTAAATATCCTCAGTATTATAATGCCGAAGCTACGGCCCTTTTAAAATCAGGCGACGACTTCTTCGAGTTTAAAGGTCTAAAGATGATTGAAGAAAGCGAAGATTCAATGAAGTTAGATAAGGACGAATCGACCAAAATCATCATTGCTGGCTCAGGAATGTCGAATGGCGGTAGAATTCAATGGCACGAAAAAGCATTTTTGCCAAAGGAAAATACAACGCTTTTGATCGTCGGTTATCAGGTAAAAGGCACTCTTGGGCGAAGATTGCTTGACGGAGATAAGGAAGTTAAAATAAGAGGCAGTGAAATTTTCTCCAAAGCAAAAATCATCCCGATACAATCATACTCCGCGCATGCTGACCAACCAAAACTTGTCGAGTGGGTCTCGCAGATTAAAAATGTTAAGAAAATCGTTCTAGTTCACGGCGAGCCTGAAGCTAAAGAGGCTTTAATGGCCAAAATTAAAGAAACGATGAATATTGAAATAGATATCCCCAAGAATTCTGAATCGATCGAATTTTCGGGCGAATCAAAGGAGAACAATGAAGTATAAAATTTGTGTATCAGGTTCAGCAGTAACCGGAACTTGCTCGCCGGAAGCTGAAGAGATGACTACAGAACTAGGTCGCGAGATCGTTCGTCAAGAAGGAGTGCTGGTAACTGGAGCTACAATTGGAGCACCGCTCTGGGCTGCCAAGGGATGTAAGTCGCTTAAGGAAGGTTTTTCGATCGGGATCTCACCTGCTTCAAGTGAGCTTGAACATGTTAAAAAATATAAATTACCGACTGAAGAGTTCGATATCATTATTTACACCGGCTTTGGCTATTCAGGAAGAAACCTTCTTCTGATCAGATCAGCTGATGCGGTTATAACGGTCTGTGGAAGAATCGGAACTCTAAACGAATTTACGATTGCTTTTGAAGATCATAAACCGATTGGAATCCTCACTGGTACCGGGGGAATTGCCGAAGAAATCAATGAGATAGTTCAGGAATGCGGTCGGCCAAACCCCAAAATTGTCTATGACGATGATCCCAAAAAATTAATTGAAAAAGTAATTAAGTTGATCGAAGAAGACAAGAAAGAAATCGACCTTTCAAGACCAATCGACTATCAGGAACACGAAAAGCCAGAAAAAGAAAAATAATTTTTGGCGTAAAGAAAATAGTGTTACAATCTTAAGGTAAAAAATAAGCGTGTCCACCTTCGCATAATCTCTTGCAGTATTCTTAATTTAAGAAATCTGCAAATAGATTTCGCTCCAGGTGGACTTCCGGTCCAGCCCTTCGCGAAGGGCTGGACAAGGAGCGGAGGCAATTATGGATTTATCGGTCATCAAAGAAAGAATCGGAATTATTGAAAAACTAGAAGAAGAAAATAAAAAAGCTAAAGAGCTACTTCGCTCCGCCCTTGAAAATGATGCCTCCTACACTCAAATTGCCGAGGAGGCAAAATCGGCTGCAAAAAAACGCAAAGAAGTCAGAGATGCAATTTTTAATCAAGAAGGAAATGCCAAGCTCGCCGAAGACATTAGGGAAAACCTGGATGAGATAAAGACCCTAAGAGATATTCTCTCGGTCGAGTTGATGGATTTTTATAATGAAAAGAAAACTGACATGATCACCGATCAAGACGGCTCGACTCGAAAATTTAAAATTTCAGTAAAACTATTGCCAAAGGGCGCCAAGGCTGAAGATCGTGATGATCTTGGCAGATACGTTGAAACGAAAGAAGACGCTTCATAATACTTGGTCTTGAATTAAGAATATAAGTTCTCTACAATCCTAGGCAGCCCACGATAAGGAGGTGCGTCCTAGTGTTAAACCTCGACAAGAGATATCGTGGGTGCTTGGCGCACCTACGGTTCCAAGAAGAGATGAGTCGCGGACGACGACCAAAGAAAGAGGGAGGGCGAAGGAGACCAACCGGTAAGCGAGGCTTCATTGAGGATGCTTACTGGGTCGGCAATAGCGAGTCCCTGTTTCGCAAGCATGGAACGACCCAAGTCTTCATCGGAAGAGAAGAATCGACCAGTAATGATCGACTGCTTCACATCATGGAGGTTGCAAGTCTCGCTAAGCTCATAGCCTGGTTCCTCAAGCTAAATGAGTACTTGACAGAAGCGGTTGGGCTAGGGCATGACACCGGCCACGCACCCTTCGGTCATTTTGGAGAGGAGACAATCTCGAAGCTGTGTGGTTTGACGATCGACCACCGCATTATCGCCTGCCTGAACCTACAGAGAATTGAACACTCGGGCAAAGGTCTCGACCTGGCCTATGAAACTCTGCTTGGAATCTACCACCACTCAGGCACTTCTCGGCAGAAGTACATATGGCTTCCTCAGGAGTTTCGCCTGGTGAACATCGTAGACAAAATCTACATGTTCTCTGACATCGAGGATGGTTTGCGGATCGGAGCAGGCTTCGAAGAGGCCGACCATCAAGCGATGTGCTTCGGACGAACCAAGGAAGAGAGGCTGCTCAACTTCGCAAATGCCCTGGTAAGGGAATCGGCATCGGTAGGTCGGATCAGTTTCTCTAAGAGCGACGAAGCCAAGGAATTCTGGCGACTACGCGATTGGATGTACGCTAACTGTTACGTACCGCTCAACGCTAATCGCAAGCCGTTTGCCAGCGAGCTTGAACGCTGTTATGAGTTCATCTCGTCTTCTGAGCATTTCCAAGACGCCAATCCAACGCTTCTGCTGCTGCAGATGAATGACTATGAAGTCCATCGGTTGTTCGGGGCACTTCGCAACAAGCCCAAGCCAATCCTCAGCCGTGAAACCATTGAGCACCTCAACCTCTCGATCACCCGCATCTATCCATTCATCCGCGGACGATCATTCGACCTCGAAGACCCCGATCTCGATTGGGGCAAATCCTAGGGCCGCCGAGTTTTCATAAACGAGGCGGCCTTTGACTATTGTGCTATAATCAAATCAATTAACGAAAGGAAACGATGGACAAGAAAACGATGAAGGGTGTAGGAGTAGGACTAGCAGTTGGCGCATTGGCCGGAGCAGTCGCCGGTATTTTGTTTGCTCCAAAGTCGGGCAAAGAGACTCGAGCTGATATCGCTAACTATCTAGAGGAAATGAAAGATAAAATCGCTGCTGAGCTTGAAAAAGCTGGAGATTTTACCAAGGACACTTACAAGGACGCGGTCAAGAAAGTAGTAGGAACATACGAAAAAGGTAAGAAAATTACCATTAAACAAGCTAAAGAGATTCAGGCAGAGCTAGAAGAAGGCTACGACAAAGTCAAAAAAGCCGCAAAGAAGTAAATACTAGAAGATAAAGAGAAAGGGGCATCCACACGTGAGTGCGGATGCCCCTTTGTAGGTCAGCGGGTGCTGCCCTAGATCAGAAAGATCATCGGCGCCGGATCATAGCCAGCGATCAGCAGAGGATCCTCCAGCCGAATTATCTTCCCGTCATACTTGGGCGGATTGCCTCGGTTTCGGAACATCCGCCCCATGCCGTAAACCCCCTTCGCCACCGAGCGCCCTTCAAACTGCTTGAAAGGGGGCTCTACTGCTTCAATCTCCAACTGCAACGACCCAACCGGGTTGGTCGTAGCATTTACGACCCGGAATGCCCCCCAGCGCAAGATATTGCCTGGAGTCCGAGTCAGAAGAACACCCCCAACAACACGACTAGCGACAGCAGAAAGGTCGGACATAGTAGGCCTCCGCAATCAGAATAATATCGCTGTGGGAATTTTAGCACTTTCTCATTAAAACATCAAGGAGTATAGAAAAAAATAGAAAACTTAAGATTACTACAAGAATTAAGATCAAAAAGGGAATATTTGAAAAATCGAAATAACCAAAGCTTTTCTGCCAGAGATCTATCACTATTATCTGCACTCCAAAAAAAATAGTAGAGGTGTACAGAGGCAATTTTTTAATTTTGTATTTTTTTATCAGCCAAGCTCCTTGCACGCCATAAACCAGTACCCAAAATATTTGCCCAAGACCATTCCAAGAAAATCCTTGATATATCATTGCAACTGGATAAAACAGGATTGCTATCAATCCATAAATGACACTCCCAACTGCCGCAAAAGCTAGTAAAAATTGATTTGGGGATTTTTTGCGATACAATTGCAGGAGAACAAGGGCTAGTAGAAGCGGAAAGACCGGGCAGACTGCCACAAACGGCCAAATTAAGGGCGAGAGTGTTATGAGTTTGCTCATGTCATATACCCAAGCTGCCCCCGACCAAAATAAATCTAAAATAATTAATAGAATAAGCATAATTTAACCCCGTTAGAGATAGAAAGCATAGCTTTCGTAAAAACCAAACCAATAGTCATATTATAAAGCCTATCTTATAAAGATAGCAAAAGGTTAGGAAAAATGATTGCGCAATCTCTAACGGGGCGAATAATAGAACAATGAACCCCGTTAGAGAAGTCAGCAAATATAATACAAAATAAATAAATCAAAAAAACTTATGAATAATATTTTCTCTAACGGGGTGAACGCCCATCTACAAAAAACTATAGCTGCCATCAAGGGAAAAAAGACACTTAAGTATAAAGACTCTCAAGAAGCAAAGATTAAAGTAAATGAATCAGTCGGCCAAGCGGCCTTTTACTACGAAAAACTTCGAAATGCTATTGAATATCAAGACGAGCACTTATTTTTGAAAAACGCGATAAAGCGAATTCTCAAAAGACGCACCTATCTAGGCGCTCAAGGCAATGGCTTGGCTCTTCTCAAGGAGCTAGTCTGGGCAAAATATTTCGAAAACGAAACTATACCGATCTCTTTAGCAGAAGAAATCGACAGTATCTTGCGCAAATATACTTATTTTAGAGAAAACGCCAAACTCAATCTTTCTAAAACAGCCTCTACCGACCTTTTTGTTAGCTTCGCTGCTTGCGAAATCGAAGAGCTGCTCTCCAATTCAGACGAGAGAGATGAATATATGACCTTCTGCAAGCAGATATATTCGCAAAATATTAATCTTTCCGAAGAATTGCCCGAGGATTTGGTTGATATACAAATCGAAATATCTATTAGAAAAGTAATTGTAAAAGAAGATTGGGAACAGCTTCGCTATAAACTCCTCTCTAGATACTATAAGTCTTGGCCGAAAGTTCCGAAAAATGAAGGTCAAGAGTTTATAGTGAATTTTCCAAGTTATTTTGAGCAAGTAGAAAAGCAAATCATTTACAACAAGAAGTCCCCGATTAATAAATATATCAAGAAGACCTCGCCTGCTTTTAATATAATCTACGAGTCGATTCATCGCGGAACTAGCAATTTTGAGCACAACTTAAACTCTAAAGATGGATTTAATGCTCTTGTCCGCTCTGAGATAACAAGAAGAAATGATAATATTCGCAAGAAAGTGCTTCGCGGGGTTGTCAGGGGTATCTTTTTCATTTTACTTACAAAATTATTCCTCGCTTTTGTGATTGAAATACCTTACGAGCTTAAATTTTTTGGGGAATTGAATTATCCAGCCCTAATAACCAACATTGCCCTTCCGCCGGTTTTGATGATGATCATAGGACTTTTGATCAAAGTTCCAGGAAATAAGAACACTCAGGAGCTGGTTAGAATTTCTGAAAACATCATCTTTGAGAATAAGCTTGTTTTGAAAAAGCTACTCACGCTCAAGAAAGTTAAGTCTAAAAAATTCCTCTTTTTTGACTTTATCTACCTGCTTATGTCACTTAGTGTTCTCGGAGGAGTCATTTGGCTACTAATTCACTTCAAGTTCAATATGGCTTCAATTGCTCTATTCTATATATTTGTTTCTTTGGTCAGTTTCCTTGGCTTCAGAATTAGATCTACCGCAAAAGAGATGGAGGTTAGACCAGAAGAGGACTCGGTGATCAGCGGTCTTTATAATTTTATCCTGCTGCCGTTTGTCGTAATCGGAAAATTCCTGTCTGATCGTTGGAGCGAGTACAATATCACTCTTTTCTTTTGGGACTTTATTATCGAAGCTCCATTTAAAGCAATCATTGGATTGTTTGAGGCCTGGCTTTCATTTTCACGCGAAAAACGCGAAGAGTTCGAGTAATTAAACTATTAAGATTTAAGAAGTTTCACAAAAACATCGGTTGGAATATCTATTTTTCCAATCCTTGCCATCTTTTTCTTGCCCTTTTTTTGTTTCTCGAGAAGTTTTCGCTTTCGAGTAACGTCTCCGCCATATAATTTTTCAGTAACATCTTTTCTAAAGGGTGTGATTCTTTCTGAAGCAATGATCTTTGCTCCTACTGCGGCCTGAATTTTGACTTCAAAATTTTGTCTTGGAATGATTTCCTTAAGCCTAACAACTGAATTTTTGGCAATCTTGTCGACAAATCCGCGATAAACCATTCTAGAGAATGCATCAAACTTTTCTCCAGCAATAATGTAGTCTAATTTGACTAGATCAGACTCACGATAACCTGTAACTTCATAGTTTACAGACCCGTAGCCAGAAGTTGCAGATTTAACTAGATCATAAAAATTGATAATTATTTCAGACAGAGGCATCTCATATTCCAAGACCACTTTCTCTTCGATGTGCTTAATTCCCTTCTGTTCTCCCCTATGAGACTGAAAAAGCTCCATAAGTGGCCCGAGATATTGCTTGGGGGCAATTACTTCACATTTTACAAAAGGTTCTTCGTAGCTCGAAGATGTCTCTTTGACGTCAACTGCTGGCGTTGTGACGATCAGTTCAAGATCATACTCCCTCTCTAAGCGCTCTTTGATTATCTCAAGATGAAGAAGGCCTAAAAATCCCATTCTAAAACCAAAGCCGAAAGCCTGAGAAGAAACAGGTGAATAAGAAATTGAAGCGTCGGATAAAGATAATTTGCCAAGAGCATCTCGAAGTTTATTATAATCTTCGCCCGAAGAAGTAAAGAATTCGGCATAAACCATTGGCTTAGGCTCTTTATATCCTTCAAGTAGCTGCAGGTTTTCTTTTTCATCAGCAAGTTTAATAATCGTATCTCCTACTCTTGCCTGAGAAACTTCCTTGAAGCTTGTGACAATAAACCCAATTTCTCCCGACTTCAGCTCGCCAGAGCTTTTCAGCCCGAGCTGAATCATGCCCAAATCACTAGCATAGGTGTGGGTCTTCTGCTGGCCAAACAACACCTTTTCTTCTTTTTTTAGCGACCCGGAAAAAACTCTGACGTAAACCACCACTCCTCTAAAATCATCATAAAACGAATCAAATACGAGCGCCTTAAAATGCTGGTCTTCGGTTATCTTTGGGGCGGGTACTCTCGTAATAATCTCTTCCACTAAATTAAGCACTCCCTCCCCCGTTTTGGCTGAAAGAAAAATAATCTCATCCAGTTCGCAGCCGAGAATTTCGGCAATCTCAAAAGCCACTTCTTCACTTCGAGCTTCGGGAAGATCAATTTTATTAATAACTGGGATTATCTTTAGCCCTGACTTCTTTGCTAATTCCAGATTGGCCAGCGTCTGAGCCTGAACTCCTTGGGTTGCATCAACCAGCAAAACCGCTCCTTCGACGGCAGCCAGGGATCTCGAAACTTCGTATGAAAAATCTACATGTCCTGGAGTGTCGATAAGGTTAAGTTCATACTCTTGACCTCCTAGAGAATAATACATTCTCGCCGGCTGGAGCTTAATCGTTATGCCTCTTTCTCGCTCCAATTCCATATTATCTAAAATTTGGTCCTGCATATTGCGCTTATCGACCGTGCCAGTTAATTCTAAAAGACGGTCCGCAAGCGTACTTTTTCCATGGTCGATATGAGAAATAATGCAAAAATTACGAATATTCACAGAGTCCTCCATGGCCTGCCCCGCATAAAGCGCTCCTGTAAGTAGAGAACGCAGTTCCTTTTACAGGAAGCTTCTATGCTGGGGTCAATATGAGAGATGATACAAAAGTTTCTAATATTCACGAAATTTTCCAGGTTAATATACTATTTTGGCTCCGCCAAGATTACCATAATACCACTCTCTAGGTCAATTCTTTTGATTCTAATGTTTGATCCAACACTTGCTTTAATAGCCTTATCAATGACCAGATTAAGTGGTGCCCCTAAAAATTTAAATGTTGAAATTTTGCCTATTTTGACCTCATCAAGGACAAGCTTACCCTCATTTTCAAGGTTAGAAGAGACAAAGAAAGCACTTGCATTAGCTGGTAATAATCCTGAAATTTTGCCACTTAGCTGAAAATTCTCAGGACTTATCGAACATTTTACTTCGTTTTTAACTATTTTTGCGACTTGAGAACAAAGTACTCCTTCGGGAATATAGATTGGAGCAGTAGTCGATTTAGGCGGAACAACCAGATTCATCCCCTCAATATTCTTGCCAGCAGTTAAGTCACTGTCGACTTTTACCCTCAGGCTACTACCCATATAGAAAATTAATCCCTCGGCAAGAGCAATAAAAACTACGAAAAAAAGAGTTAATGACCAAGCAGATAGAGTTTTGTCTTTTTCTTTTCTGTGTGATCGATCAAGCTCTTTATAGAAATCCGTCTCCTGGCTCATGAGTTATCTCTTTACTTCGTCGAAATTAAATAGATAGGCTACAGCTACATAGAATCCTGCTCCGATTCCGGCAGCAAGCAGAGTTTGAAGTAATAAGTACTTAACCCTATCAATATCAAAGATATCAGCTACCACCACTTTGACCGCCTGAGAGACAATTACCATCAGCACGGTTAAACCAATTACACTTATCGCAAATGAAATAATATACTGATAATTAATCTTAATCTTCTTGACCATAAGTACGGCTAGGATTAATAAATTAACCCATGAACCGATCGAAAAAGCTAAAGCAAGAAGACTAACCCCCTCAGACGATGCGATTGCATTCTTTGATAGAATAAAGCCCATTACAATACTGATCACTATCGAGACAACGCTAGCGTACATTGGTGTTTTTGTGTCGTGAATCGCATAAAAACTTCTGGCAAAAAGCGGGATTAAACCTTGAGCTATTATCGAAATAGCGAAAAATCCCAGTGTTGCCGCAGCTGCCCGTGTGTCGTTCCAGCCGAAGAAACCATAGCCTAAGATAATTCTAATTATTTGCGCCCTGAGGAGAAATATAAGCGCGGTTGACGGTACTATGAAAAATATTATTGCTCTGACTGATTTATAGAATAGCTGCAAAAATCGCTCTCTGTCCTCGGGTACTTTCAGGCTCAGACCAGCTAATGTAGGAAATACTGCTAAGGCAAAAGAATTACCAAAGATCACTGATGGAACGGTTTGCATGTTATCCGCAAAGTTATAAACTGCAATTCCTCCAGGAAAAGCTGAAGCAAAACTTGTGAATGCAACCAGAAGGATTTGATTAGTTCCAAGACCAATAGCCCGAGGGACCATCAGTTTCAAAATTCTTCTGACACCATGCTCCTTAAGATCAACGATAAATTTAAAATTAAACCCGACCCTGTATGCCGCCGGTAGCTGGATCAAGAGGTGTAAAAATGAACCAATAATGACCCCTATAACTGCTCCGCTTACGCCGTATTTGTCAGAAAAAATTAAAACCGAGACAATTATCGAAAGATTGTAGACTAGCGGAGCAATTGAATAAGCCAGAAAACGCTTGTGAGCGTTTAACACACCACCTAGAAAATAGGAAATTGTAAAGAAGAAAGGTGAAAACAATAGCCACCGTGCCAGCCTGACCGTTTCCGCCTTCTTTGCCAAGTCGAAATTAGGAACAAGGTAGTTCATAAAAAATGGCATTAAGAAGTAAAGAGCGATAAGACATACAATCACAGCTAAAACCCCAATCGTCAGGGTCGTCTGAGCTAATTTAGTCGCTTCCTTCTGGCCTTTTTCGCGCATATATGTCGAATAGACAGGTACAAAGGCAGCAGCAATAGAACCGAGAATTAGAATGTTAAAAATTAAATCAGGCAATCTAAAAGCAGCGAAATACATGTCCAAGCGACTAGTTGGAATTTTTTGAGCTAAAAAGTGATCTCTAAGAACACCAAGTATATTGGATAAGGCTAGCGTAATAACCAGAATAGCACTCGCTCCCCTTACTGAATTTTCTTTTACAAAAAGATTTCTAAAGCTCGATAGCATGTTCTTATCTTAACAAATATACAAGGCTGTGTCTAAGCACATAATTTTATTCGTGAGTCGCTGATACTTCGAAGACCATTGCCGAACGGAGTTGGTGTGTCTGAGAAGTATCTGCGACGAACAATAAATCAAATATTTAAACCTTATAATGCATCGACCAGCAATGTATATTTTACTCCTCCCTCTTGACAAAGCTATATAACATGTGTTATGATTATATTGTCGTAAAGGAGGGGTAAAGTACTAAGGAAACCTTTACGAAGCACATCGACTCGCCAGAGAACTTATAAAACATCTTAGGCTCGGGATCATCCCTCGCTTAGGAACACTCGTGAGTACTTTGGCACTATCTCATTACTCTCTCACCGATTAACTCTGATGAGAGTAACTAAAAAAGAGCATATGAAGGAGCGGTACATAATTTAAAAAAATATTATCGCCGATTACTCCCTTGTACATATGCTCTTTTTAGTTTTAAAAATATTTACAATTTTATTCGCTCGGCGTAGACATCTGGCGCTCAACCGATGAAAATCTTCCGAATTCTTTATGGAAAAATAGATCAACATCCCCCACTGGTCCATTTCGATGTTTTTTAATTAAAACTTGTGTGATATTTTGCTTTTCCGTTTCCGGATCGTAATAGTCTTCTCTATATATAAACGCCACCACATCCGCATCTTGCTCGATTGAACCTGACTCTCTAAGATCGGACAATTGCGGAATCTTGGGAGTTCTAAGCTCAACAGCTCTTGAAAGCTGAGAAAGAGCAATTACGGGTATATTTAACTCTCTTGCTAAGGCTTTTAGTCCTCTCGAAATATCCGAAACTTCTTGGACTCTATTTTGATCACCGCCAGATCGATGGTTTGCTTCCATAAGCTGTAAGTAGTCAATTATCAAAAGTCCCAAGCCTTTTTCGCTTTGCAATCTCCTGGCCTTAGCCCTCACGTCCATTACCGAAAGCATTGCCGAGTCGTCAATATACAAAGGGGCTTCTGATAATGTTCCCATCGCATAGTTTAATTTTGAAAAATCATCTTCGCGCAGATTGCCGGTTCTAAGCCTCCAAGAATCAATACCTGTTTCCATGCTTAGAAGTCGATCAACCAATTGATCACGGCTCATTTCAAGCGAAAAGACCCCAACTGGCACCTTCTCGCGCGCCGCTACATGGCAGGCAATATTAAGCGCCAAGGCCGTCTTACCCATCGAAGGCCTAGCTGCTAAAATCACTAAGTCTGATTTCTGAAAACCTGCCAGCAAATTATCGAGATCTTTGAATCCCGTTGGCACCCCTCTAAGCTGGCCTCTGTTTTCATGAATTTCATTAATTCTTTCAAAGGTTTCACTAAGTACATCTTTGACCGCGACAAATTTATCTTGGGCAAATTTCTGCGATACCGCGAAGAGAACCTGTTCTGACTTATCGAGAATTGCCGGAATCTCATCTTTCTCCTGATAGCTGTCCTCGATCATCTGAGTCGCCGCCCTAATCAATCGGCGCAAAATCGCCTTCTCAGCTACAATTTGAGCATGATTTACTATATTTGCCGAACTCAAAACGCTGTTGGCTAAATGAGTGATATAGGTCGCTCCTCCTGCATTTTCCAGAGTGTGCTGGCCCTTAAGCTCATCTGTAACAGTGATTAGATCGATCGGTTGGCGCTTTTCAAAAAGAGCAAGCATCGCTGAGTAAATAAGCTGATGATCGTTGCGATAAAAGTCATCACTTGTCAAAACCTCCGCGATTTTAAACATCGAGTTCTTATCTAGCAAAATTGCACCAAGCACCGATTGCTCAGCATCAATATTCTGCGGGGGAAGCTTGGTGGTGTCTTGTAAGTGACCTTTGTTCATAATAATTTATAATTTAGGTTTTTGCTCCACTCAAAAACCGCCAAAAACTGAGTCGATTTCTTCCTCAATATCCTCTTCTTTTTTGACGATGCAACTTACTCGCACCTTCTGGCCTAAGATAGTACCAACCACTTCCTCAATCAGCAAGAGGTTGTTTTCCTTGACGATCGTTTCTTTATGAAATGGATATTGGGACACAATCATAATTCCTTCTGGGCTTTGCTCGATCGTACAATCACAAAGCAATGACCCTAAAGTCTTTTTACGCGCCGAAACCTCGCTCACGATCGCTGTTTTAAGGTCTTTAGTCATAAGAGGGGCTTTAGGTTTAGCGCTAGGTTTTTCGATTTTTTGCTCAGCTTTCGACTTGCCTTCTTTGGCAGAGCTATTTTCAACTTTTGACTCTGAATTTTCGTTTTTTACCTGAGCTTGTTGTGTTTCGGCCAAACAGATTTCATAGACCGCAAGCTCAATCGGTAGCGACTCTACGGGTGATATCTTCATATTATATTGAGCCTGGAGAAGTTTTTTAAGGGCATTATTTTCCCAGCCAGAAGTTTCGCCATGTTTTATCTTTTCAATTAATTTTCTTCTAATTTCAATAATTACCATACTAAGAAAATCGGGAAAGCTAACGCCCTTTTGCTTAAGCTTATCTAAATATTCGATCGCATTAATTGCTTCTTTCTTATTCAGAAGGTCCACGAAATCTTGGGTTTCTTGCAAACTCGTAAGATTCAAAATCTGAAGTGACTGAGCTAAGTCAACTTCTTTTTCAACGGCATGAGAAGAAAGCTGATCGAGAAGAGACTGCGAATCTCGAAATGATCCTCCGCTTGTCCTCGAGATCAGATCGATTACCTGATCGTCTAACTTTAAGCCCTCACTGCTAGCAATTTTCTTGAGACTTTTAGACACCAATTTCTCATCAGCTAACCTAAAATCAAACCGCTGGCACCTGGACATGACCGTCACCGGAACCTTATGCGCTTCAGTAGTCGCGAAGATAAAAATAGTATGCTCAGGCGGTTCCTCCAGGGTTTTTAAGAGCGCATTGAAGGCCTCACGCGTAAGCATGTGCACTTCATCGATTATATAAACTCGTTTTTTTCCAATTGAGGGAGCAAACTGGATTTTATCTCGAAGCTGTCTAATCTCATCAATTCCCCTATTGCTCGCTGCGTCTATTTCAATTAGGTCGATAAACTGATTTTGAGCAATTGCTTTGCAGTTGGCGCACTTTCCGCAAGGACGATTTTTCTCATCCAAACAATTGACTGCCTTAGCCAGCAACCTCGCAACAGTCGTTTTCCCGACACCACGAGCTCCAGTAAACAAATAAGCATGCGCTACCCTATCCTGTTCGAGCGCTTTCTTCAAAGTTTCGATGATATGTTCTTGACCAAACACCTCACCAAAAACCTGTGGTCTGTATTTTCTATAAATCGTCGCCATCAGACCTTCATTATAAACATTAACGGCCGACTCGCAACATATGCGTTGTTTTAATCTTATAAATGTAAAATCTTCCCAGCTTTGGTAAAATCTATCTATGATCAAATCCCTCAATCGACCAGATATTGCTAAAAGATTCGCCAAAGATCTTAATCTAACCTATAAGCAAACCGAAGATATCATGGAAGAAACCGAAAGGGTGCTTTGCCGAATGCTCAATGAACGCGAGCAGGTTAGAATCCATGGCTTTGGTACTTTTTATGTCACCACAATCAAGTCTCATGTGATCAAACAGATTCGCACCAAAACTCCTAGAATCATCCTGGAGCAGAAAAGCGTTAAATTCAGACCATCACCGACTTTTAAAGATGCAATCTACGAGCGAGTACGAAAACCAAAAGGTCTTAAACTCGAGTCCACCCAAAGCAAACCGCAGGAAAATGAAATTAAAATTGCACCAGTTAAAGCTGAAGTAAAACCCGAAGCTAAGGTTACACCAAAGCCTACTATTGAATTTAAGCCCGCCAGCTTCCATCCTCGAGTTGAAAAAGAAACGATGAAAAAGAAAATCTTAGAGCGTTGGCTTGCTAGCGCTAGATTGAATAAAAAAGAAGATAAAACTCCTGGAGAAATTGCCCGCGAAGCACTGATTGTCGGCAATCTCCTTAACCAAATAAAAAAAGCTGGTTATTCATCTGTTAATTTCACATACTCATCAGATAAGGTGGTAAACATTTATGCTGGCCGACCACGCCGACAACTCTCACACTTAACCCGAGAGATCATTGGTGGGTTTTTGGATTATATCGATATTAAAGAATTTCATATTCCACAAGAAAGACGCATGATCCTTGTCCTTAATAAAGTTAGAAACGAAAGAATATCACTTGATGTGCATAGTTTCCCAGTCGAGGGCGGATCGAGTATAAGGATAAGTATTGGCTGATAGAAAAATAAAGGGGTATTGATTTACAATTTTTTTTGATAAAATAAATTACAGATGACTAAAAAAGCGATACTATTAACATTTATTTCTGCCATCAGCGTTGTTGTTTTGGCAGGTGTTTTGAGCTACGTGGTATGGTCTAGCCAGCCTTCAGCTGACTCTAACCCACCTACTCCTCCAGATCCATCAGGAATTCCCTCAGAAAAACCATTTGTTCCTAATCCACCCAGGATAAGCGGCGATATTTTGGATGATGGAGTGGTAAGCGCGCTAGACATCAACTCTATCGTTGTACACTGGCTAAAAATCGAACCTGAATATAATCTAGTTGATGCTCAAAGTGAAAGCGCTGGACTTGTCAGTTCGCTTGATCTTAACCAAACGATCAAATATTGGAGATGCGTAGAACAAAAAGGCGAAACCGAATGTCCTTACCTAGGCTCATCAAATTCCGGCACGGGTGATATTGGTACGCCGCCAATCCCAGGAACACCGGTTGCTAGCTCAACCGCTGCGGCCAGTTCTACTGCCTCAGCTCAAAGTTCATCTGTTCCCCTGCCACCAGTTCCACCAGTACCAACCAATCAGTAATAATAATTTTATTAATTAAAAAAGAGTGCCCGTGAGGCACTTTTTTGCTTTTATAAAACAACTTGGGCCCGAGTGAAACACTCGAGCCCTATGGAAAATCCCGCCTGGGCAAACGCACCAAGGCGAAATGAGTAGACTAGCTCCCCAGCCACCGGCTGGGGAGTCCCCGAAGGGACCAGCCTCACCGCAAGACATCCTCGCCAAAACCCTCTATCCAGGGCCATTCCAGCGATCAGCCTCGCTCGCATCACACCCTGATGCTTTTCCAGGCGCAACCCCATCGTCCTAATGTGTAGGATTGCAGAGCCGGAATGGGCATGCATTTCTCGCCATGAAGCACTCTGTGAGCCACGCAGGCTCGGCGTGCCTTGGCAATGCCAGCGCAAGCAGATATAGGGAGCGCGAACTATGTCCGCTCCGTCACTGCTTTGGCTACTTGCTCCATTCCGGGTCCTTCGACTCGGGCTTGGCGGGCGTTTAGCCGCCGCGCATCCCTAGCTCTTACGGCCTAGTGCGCGCCGGCGTCCCCCGCCGCGGATTGGCCAGCTTTCCCGTCCCTTGTTAGGGTGGAGCGTTTGAAGTCGGCCCTTGCGGGTTCTAGCAAGATGGCTGGTGCAGAGACTTTCAGAGATCTGCATCCCCGGGTTTGCGAGTTTCCCTAGAGAACCAGCGCGATCTCGAAGGAGAAGGTGGATACGACGGTGTGGCCGCGACAACGTGCACGCATGTTTCTTCAGCCTCTTGTCTTCTGGCCCATTGGCCGGTCGGGGCGGCTTTCGCCGCAAGAGAAGTCCGTCGATCAGCAACTTTGCGACTAATTGGTACAGCTTGGGTTTGGTCAGGGCCGGCATTTCAGCCGGCGATGTGAAAGGCGTGGTTACGGACTCGCTCTGATCACTAGATCCCCTTTCTCTTACGATCGTGAGATCGTTAGAGGCGCCGGTTGTCAGACGATGGCGATGGAACCACAGAGAATCATAAGCAAAACCCCTTTCCACGTTCTGCGTAGAACGATCTTAGCGATCATCCTACACTCGTAACATAAATATTAATATGAAAATTTACAGAAGTCAACACCTGTTTACCCCGTTAGAAATTTTTTATAAAAATGGTTCTTGTATTAGTTTAAAATTTTGAAGCATAATTCGGTTGATAAAATATTACTTATCTCTAACGGGACGAGAATCAAATAGGGCTGACGATCGCAAGAAAGTCAGCCCTTGTGTGTTTGGGAGACGGGCGACCAGCCATCGACCCCTTCAAAGGAGGCCAGTCGCCCGCCTTGGCCCGGCTGCGCCATATCGCGCACGCAGCCCGCGGTGGTGCATCTTCGCGCCTATTCTCTGGAGGAGGGCGTTGACGCGAAGCCTAGTTTTTCCCTGAGAGGCGACGGCTCTGGATTCCGCCGCCCCTCAGGCCTGGTTGTGGTGCTCCCTCGGTGAGGGAACGCTCGTTGGTCCCTAGGGACCGGAAACAATAATGTAAAAAAACTTTATCATATTTTTAAAAAAAATCAACCCTTGGAAGCAAAAAAATTAATAAAAAGTCGAAGAAGCGGGCTTCGAGACTTTAAAAGTAGATGCTCTTTGATGTTGAAAGCTGGAACTGATTACCTCGACAAACTTGTTCGAGGATGAATTCCAGAAGGTTCAACAAAAAGAGCTACACAAAGGGCGTTAGGAGGGTGAGGAAATCGTTAAAAACCTAGGGGACGCACCGAAAGTGTCCCCTGGGTTGTTAACATTACATGCGAGCTGAAGGCTCTCAAAAAAATCACCCCAAAACCTTCTTTATCTCTTCTTCTTTTAACTTCCCCACGAGTACTTTGGTTTTCTTGAATTCAAAATGACCATTTTTCTTATAAGCTAGAACAACCTTTTTATCCCCTGGATTTTTTTCAAAAATTTCCTTTAAACTGACCAATTTATCCTTATCAACTTTGCCTGTCAGAATTACATATAGCTCAAGGTCTTTTTCAAACAATACCTTCCCATCCTTAAATGCTTTAGTTAAAGAAGATTCTAAACTATCTAGCTCCGGCTCCTCTCCCAAGTCGATCTCGACAATTTCATCATCATCGGACACGGTTATAACTTTGCTTGCATCGACTTTGGACGGATCAAATTTCTCAGCTGCATCCGCTAAAAGCTTAACCTCATTATCTTTGGTCGAAATTTTTCCGGAAACTATCAGAATATTGTCGCTCTGCCATAGCTCATTAGTGTCAGCAAGAAGCTTCGGGAAGACTAATATTTCGGTTTTTCCAGAAAGGTCTTCTATTTTAGCAAAAGCCATTTGCTGACCGCTTCTAGTATTGATCTTCTTGACCTCCGAAAGAATTCCGGCGATCTTAGCACGTTTTCCCTCCATCGTAAGATCAAGTTTGGCAATTTGATTGGGTACTGCTGCCCGAAGTAATCCCCCAACTTCCTTGAGTGGATGCTCTGATAAATAAATCCCAAGATGAGCTTTTTCCCAAGCAAGCCGATCGGCCTGAGTCGCTGGTTCTACCTCCGGTAATTCCAGCTTGCCAAGTTCAATGTCAGCCGACAACACTTCGCCAAACAAGCCTATCTGCGCGGTCTTCTTCTGCTTAGACGATTCTTGAATGCGTTTGGTAATGATTTCCATGCCCTCCAAAATCTGATTTCTCTCTGCCAAGTTATCAAGCGCTCCTGAGCGAGCTAAGCTCTCGAGAATCTTCTTGTTCAAGACCGATCGGTCAGTCACCCCTTCAACATCGGTTTTGATCATGCGATCAATAAAATCTTCAAGTGACTTAAATGGCCCGTTTTTCTTTCGCTCTCTGGTAATAATTCGCGCTGGCGACTCCCCGATCCCCTTGATCGCCGCTAAGCCAAAACGAATATTTCCCGTATCTTTAACTACACCAAAATCGACGAAAGATTCATTAACGTCAGGCGGCAAGACCTGGATTCCCATTTTGTTGCATTCTTCGATCTCAATTCCGATGCGATCAGTATCGTCAAGATCGCTCGTTAGAAGTGCGGCCATAAACGACTGAGGATAGTTTGCCTTAAGATACGCCGTTTGGTAAGCAATCATGGCGTAACAAACAGCATGAGATTTGTTAAATCCATAAGCAGCAAAATCCTCAAGCATTGAGAAAACTTTCTCTGCGTCTTTTTGTGAAACGCCATTTTTTACCGAGCCTTTGATGAATTTCTCCTTCATCTCAGCCATCAATTTAGCGATCTTCTTACCCATCGCTTTTCGAAGCTTATCAGCCTCACCACCGGTAAACCCGGCCATGTCCTTGGAAATCTGCATGACCTGCTCCTGATAAACAGGAATTCCATAGGTTACTTCTAAGGCGGACTTAGTTGCTTCATGAGGATATTCGATTTTCTCGCGGCCGTTCTTTCGTTTAATAAATGAGTCAATAAATTGCATCGGACCTGGGCGATATAGGGCAACCATCACAGCAACATCGTCGATTGAGGTGGGCTGTAAGTCCTTAATATATCGCTTCATTCCCGAGGACTCGAGTTGAAATACTCCGGTTGTTTCAGCTCGTCCGAGCAGATGAAAAGTTTTTAAATCATCTAGCGGAAGATTGAAAATATCAATTTTCTCGCCATCAACCGCTTCAATAATTCCGAGGGCACGCTCAATAATTGTTAAGTTTGATAGGCCCAAGAAGTCCATTTTCAAAAGTCCAAGTTCAGCGACTGGATACATTGAATATTGAGTAACTTGCTTAACCCCTTCTTTTTGAGCTTGCTGAAGTGGTACGTAACAGACTAGCTCATCTTGGGTGATTACGAAGGCCGATGCGTGCTGTCCAGCATGCCTGACCGTCCCCTCCAGCTTAATTGCCATGTCGAGTAGTCGTTTGGCACGTGGGTCTTTTGTATAAAATTCTCTGAGCTCCGGAGCATTTTTGATCGATTTTTCAAGAGGAATATGGCGGCCTTGAACAGGAGGAGGAATGACTTTGGAGATTGCATCGACCTCCGCATAAGGCATCCCTAATGCGCGACCGACATCTCGCACCGCAGCTCGCGCCGCCATCGTTCCAAATGTAATAACTCCAGCAACCCTGTCCTCGCCATATTTATTAACGACATAGTTTAGTACCTCACCACGCCTATGGTCAGCAAAGTCAAGATCGATGTCCGGCATTTCCAATCGATCAGGATTCAAAAATCTCTCAAAAAGTAGTCCATATCTGATCGGATCAACATCAGTGATATATGTCAGATACGTCACAAGCGCCCCTGCTGCCGAACCTCTACCCGGGCCGACCATTATTCCGCTCGATTTAGCCCATTTCACATAGTCAGCAACGATCAAGAAGTAACTTGAAAAACCCATCTTGGCGATCACGCCGAGTTCATAGTCGAGCCTCTCCATCAATTCTTTTTTCTTAGTCTCATCAAGGTCTGGATAACGCTCCGGCAAGCCCTTTAGACACTGCTCGCGTAAAAATTCATCGGGTGTCTGCTTTGAGTCAATTTTGAAAATTGGCAGGAGATTTTCTTCAAACGGAATTTCTAAGGCGCACATATCAGCAATCTTCTGCGTGTTCTCTAGCGCCTCCGGCACGTCTTTAAAGGCCTCGTAAAGCTCCTTAGGATCGCGCAGTGAGAAGTCGCCGTCATATGTCATGCGCGTTGGGTCATCGACCGTCTTGCCGATCTGAACGCAAACCAGCACATCGTGAGCCGCCCGGTCTTCCTTGCGAATATAGTGCGAGTCGCAAGCCACCGTCATCGGAGTATTAGTTTCTTTGGCCAAGGCGATCAATTTCTCGTTAGCTAGCCCCTGATCCCTGATGTCGGGATGATCCTGAAGTTCGATATAGAAGTCATCACCAAATATTTCTTTGTATTCGCCAAGAGCGCGCCTTGCTGATTCTTCATCATTTGATAAAAGCATTCGAGAAAGTTCACCGGCCAAACAAGCAGAGGTCGCGATCAATCCCTTTGAATATTTTTTTAGCGTAACCTTATCGACTCGGGGCTTATAATAGAATCCTTCCAAGTGACCAATCGAAGAAAGTCGAAGCAAGTTTAAATACCCATCCAAATTTTTGGCCAGCAAAATCAAGTGATATGGATTTGAATCTAATTTTGAAACTTTCTCGCTAAGTAATCTTGGAGCGACATAAGCCTCCATACCGATAATCGGCTTTATTTCAGCTGCTTTGGCTGCTTTATAAAATTCAATCACGCCGTACATAGATCCGTGATCGGTCAAAGCGACCGAGTTCATACCGAGCTCTTTGGCACGCTCAATGATCTGGGCAGGAGTACCCAGACCATCAAGGAGTGAATAATGAGAGTGAACATGCAGGTGAACAAATGGCTTATTCATATTTATCTTCAATTTACAGGATTTTAAAAAAAGAAAAAGGGACTGGAAGCGCAAAGCGCATTCCAGCCCCTATAGATCCGCCGCAACCTCGACCTACTTGTCTTCGTCTCCGTCCTCGATGTGACCCACCTGAAGATCGAGCGGAATCTGCCGCTCAAGCGCCTCAGCAGCCTCTCGGTACTCAGCTACTTTGACCCGCGCTTCAGCGTGAGTCATGGCGCTTGCCGAACCGACCTTCGGCTGGTCGATCGCAAAAGCCTCAGCATCGAGAACGTCCACTTCTGATTCTGCCTGGTCGCAGCTTTCTGCCTGCTCACATAGCCAGTCGATCCCATGCACATTGACCGAATCCGGCAGATCATCCTGGGATAGATTCTGCAAACTGACATCAAGAAATGCGACCAGCCGACGCGGCGACACATAGGAGCGAAAGTCTATACGGCTTGCATGCAACCCCCCAAGCGCGTCAACAAGCCGATCGCGCTCGAGCAAGGTCATTGGGACAGAATGATGAAGCCTTTCGACAAAGCTTCTGACAAGACCTAAGTGAATCTCGCTTTCACCTAGATCTTGAAGCTTCAGCATGGCCTGCTTACGCAGGTCAAGACTCACAACCGCAAGATCCACCATCGTATACCTCCCGTTTCTTGAACCCGTCGACCAAAGTCGATGCGGGTGTTTCTTCTCCATACAAATGTCAATGACCACCTATTACAGAAGAAGAAATAATAGCAATTTGTATATAAAAATTCAAGTGTATTGGGCCGAAATAAATATAAAAAAGGTGGGGACAAGCTCCGTCTGGAGGATGTCCCCTTGAGTAAGCAGATAGTCTACCTGCCTTCATCAGCGTGTGCCGCCGGCTCTGGCGTATCCATACATCCCAGGCCTTAGCTCTTCCCTGATGGATTTGGCCAGCGCCTGAAGCTTCCATAGTCCCCTGGCCGAGAAGGGATGGTTCATGTGCAGATTGCCATTATCCCACATCAGCCAAGGCCATTCATCCCCGGCTAGCAGTGGCAGGGTTTGGTGCGTCGCTGGGAAGTTCCTGTCGAGTGCGACAGCAAGCCTTGCCAACTCCACGCAGGAGCCGGCGGTGTCGCAAGCTAAGTACAGCTGGCCATGGGCGTAGTTGATCAGCGGACAGCCGATCTGGATTGACTGGAGCGACTCACAGATACGTTCGGTTACTCTGGCAGAGCATTCGTCATGCAGGTCAAGACACGACTGCACGTGTGCCGGAAGTACGTCCAGCTTGTAACCCGCACATCGGTAGACGCTCTCATTCCCGGGTACAACTGGCAGCTCTACTTCGTGACGGTTAACCTTGACCATACCCTGAAGTTGATCACGCAGGCTCTGAACATCTGATGCACATCCGACCAACGCTTGAAGCTCTCGATCAAGCAACTCGGCGATCTGATCGCCAAGCTTCAGCAGAACAGACTGCGCGAAGTGATGCATATAGATGGCACTCTTCAATCTCTCTCCTCCATGCAAATGTACTTGACAAGTATCCGCTAAACGTATTGAATACTACTAAATCAAACCTGTCAAACGGCCTGTTTTGCTGCCCCATTTTTTCAAAAGTCCTCTTTACCCTCCCAACTCTCTTGACCTTAAAAAACGTTTCTGGTAATATTCTCCTTAGCCCAATAGAAATTCGAATTATTAATTCTGAATTTTGATTGAGTTTTGATTTTATGATTTTGAAATTTTTTTAGAAATTAGGATTTCGAAATTAGTAATTCAAAAATTTATAGGTAAATTTTTGCCATGGCACATACAAAAGCAAAAGGCACAACTAAATTAGGTAGGGACTCCGAATCAAAGCGCTTAGGCGTTAAGATTTATGGTGGCTCACCTATTAAGTGTGGTCAAATCATCATCAGACAACGCGGTACCAAATACATGGCCGGTACAGGCGTCAATAGAGGTGGCGACGATACTTTATATGCTGTTCGAGACGGAGTAGTTCAATTCAAACAAGTTAGATACACCAAGTTTAACTCGAACACCAAGATCAAACAGAGCGTACTGGTAGTCGATGCACCTCAAAAAGAAGCTAAGAAAGCTACTAAAAAAGTAGTAAAAGAAGAAGTCACTGAGAGCAAGGAAGCATAATGAACCCAATACTTACTAAAAATCATTTTCAAATCAAGAAAAACATACCTGAGCTTCAAGCTGGAGACCGGGTTAGAGTACATCAGAAAATCAAAGAAGGCAGCAAAGAAAGAATACAGGTTTTTGAAGGAATCATTCTGAAAATCCAAAACGGCAAAGGCATCAACGGCACTTTCACCGTCAGAAGAATCACTCTTGGTGTCGGAGTAGAGAAAACCTTCCCACTTCACCTGCCAACAATTGTCAAAATCGAAAAAGTCAGATCAGCCAAGGTCAGACAAGCCAAGATTTTCTACATCAGAGACCTGATCGGCAAGAGAGCTAACAGACTCAAGAAAGAAAAGGACGACAAGGCTGTTTGGGAAGATGTTGTCGAAGAGAAAATTGAAAAAGATCCCGAAGAAGAAAAAATTGACCAAGAAATTGCTGAAGCAGAATCTGAAAAAACTGAAGAGAAGGCTGAAGAAGTCGCCGAAGTAAAAGAAGAAGTCAAAGAAGAAACCGAGATAGCCGAAGCGGAAAAGACCGAAAAAGAAAAGGCTTAAACAAATTACAAAAGAAAGAAGAGGCATTCCCCACCGGGGAATGCCTCTTTGGTATGGCGCCAGGCCCATTTGAGCTTTTTCCTATATTCCTTTCCGAAAATAGAGGCTTAACGATCCCATGCATCCACGATTATCACGCCGCACGAGAAGTTGTAGAAGATCAGCGATAGAATCCGCCAGCCGTCCGGCATCACGATGAGGCTAGCAACACTGAGCACAAGCCAGGAGATGAGAGCCCAGCGACGGAACTTGCTCTTGGCGTGAAAGAACTCAATCCCGTCCTTGAAGTCACGCGGAGTCATCCAGTGGTTCCGATGAATCGGCCACCAGGACAACAGACACAGCACGAGCCACAACCATTGCAACACTGACATGCTTGCCTCCGTTAACGTCTCTTGACGACATATCGTTTGCGTAACAACTTTGGCCCTTCCCACATGAGAAGGGCAATAAAGCAAAGTCCCTGGACCAGCCCTCTGTAAACTGCTGGCCAGCTAACATAGCAAAATGGCCCTCTAAGTATCGACAGGACTAGGTCGCACCTGCGTACCTCGTGTTCCTTTTGCCAGTATAGCCTGCCGGCAATAGACCATGCCCACAAAGCGCAGCAAGCTACAACTATCTGTAGCCCGAATATCAATAGTTCTTTCGCTTGGCTGTGCATGTTCATCCTCCCTGTCAAGTTTCTTGTAGCGTTTAAAGTTAACAGAATTATTGGTAAATTTCAATACGATGAGCATAATTAAAAAATCAACCGGTGATCTAGGCGAAGATCTGGCCTTAAAATTCTTAAAGAAAAACGGCTTTAAAATTATCGCGAAGAATTACACAACCTCCTTTGGCGAAATTGATATTTTGGCAAGACAAAAAAGTGATATAGTGATAGTTGAAGTTAAAACCAAATCAACCAAGAACTTTGGCGAAGGTTATGAGATGGTAAATTACTTCAAGAAAAAGAAGCTTTTAAGCCTTGCCAGAAATCTGCAAAAAGAGTATCCTGGCAAGACGATTAGAATTGATATTGTTTCGGTCGATTTGTCAGAAGATAAATCAGAAATTAAACATTTTATAAATGCAGTCGAAGATGATTAGAACAAGATTTGCCCCCTCACCCACCGGAGACCCGCATATCGGAAATATTAGATCCGCTCTTTTTGCATATTTATTTGCCAAAAAAAATAACGGCCAGTTTCTACTTCGCATAGAAGACACTGATCGAGAGCGCCACAATGAGGGTTCGATCGAAGTAATTAAAGATGCCCTAAAATGGCTGGGTATCGCACCTGAGAATATCGATGAGCCGATGATCCAGTCAAGCAGATTGTCAATTTATAAAGATGCCGCCTTGAAACTTGTAAAAGAAGATAAAGCGTATGTATGCAACTGCTCAAAGGAGCGCTTAGAGAAGGTTAGAGAGCAGCAAAAGCAGAATAATTTGCCACCTAAATACGATGGCCACTGCCGAGAGCTAGGACTCGAATTTCAAGATGGATGCGTAATCAGGATGAGGATTCCACAGGAAGGCAGCCTTAAATTCAACGATATTGTTCGAGGCGAAGTAGAATTTCCATTTTCCGCCGTTGATGATCAGGTAATTTTGAAGTCGGATAGTTTCCCCACCTATCACTTGGCGCACGTGGTTGACGATCATGAAATGCAGATTTCACATGTTATCCGCGCCGAAGAGTGGCTTCCTTCTACGCCAAAGCATATATTGCTAAACAAAATGCTCGGGTTCGACGCACCCAAATATGCGCATCTGCCAGTCATCCTATCTCCCACCAAAGGAAAACTCTCGAAGCGTGACGGAGCAGTTGGAATCTTAGAGTACGAAAAGTTGGGCTACTTGCCCGAAGCGCTAGTTAATTTCATGGTGCTTCTAGGCTGGAATCCCAAAACTGATGAAGAATATTTCACCCTGAAAGAACTTGAAGAGAGGTTTGATATAACTCAGGTCAATAAGGCTCCGGCTGTTTTTGATATTAATAAATTAAACCACTTCAACGAGCACTACCTCAAATCCTTTGATGCTGACAAATTAAAACAATTAACCGGAATCAGCGATCTAACCAAACCAGAAGCAGAGCTTCTAACTAGAGGCGGCTACGCAAACGCCAAAGAAATGGCTGACTATATCGTTAAGCTCCGCCAGCAGCCTGATTATGACCCTAAATTACTCGTATTCAAAAAATCAACACCTGAAAATTCAAAGCTTGGCCTCGAAAAGTCTCTTTCTAATCTTGAATCAATCGAAAACTGGAGCGAAGAAGAGATTCAAAACGCAATCTCTTCAGCGGTTTTGGAGAATAATTTATCAAATGGCGACGCTTTTTGGCCGATCAGAGTCGCACTTTCCGGCGAAGAAAAGTCTCCCTCCCCGACCGAGCTTCTAGTCGCCCTCGGCAAGGACGAATCATTAAAGCGAATTGCTCGCGCTCTCGGAATTCTTAAATAGAAATTATGCATAAAATTGCCCTCATCCTTGGCGATGCAACCATCACCGGCGCACCGATGCATTCCTTGCAAATAGCGCAGGCGATCAAAAACCAATATGAAGTTTTGATTATATGTCCACATGGCCCGATTGTTAAGAGGTTTGAGTCAGAAAATATTGAAGTCAAACAAGTTGCGATGAAAGGCCCTTTCGATCGATCTTCTTCAGCAAAGATACGAGACCTACTTGAAGAATTTTCACCCGATATTGCTCATTTTCATGGTACTAGGGCGGGTTGGCTAGGACTACTTGCCACCAGAAGCCAGAAGAAATTTAAAAAAATTTACACCGAACACTTGTGGACTAAAAATTATCATCTTTCAAACCCCGCCTACGAAGAATTTCAAAAACGAGGCATGAAGTTTTTATCACGATATAGCGATAAAATTATTGCTGTATCCGAAGCTGTAAAGGATTTTCTCGTTTCAAATGGATATGAAAAAAACAAAATTGCCCTTATTCCAAATGGAGTTGATGACGAATATCTCAAAATTAGCCCGATCAAAAAACCAGCCTCAGCACCAATTATTCTTGGGTCAGTTGGGTCGCTTAACAATCAAAAAAACTTTCGCATGATGATCAAGGCTTTTTACTTGGTTAAAGCTGAAAGGCCCGATCTCAATATTTACCTACAAATCATCGGCGAGGGACCACTACGCAAAAATCTCATAGAAATGGTCAATAGGCACAAGAACATTCAGGGATTGGTTGATTTTGCTGGGCGAGTTGACGACCTCAAGGAAAGATATCAACATTTTTCAATATTCATTAACTGTTCACTTTCGGAGTCTTTCGGCTTGGCTGTCGGGGAAGCCATGGCCGTAGGGCTACCGGTAATTGCTTCAAAAATTCCCGCCCTCGAAGAATTAGTTGATAACGCCGGCATATTGGTCAATCCAAAAGACCGAGATGATATAAAAAATGCGATTTTAAAACTAATCGACGACGAAAGCTTGCGACATGAATTAGGACTAAAGGGCAAAAAGAGAATCGAAAATAAGTTTTCATCTAAAGTAATGATTGATAAAACCCTCGAACTATATCAGTCACTGATTAATTAAAAGAAAGAGGCTTCCCGGCAAGCCGGGAAGCCTCGAAGCCTCGTACCCTTGCGGGATTAGGCGCGGCGTGCCACTAATGTGGTCATGCCGCCGTTTGTGTGCTGGTTCACCAAGGCCAAGCCGGATGATTGCTGGATAGCCGAGGTGAGCGCTGGTACGCGTCCAGCCGCAAGACCGGTATTCGGCAAAGAGACCGAGACGATCTTCACTCGCGGCTGTCCAGGCTTAGTGTCCAGGTCGCCAAGCTTGACCTCAACTGAAGCGAGTCCGAGCACTTCCTCCGCCCTCTTGCAGACGCTATTGCTCGGAGCCTCATCGTCCTCAAAGATCCTCAGGGCAGCAGCGAGAATAGCAACTGCCACTACCGCCCAATCAGCGACGCTCCTGCTCATCTCACTCTCCTCCCGGGATGCAGTAGATGACCAGCCCATGGCCTTCGATACGTGCAAGAACGAGGGCCGTGTCGTCTTCGTTGATCAGCTCGACGACTTCCATGATACGATCGAATTTGCCCCCCCAGTCACTCGAGATCGTGATCTGGGGTTCAGATGACTGAGGACCAGCCGTCACCATGATGCGACGGTAGTCAGCCTTTTCTGCGAGCGCCGCGAAAGCGCGCTCAACATCGTCCGACGTTCCCCGCTGTGGAAGCGTGATACCATGCGTAGCAGCTACTGCCTGCACAGACTCGAACAGCACTCGAGACAACTCCCTGGACTTCTCGTGCCTATCCATGACTAATCCCTACCTCTGGCCTCTGGCCTTGATGTAATGAACTTGTCGATCCTAAGATCCGAAAAGTTTACCAAATTCTGGGAAACTAGTCAATCAATTCCCCTGATCTTATCTATACAAAAATTGCCACACCTGCTTACACAGATTTGGCAATTTTTGGTTCCGAGACTTGGATCCTCGGCGATAATGGATTTTATAGGGAACATCGCCTTGCGCACCATTGGTTCGATCCAGGCTGATAACCAAAAGTCGACAGACGCTACGCGTTTGCCGACTTTTGGTTCCGAGACTTGGATTCGAACCAAGATAACCAGCTCCAGAGGCTAGTGTCCTGCCGTTAGACGATCTCGGATTAATTCCAGAATACTTCACGAATTTTATCATTTCTCCTTGAATTAGGCAACCAGCAGAAATAAAAATGACGTTTGCCAAATCAATTATTTAGATTATCCTAAGATAATGAAACGTATATTAATAGTCTCCGCCCTAGGCTTTTTACTGACGGGTTGTACGAGCCCTCAAATCTCCTCAATTAGAGATAATGAAGCCATCACTAGCTCCCCTACTACAACCCTCGAGGTTTCGATTAAATCTAACAGCTTTGTTCCAAACAAGATTAGCATTCCCCCTGGGCAAAAAATAAGAATTATCAACAATGATTCCGCCCCTTATACAATTCTTTCCGACCCTCACCCAACCCACGATCAAATTCCGGCACTATACAAAATCATTTATAAAAACGAAATGATGGAACTAGATTTTCCAAAAACGGGAAATTTCGGAGTACACATAGAGGAGAACCCTTCGGTTAACCTCAAAATACAAGTCAGTAATTAGTTTTTTAAAATTTTTAAATACTCTTCAAGTGTGGCGCGCGATTCTTCAAATAGTGCCTGTGCTATTTCTTCATCGGTAAAGTTATTACTCAGCCAATCGATCATATTTTGCTCGAGACTGAAATCTTCTTTTGATAAATCGATTGCTTTGCTCTGAGCCAAACGGCTTACTGAAGAGAGCAGTACGATATTGTTAAGCTTATCTAGCTGCTGACTCTGTTCCTCTGCCGAAAGACCTTTCTCCTGCATCAAAGATCTTAATTTCTCTTCGTCAGTATTATTAAGCGATCTTATCCTCTCCATTAGGCCGCCTGCTTCGATATTAATTCTTGCACATAAGGCCAAGCTATTAAGGCTGCAATTGCTGCGACATCCTCGACACCATCAATTGGGTTTTTATCTATAAAACTCATTACTCTACTTTTCTCGAGGGCAAAATATGCATGCATCAAGACTTTCTCAATAACTTTTTTTGCTCCCTCGAGAATATTACCGATATTTTCTTTTCCGAATTGTATCTCTAAGCCGTTAGATCGCTCATCAAGAAAAGAACCAAGCCTATCTTTCAAGGGCTTTTCATCCTCATCTGGAAAATGAAAATCCATTCCTTCCGACTGACCAATCATTGCTTCTGAAGTAACCATACTCAGATCTTAGCATAACTAAAAAATCCAATGCAACCCTTCCAAGAACGCAAGAGATGTGATAAAATAATCCTGGTCGAAAGCCAGTTGGTTTGTATTTTGAAAAAAAGTATTTACAGCTAAAGCAAAACTTAATCCATAAGAAAGGAATAACCTTTATGGAAGTAAAATTTTCTCAAAGAGTTGGTGTTTTTGTCGACGTACAGAATATGTATTATTCGGCTAAAAACCTTTACACCAAAAAAGTAAATTTCGGCGCAATTTTGAAAAAAGCATCTAGCGGTCGCGAGCTTGTTCGAGCAATAGCATATGTGATCAAAGCTGACGTAGAACAAGAATCTAATTTTCACGAAGCACTTCAGAAGCAAGGCTATGAAGTAAAAGCCAAAGATTTACAGGTATTTTTCGGTGGAGCGAAGAAAGGCGACTGGGATGTAGGAATCGCTATGGACGTGATGAGAACGGCGCATAAACTTGACGTAGTGGTGCTTGTTTCAGGTGACGGTGACTTTAAAGACCTGCTTGAACATGCAAAAAGCCTGGGATGTCGCACTGAGGTCATGGCTTTTCGTAAGACCGCATCATCAAGAATCATCGACATAACAGATAAATTTACTGATCTGGACCAGATCAAAAGCGAGATATTAATCTAAATATATTATGACTATTAACCTAGACCCCCAGAAACCTAGAGTGCTTGTCGCCCTGGGTGGAAAATCAAGCGAGAGAGGCGTATCAATCGAAACCGGCAAATCTGTCGCTTCTGCACTAGAAAAGCTTGGCTACTCAGTCGGAGTAATCGATATCGGTACCGGCACTCTGATGCAAACCCCCGAGCTCGACAATGTGCAAAAAGACCCTAGCAAGCTGCCACCAGTTGCAAACATTCCCCTTATCGACATAAAAAGGCATTTTGACCTAGTATTTATCGCTATGCATGGACGATTTGGAGAAGATGGCGGTCTTCAGTCACTTCTAGACTACTCGTCTATCCCCTATACAGGCTCAAATGCTTTTGCATCCGCGCTAGCTATGGATAAGAAGCACTCAAAACTAGTCCTTAAGGCTAGTAATGTTCCGGTATTAGATCATCAGATTATCACTGGCCCAAGTGATAAAATTACCATCGCCTATCCGGTTGTTATCAAGCCTAATGATCAAGGTTCTTCGGTCGGTGTATCTATTTGCCAAAATGAAGCAGATGCCAAACTTGGCTTGGCTCAAGCTTTTGAGTATTCAAGTGAAATTATGGTGGAACCTTTTGTCGAAGGCAAAGAGCTAACAGTCCTAGTTATTGACGACAAACCAAATCAACCGATTGCCCTGCCAGTAATTGAAATCGTTGTCTCACCTAGTCATAAATTCTTCGATCTAAAAGCTAAATATGACGGATCGACAAGCGAAGTTTGTCCTGCAAAGATAAGTGAAGGGCTTACAAAGAAAGCCCAGGAAGCTGCAGTACAAACCTATAAAGCACTCGGGTGCAGGCATTTCTCTAGAATTGATATGATGGTGGATAAGAACGAAAATATCTTCGTTCTAGAAGCAAACTCAATCCCAGGGCTAACCTCAGAAAGTCTTTCTCCAAAAGCTACAAAAGCAGCTGGATTCACTTACGAGGACTTTATCGATAAAATTGTCCAGATGGCTTTACCCCGTAAAGAATCTTAAGATTTATGAGTGATACAAAATAGCGAGCAAGAGCACAATTGTTGAGTGTTTTTGGGTGCAAGGATTCTAACGGGGTTTACAAAAACCTGATAATAAGCTAAAATAACCATACAAAATAACTTTTCTTCGTAACGCACAGCTTACGAAGACCCGAAGTCCGCTAAAGCAGATGACGGGGCCAGAAAGGATAGCGATGACCGAGCAGTACGAAATTACTTTTATTCTTGACGAAGGTTCTAAAACCGATAAAGTCGAGAATATTTTGCGCGCCGAAGGCGCCGAGCTTAAGGCTACTCAAGACCTTGGTGTTAAGCAATTTGTCTACCCGATAAAGAAGAAGACTTCGGGTAATTATTTTGCGATTGAATTTACCGCTCCTAAAGAAAAACTGTCCGAGATCGAGACTGAGCTTAAAGCTGAGAAGAATTTGATCAGATATCTTATCGTTAAGGAAATAAGAAAACCAATCGACCTTCCGCCACGTATCAAGCCAGAAGGAGCGGAAGAGCACTACGACAAAAAGGAGAAAGTAGTCATCTCCCAAGAAGTTGAACCTGAAATTAAGAAAACCGATAAAGTTGAAGAAATTACAGCTGCTCCAGAAGTAGAATCCAACTCCGCTGAAGCTTCGCTGGACAAGTCCAACACTGCTGAAGCTTCGCTGGACGAGGAAGAAGTAGTCGAAGTAGTAGAGTCATCTCCCGAGGTAAAAGTTGAGAAACCAGAAGAAGTTAAAATCGAAGAAGTTGCCGAGAAACCAAAACGAAAACCACGAGCAAAAGCCGAAAAAGTATCCGCTGAAGAATTAGATAAAAAATTAGAAGAGTTAGTCAAAGAGTAAGCGAAAGGAGCAAAAGTGTTGAATTTAAACCGCGCCATGGTAATTGGCAACGCCACCAGGGATGCAGAATTAAAAACTACCCCTAATGGCAAATCGGTCGCATCATTCGCAGTCGCAACCAATCGAAGATATAAGGATGCTAGCGGCGAACAACGTGATGAAGTTCAATTTCACGAAATTGTAGCCTGGGGCAAACTCGGAGAAATTGCCGGACAAATTGTCAAAAAAGGATCAAAAGTCTTTGTCGAAGGCCGACTCCAGACAAGAAACTGGGAGGGTCAAGATGGAGCCAAAAGAGAAAAAACTGAGATAGTTGCCGAAAATATTATCGGACTATCCGGACGAGGAGAAGGAGCTAGCTCATATGAAGAGGTTGAGACTAAATCGGACCAGCCAAAAGCCAAATCAGAAGCTCCTAAAGACGAAAATGATATTAATTTGGATGATATTCCATTCTAAAACGAAATAAAGGTTAAATTATGAGAAGAAAATGCAATGCATGCAAAAATCAGATAATTGACTTTGACCACAAGGACCAAAACTTGATCAAGTTTATGACCTCTTGGGGAAAAATCAAAAGTTCAAAAGAATCCAGGCTCTGCTCTAAGCACCAGAGAAACTTGACTAGAGCAATAAAGCGCGCAAGATTCTTGGCTCTGATTCCTTATACCAGCAGATAACAGCAGAATATCTAAGACCTAACTCCTAATATCTAATAAAAATCCCAAAATCCAATACCAAATTAGAAATTGAGACATTGAATATTTTGTTAGGAATTAGTAATTAGTTATTAGGAATTTAACTCACATGCTCAATATCAGTGATTTACAGGTAGGAACATTCTTGATTTATAATGGTGCCCCTCACCAATTAATTTTTCGTGAACACTCAAAGCTTGGCCGAGGCGGCGCAATCCTTAGGTCTAAGATAAAAAATCTTCTTACGGGAGCGATTCTTGACCTAACTTTTAAGGGAAGCGACAAGTTTGATGAAGCTCAAATGTCCCGCTCCAAAGCTTCTTTTACCTATCGGGAAGGCGATAAATTTAATTTTATGGACTCTGCTACATTTGAGCAATTTGAGCTTTCCAAGGAGCAACTTGGCACTCAAGCAGATTTCCTCAAAGAAGGCGTTGAGGTTGATGTGCTTTCGTGGAATAATAAGCCGATCAATATCAGCCTGCCATTTAAGGTTGATCTTGAAGTTACAGAAGCCCCTCCTGCCATCAAGGGCAATTCAGCAGGCGCCGTTACTAAACTAGTTACATTAGAGACAAAGGCGAGAATTAACGCTCCGATTTTTATAAAAGCTGGTGATCTAGTGAAGGTGAACACTCAAACCGGTGAATACGTAGAGCGAGTTAAGTGACCGTGGGACGGTCATCCTGAGCGCTTCTGATAATTTAGCAATTCAGAAAGTCGAAGGATCTAAGTAGTGAGAAAAGCCCGAAAGGGCTTTTTTAGATTAACGAAAAAGGGAGATGCAAGCGTCAAGCAAGCGTCTCCCTTTGTGCCGAATCGGCTGATGATCAACCATGGTTCATGATCTCGATCCGACCTTGTTGATGGCCTTTCGACCGGGGTCGGATTACTTGTCAATCCTCATGGGTTGCTTCAGCCTCGGCTGTGACAGCCGGCGCGCATCCGCGTCGGCCTAATCTCCAGTCTCAACGCGAGACTGGAGGAGCAGCTAGATTATCGTTTCCGACGACCTGCCATTCTCCTGATGGCCCTCCACTGGAATCGGGAACTTATATCCCTTCAGAAAAGATTGACTCTTCTTGAAGAAGCATAAGAGAGTAATATAGCACAAATACCGCCAAATGTCAAGCTCGAAAGGTCGAAAAAGGTTTCTTGTTTATAAAATGCAGAAGGCCGGCACCTTGTCATCCTTGCGGATAACTCGGTACCGGCCTGTGCTTCCTACTGTTCGGCAGCAACGGCCGCCTGGAGAGCCTTGTGCAGGCGCCCCATCAGGGGGGTATAGGCAAACTCGCCCAAACCCCCATAGTTGTGCAGCGGATCGACCGCCGCGACAACCTTTCCGTCCTCAGTGACGCGGGCCCACATCAGGCCCTTGTCACCGATCTCCGCCGCCCCGCGGCGCAGGAAGAGGTCGTAGACCCCATCCTCCGCGAGGCGGAAGTACCCACCGCCGATGAGGCGGCGGACGGAGAAATTCTCCCCGTTGGGGAGGTAGATCTGCGGCTCCGCGCCGCGATCTTCGTATGCCCGGACCTCGGTGCGTACGGCGGGCAAACCCCGCAGGCAGCCCCACTGCTCAGGTCCGCCCGTGATGGGCGTTTCCCGAACCCAGCGGTTCGCCTCCCCACCGAGATCGCCAAATGCGCTTTCGCGCTGACGACTGGCGAATACCCACGCCAGCCAGTCAATGGCCGGGTGAGTCCAGCCGCCATCAACGGCGATGGACTCGTCCTCAAAGTGCTGCGCCAGCCAACGGCTGGCTTCGTCCTTGAGGCTGTTCGCCGCTTGCGAGCGGCGAACCATTTCGCGAAGGGCCTCCTCGAGGAAGCCTCCGTAGCTAGCGACAACAACATCGCCAACTACGATTTCGCAGTTGCCACGACGGATCGCAGCAACGAGCAGTGCGCCGAGCTGGCGCGTGCTCATGTCGGTCACGGCGGGCATAGCCCACCGCGTCGCGCGAACGAGCTCCTTGACGGACTTGTAGTCCGCATCAAAGAACCAATGGCAGTGGCCTGGACCACTGCCGTCCCGGAAGTCGGCGCTTGCGCACTGGCGCCGGACAGCCGCAACATACTTGTTGCGGCGCTGCCCACGGGCTATTTCAACGACGCAATACATTGCGTCGCCGAGCTCCGGGAACGCAGCGATGAGCTCAGCCGGGACAGTCCCGACCTGCTCTACAGAATCCACAACCATACCATCGAAACGCGGGTCGATCTTACTCATCCGAATCACCTCCTAGGTGATGGTTACCGGCAGCGCTGCTGCAATGACGAGGAGGATGAGACCTCGTCCGGCATGTCTCCCTCGCTCAAGCGAGGGGGTTCGAATTGTCAACGTTCTCGACCAAGAGATCTTTCCCCTCCTAATCGTGAACAAGATAATATACCACAAAACGCCCCAAAAGTCAAGTATATGGGCCAAAAATTAATAAATTAACAATAGATATTTACGAATTTCCAAATTAACAATGTTGAATGTTTTAAAAAATGTCTTAATGTGAAAATTAATCAAATTATTAATTTATGAATTTAATAATTGATTGGACATTTTTAATTGTTAATTTGACAATTCTACATCTTTTCTCCTTGATTCTTTCTTGTTTATTCTTTATTCTTTCTTTATGATAAATTTTCAAACCAAAACCCTAAAAAACGGCATCCGCTTAATTACGGCGCCACTGGACTCGACCGAAGCGACAACCATCCAAATCTTAGTCGGCACCGGCGCTAGATTTGACCCTATGGACAAGAGCGGTATCTCGCATTTTCTCGAACATATGTTTTTCAACGGATCCAAAGAATATGAAACCTTTGCTGAAGTTACTCAAGAATTTGATGCAATCGGGGCTGGCTACAACGCTTCAACCAGCTACGAAGCAATTCGTTTTTATCTACAGACCTGTTCGATGGATTTCAAACGCGGCTACAATGTCCTAAGAGACTGTTTCCAGAATCCGACTTTTAAGGAAGAGTTCCTGGAGAAGGAAAAGGGCATTATTTTGGAAGAAATCAAAATGTATAAAGATATGCCTCAAGCCTGGGTAGGTATCTTGAATCAACAACTCGTTTACCCCAACCATCCGCTAGGCAACGATTTAGGCGGAACCCAAGAAACCGTTTCTTCGATAACCAGAGAAGACTTGATGCAAAATTGGCAAGCACATTATGCCCCGGATCAGATGATTATCGCACTTTGCGGCAACCTTGAGGACAAATCAATTATCGAAATGGTAGAAAAAGATTTTGAGCAAATTCCGCCCAAACCCCCTAAAGATTTTACGCCATTTGAAGCAGGATCATTTGCAAGCGCCATAAAACAAGAAGTTAGATCAATCGACCAAGCCAATTTCGTCGTCAGCTTCCCCTCTTTCAAGAAAGCAGACAAAAGACGCTTCGCCTTAAACATCATGGACATAATTTACGGGGGCAGCCCATCAAGTCGTCTCTACAATGAAATCAGAGAGAAGCGAGGGCTTGCTTATGACGTTGGATCAGGAATAAACTCATATTTTGATACTGGAAACTATTATGTCTACGGCGGAGTAAAAGCCGATCAGATGGAGGAAGTTTACCGCATCACCCTCTCTGAGGCCGAAAAATTGAAAGAAAAGGGCATTACCAAGGAGGAACTAGAGCGAGCTAAGGGCAATCTAAGAGGGACAATCACTCGTTCACTCGAGAGCTCATTTTCAATTGCTGATTATCTTTGCTCATCATTATATTGGCACAAGGAAATTTTGCATCCGGATGAATTGCTCTCTAAATACGACGCTGTCACAGCCGAAGAGGTTCAGGAGATTGCTAAAGAAATTTTTGATCCTAAAAAAGCTGTTTTAACAATTGTCGGACCCAAAGAATATAAGTTCTAGAATAGAGAATAGCGAATAGAGGGCAAAGAAAAGAGGCGCTCCGTCAAATGACGTCGCGCCTCTAGAGTTCATGTGTCCAGCCTCCTTACTGGACGAAACCGGCTAGGATCTAGCCGTCGGTGCCGGTCGCGGCCTTCTCGGCTGCCGTCTTGCGAGGCTTGCGCGCCGCCGGCTTCTTGGTAGTCGCGGGCGCGGCCTTCTCAGCCTTGACGCCACCCTCCTGGGCAGCGGCGATGGGGTGGACGCCCTCCTCGGCCGTGGCGGCCTCGGCTTCGTCTTCGGGCTTGTCGCCCTCGGGATCCGGCGGGGGTTCGGGCTGGTCATCGCCACGACCTTGGGCCAAGTCCGGCTCGGGGTAGCCCGGCAGATCGGTCGCGCCGAGAACAGCAGCCTCGGCGGTGGACATGGTACCGAGGAGCTCGTCGAGAGTGGAGCCCCAGGTGGGGTTCCCCTTCTCGTTGAGCGTCGGCAGATCCCCACCGAGGACGCCGAGCTGGAGGGCCATATTGCCCTCGCAGAACGACGCGAGTTCGGCGAAGAAATGCTCGGCCGCCTCGCGGCGGCGCTGCTGTACGTCCTGGAGCACGCGCTCCATGTTGGCCTGGGCCGACGCAGCCTGGCTGGAGTCGAATGCCGCCCGCGGGAAGCGGGCGCCGATCGCCTCCTGGAGCGCGTCGCGCTCCTGGTCGGTAACGACGAGAGCGCTCGTGACCGGCCGGAGGGCCTTGATGCCCTCCGCGATGATCTTGGCCGCACCCGCGCTGTCGATCAGCGTGGACTGCGGCGCCTCGGTGGCGGGCGCCTCGGTGGCCTTCATGCCGGCCTTCCCGAGCGCGGCGCCCAGGGCGGTCGGCGGGGTGGTCGGCGAGGGGGCGAGGGCGGGACCTTCCAGAGCCAGATCGGCGGGGACCCGCACCTTCCGCAACTTGCCGTCGCGGAGCATGTCGAGCCAACCCTCGAAGCGCCCGGGCAGAGCCGCGGGCAGCATGTTGCGGGAGCCGAAGCTCTCGGCCAGCCCGAGCACCTGCACGGGTTCGGTGACCCGATACTTCTGGCCACCGCGGTCGTTTTCGACCAGTTCGCAGACCAGGAAGACCTGGTCCTTGCCGAGCGTCTCAGCGACGCGCCGGGCAGTGCCACGGGGCTTACCGGCGACGAATACCTCGTCACCATTGTTGAGCTCGCCGATGAGGAACGTTGAGTCCTCAGCGACGAGATGCTCCCCACCCAACCGAACAATCCCGATCATCTTAGCCATGAATGAAACACCCCTTTAGGGTAGTTGCGTCGCCGGCTGGATAAAATCCAGTTCCAAGCGATCGAAGTAATATACCATAAAAGACACTAAATGTCAAGACTGGGCATGAATAATAACCAAGCCAGAAAAAAGAATGAAGAATAAATAACAAATACAAAAAACTCAAATTGATAATTTAGGAATTTTTTCGTTATTCGGATTTCTTAATTTGAGAATTCTCAAGCTCGTGCTATAAAATTGAAAAAGATCCCTTCGTATGGTAAGATCTAGCCAATAAGTAAGAAATTACCAAAGGATTTTTATGGAGAAAAACTACAAACCAGAGAAGACATTGATCGCTATTAAGCCTGAAGCAATTCAGAGAAGATTGATGGGCGAAATTATTTCAAAATTTGAAAAGCGCGGACTTAAGATGGTCGCCTGCAAAATGGTCGCACCAACAGAAGAAGAAGTCGGCAAGCATTACGCTGACGACGAGGCTTGGTACCTTTCTTCAGGAACAAAGACCTACAATAACTACAAAGACAAAGGCATCGATCCTGGCATGACTCCGGTTGAGCTTGGCAAAAGAACCAGGCAAATGCTTCTTGATCACCTCGCTAATCGCCCAGTCTTATTTATGATCTGGGAAGGGCCTCACGCCGTCGCACTCGGTCGCAAGACCGCTGGCGCGACCAACCCACTGGTTGCCGATATTGGTTCAATCCGCGGCGATTATTCTACCGAAAGCTACGAAATGTCAGACGAGCTTGGTCGCGCGATTCATTCTTTGGTACACGCGTCTGGTTCAGTTGAAGAAGCTGAAGCCGAGATTGCCATCTGGTTTACTCCTGAAGAACTTTATGACTATGAGATGATCGATGAGCACGTTTTCTACGGCAAGGACTGGGGAAAAGTAAAAAAGTAGGGCGTAGGTAGTAGGGCGCAGGGGGAAGGACATGGCTATTACATAACGCTGCAATAGATGAATCGGTCACTAAGCCAATCAATAGAAAATAATAAATAGAAAATAAAAAATGATCGCAGCTTTCTTGATCTCTGCCATCTTGTCGCTCATATTGACCTACTTTAGTTATCGACTGACTAGTAAATATAAACTTGCTATGCAAACCCCTCGAGAACGCGATCTCCACAGCAAACCAATTTCGCGCCTTGGTGGAGTAGCGATCGTCTTATCATTTTTGCTTGTTATGATCGAATACGCCATTTTTGCTCGTAAGGACGTGACCGATTTCGGCTTTCCATATTCGATTCTTGGACTCTCGATCGATAAGCGCTTGCTTGGCATGCTGATTGCGACAATATTTATATCTGTTGTAATGCTTCTAGATGACCTCAAGGGACTTCCCGCCTATATCAAGCTCCTTAGCCAAATTGCTGCTGCTCTAATACTTATAATTACAGGAGTAGGCATCACTTACCTCAACAATCCCTTCGGCTTAACAATCAATCTAAATACTATTTCTTGGCCAGTTCAAATTGGTACAAATATTTTTCATTTTGTCCTTTGGGCAGACTTGCTCTTTATCGCCTGGGTGTTACTACTGACAAACGCGACGAACTTCATTGACGGCCTTGATGGTCTAGCAGGAAGCTTGAGTCTAACTGCGGCGGTTATTCTAGCGATCATGAGTTTTCAAATGGGCCAAACAGCCACCGCTACCCTGGCGCTCGTCTTTGCAGGGGCGATTTTTGGCTTTTTGTTCTTCAATTTACCGCCAGCCAAGATATTTTTAGGTGACACCGGCAGTATGTTTTTAGGTTTAATCTTAGCTACCTTGACCTTCATAACAGGAGGAAAATTAGCAACTGTCTTTCTCGTCTTTGCCTTAGTAATTATCGACGCACTATACGTGATCGCCAAACGCTTAATTAGAGGAAAAAATCCTTTTACAACCTCGGACCAAACCCATCTACACCATAGATTCTTGAAAGCAGGCCTATCTCAGCAATCAACGCTGCTTATCGTTATTTTATTCTCACTCGCTTTTGGCCTTTCGGCTTTGTATTTAGAGCCAAAAATAAAATTGATCACACTTGTAGCACTATCTGTTTTGACGGTGATTATGTTTGTATCGCTTGATCTAAAGGGTGTAAAATCCGAAAAAACAAGCTCGAATATCGAATAAATAACTAAATAATAAATCCCTAAGAAATTTTCTTATTGTAAATTGAAGCAAAGATCAGGTTTAGCTCCTGGGCTTCTTGCCAAAATAGCTTCGCCTCCTCTTTATACTCCGGAAAAGCGCTTGCAACTAACCTAAGCCAATATTTTGTCTCGCGAGACTCTTTTTTACAAATTGCGATTTTATGGCAAAAGTCTTTTTTTGAATGTGCGTCATCTGCTTCGCAATAATTCGCTCCAACCGATGTAGCCGACCCAAGCAGTTGGTTCAAAATAGGATCAAGTTTTCTGTCAGGAGGAATCTTTTTTATAAACAAAATGATGTTTTCAGAGAACTTCGAGGTTCTTTCTTCCAGATCAAACTTTGTCATTGATTATTTATTCTGATTTCTGGTTTCTTTATTCTGATTTTAATCGCTCTTCTCGCGTTAAAATTTTTTGCTGGACTCGATAAGGATGCGGCACGTTTTTGAGCGTCATAGCCGTAGTCGATCCGGCTGTCTGAACCTCGACGACCCCATAATCCATAAGCATTTGAAATAAGCCCTTCCTGGTATGGGAAACATTTTGAATATTCGAAAGCGGAACGTCATTGATCGACCTCATCAGAAGTTTTGATTGGTTAATTGAGAGAACGCGCTCGTTGGTCAGTATATAAATGCTGCTGACATATAGGTAAATCTGCATTACTAGGTAAATTCCTCCGATAGCGAGGCAAACCAGTAAAAAACCCGCTCCCCAGGAAGCGGAGGTGAAAGCTAACGGAATCGAGCCAATTACTATAAACAAAGCAAAGATGAATCCTGCTCGACTCATAATCCACATATGACTCCGCCAAACAGCGATGATTTTCTCCCCTTTTTTCTGTCCATCGAATGATTCTATTTGCATAAATTAAGAATAAAGAATAATAGACAAAACATCAAACCAGAATGAAGAATAAATAACAAATACAAAAAATCAAATTGATTATTTAGGAATTTTTTCGGATTTCGGATTTCTTTATTCATTATTATTGCGCCGAATCTTGACATTTGGCGCCGGCCTAACGACGGGCCGGCCTTCGGCACCTCCATTGCCCAATTGGGCATGATGGAGGGACCGGCCAGTGCCCTCACGATCGCTCCCTCGGGAGCGACCACGTACGTGACGGGCAACCGTCCGGCTGGCTCGGCTACCATGCCGACAGCTCCGGGCGCTAACCCGGCGGCTCCGGCTGTAGCGTCGCCGGCGCAGCTCACGGTTATCACCGCGGCCCTGACGGCCGCAGGAGTCCCCGCCCCCACGCCGGCCCAGCTCGATCTGGCGACCAACACGGTCGTCAATAACTGGGCCAGGTTCGGCCGCGGAGCTGGACGCCAGGCTGCGGCAGATGCCGCAGTCCAGGCCGCCCTCCGTGGCGCCGGACTCATCTAGGCTCGCGAGAATGCCCTCTCGCTTGAGCCGTTACATCGAGGCCACCTGCTCCTATAGAGGTGGCCTCTTTGCTTTGCAAAAGTATTTAAAACCCGTAAAATATACTTATAAACCAAGGAGGGTTTTTTGCGATTAGGCCAACCAGGCGCGGAACCAATTCCCGCCGATCAAGACCCAGCCCAGGATCAAGACGAGGCTTTAGAAGAAGAGCCTCAAGTAACAGACTCTGCGCAAGCACAAATTCTTAGGCGGCGCATTGTTCGTTATGTCGAAAAGCAATACGAAACTACCCTTTCGGAAGACGAGAGAGAGGTACTTCTTAATTCTTATTTCGGCCAAAATCTTAGCGAAATTGACCAAAGAACTGACATGCTGTTTGCAAACTTTAGATCCCAAATGCTATCTGGCATAAGCCAGGATAACGGCACAATTTCAATCGAAGAGCCAGAAAAGAAATGGTACAGCGGTATACAAAAGTGGTTCGGGAAAAATTCCGGTAAATTAAAGAGAATAGCCCTGACCACAGGAAGCTCGATGGTTTTAAGATCCGCTCTCCATCTAGTTGATGGCTTGGGTTATGGTGCGGGCACTATCACAGGAGCAGTAATTGGTGGGATTGCCGGAAAATGGCGAGCTGAAGAAAAACAAAGAGAAGTAAGCTACGGATATGAAGGAGTAGTTGCCGAATATAATAGAATATCTCGAGACGAAACCGATCCAGAAAGAGACGCGAATGCCCTAGCATTTATCGAGCAGTTTCTTTTGTCTAGGCCATCAAATCTACGCACTGAAGAAGCCGTCAAGAAAAATGAACTTTTCAGCGGTAATTTGCCCGAGATGCTCAAGCTGCTAGCCTTTTACAATTGTAAGGCGAGAGAAGCTGAAGGATTTGAAACAAGAATTATCCAAGCAACTAATCACGGAGCATTTTACACACAAGAATTCAGGAAAGATGTCCGAGACTCGGTTAAAAAAGCTGGGATTATCGGGATGAAGCGCGGGGCGCTGATCGGTGCGGGAATAGGTGCACTCTCGGACGCGGTATCATTTGGTCTGCACTGGATGAAAATGACTCACCTTAAAGGAGAATATTATCAGGAGCATTTTGGCAGAGCTAATGAAATTTCGATTCAGGACGGACCTGACGTAAGAGAAGTCGCAAGCAGCTATGACGCTAATCCACTCCTGGAGCATATTCCCAACCAACATACAGACTGGGGCAATGCCTTAAGTAGCGCTCTAGAAAAAGGCCTTCACCAAGACATACAGCCTCCCCAAGCCTATTTACATGAGATGATGGTCAATCAGGGTATGACCTATGATGAAGCAGTCAACCAACTGGTTCACGATTTTAATTTTGCTCAGCCACTACCTGGACACAATGTGATTGCGGATGGATATCAGTATGACTTTAACAAAGACGGTCTTCAGCATTTGATAGATAATGCCTCTAAGCTCGGGCCGGATGGCCATCTTGACTACAATCACTTTGCCGAAACGCTCAAGAATGCCGACAAGTATCTGACTGAAAATTTTCCCACCAGGGGCTGGGATTACACGCTCCACGACCAGATACCATTTAATACAGAGCTTCATGCTGATGCAACTCAGTACGCCGTTGACTCACTCTCGATGCCATCGATGGCCGCTCAGAGCCTGGCGCACGGCGCTGCAATCGGTGCCGGAGTAAATATGGCCGCCGAAAGAAAAAGCGTTTCAGGGCCGGGACTGAAGGGAACCGCAATTAGAGGCCACGAATCTGGAGGAAATGGTTCAGGTGGAGATGGCCCAGACGGCGGTAGACCAGGCGCAAGACCAGAAACAACCCCAGCGGTCACTCCGCGCGAACCAATTGTACCCGAGACTGAGAATGAAGTTAGAACTGAACCAGAAGTGCCAACAGAATTAGTTGTAAACTGGACAGATATTTTAAATAATAATTGGTATGACTTCGTAGACAACGCAAACGCAGCCCTCTATGCGTCAACCCATCGCAACTGGGACGATATGACTGATATTGAAAGACAAAATATCACGAACCTTATTCAAGCTATTAATGAAAATAACAACGCAGATCCACCAAGAAGATTTAAAATCGCGCTTGCAGTTGAGGGCGATAATTATCTTCCACAAACACCACCTGCCGATGGTTCAGCTATTTTTGGTATGTCAACCGAAGCTGGGGAGAATGCACCGAATCTCGATCTTACAGAGATGAGAAGAGCTTCTAGAAGCCCCGTAGTTGAATTGACCCCAAGAGATCTCCCCGACGGATATACTCCTAGAAATAATTTGACAACCTATGCTCTGAGCCACGATCTTTCCAGATTTGCGCCCTACTCTAATAATAATCGATATAGAGTAGAACTTGTCAGAAAGACAGAACGTCGGGAAGGACGTGAAGAAATTAAGAAAATCTGGGAAGGTGATGATGTGAACCATGAGCTGGACGTCCTTGCAGTTGACTTAAACAGCCAAGAAATAATTGTCCTTGATCGCACTGCTGGAAGAGTTGCCAGGATAAATCCGGCCGACGTAGAAAACGCCGAGAAAATAAATATATATAAATGGTATTAGGAGGACTATGGAAATAAACGAAGATGACAAAAAGCTGCTTGAGATGTTGGGCCTTGAGAATATTCCTGATCAAGAGAAGCAAACAATTCTTGAAGAAATTGATCAGAAGATGAGTGAGCGATTTATCGCAAACCTCCTTACCAGCCTAGACGATGAAGCATCAAAGAAACTGCAAGAAGAGCTCGACGCTATGCCAAACGACGACCCGAGCGCAATAATCGACAAAATCATCAAGACACATCCTGATGCCGCCTCAATTCTCGAAAAAACTTCTCAGGAAGTAATGGAGGGGTTCAAGAAAGCTAGAGAAAAGAAGTTAGAGGAGCCAAGCGAGAGCCAACCGACCATAAATCTTGATAACAAACCTCCGATCGAGCAAGCAGCACCAAAGGAACCAGATATGCCATCTGGAAGTTCACTCTCGAATCTAGGCGAAAGCGAGCTTGATAAGAATATCGGCGAAGACGAAGAGGATGAGAATATGCCTTCTTCGGTCGCTCCCGCGCCACCTACACCAGTCGAAAAGACGGCAGAAGAAGCTGGTACAGAGCCAAAGGAAGAAAAGCCTATGGATACATTTGGCTCGGGCGTAGTCAAAACCGACGTTCTTCCTACTGCAGCTGCAGAAGAAAAGCCACTTGACGTAAACTTTTCACCAAATAGCTCAAATCCTGTTCAGGAAGAAAAGCCTGTAGAAACTTCCAAGCCAGAAGCTATCGACACGCCAATAACTCCTGAAACGCAACCTGTTGCTACTCCGCCAGCCGAGATTCAGGAAGCGGAAGCACCTAAGCCAACCGAGCAAATGCCTGAGGCTCCAGAGTCAACCCCTCCACAAGAGGCCACCGAGGCAATACCATCTTCGCCAACCGACAACCCAGCGCCATGGAGCTTCTCAAGCACACCAGCAAGTCCTGAAGATCAGACAAAACCACAACAGGACGAATCACCTGCCGCACCAATAACTCCTGAGCCACAACCTGCTCCGGAAACACCTCAGGATAATAACCCAAGTCCAGCTCCAACCCCTCCAGCACCTCCCACAAACCAAGCAAATCCACCTCAAAGTCAGGCTAGTTCAATTGCCGATCTCTACCAATAGTCTAGTTGCATCAGCAAAGGAAGGATTTGGTATAATTAAATTGTGAAAAATCGCAAGCTATTTTGGATGGTTGTTCTAGTTAGCACACTAATACTCTTTGGCGCAATGTTTTATGTTGGCACGCTCGGATTGGATAAACAGGGAATTTACGTTCCCCAAATAAAATAAATGGGGGCACTTCTACCATTACTTCTAGCGCTCAACATCGTTGTAGCCTCGGTTGCAACGCCGACTTTTGTGTCGGGCTTGGGACTCGGTAGCGGTGCAACAGGGTCAAGTTTCAAGCAGGAAGTTAAAAAGTCATCTCCTTCCGACGTTAAAGCCGCTACGACAATCCTTAACCTTTCTTGCGACAAGGACATTTGGAATAAGACTAAAACTGCCGATGAACCCGCCTACCCAGAGTCGGAAGATGATTTCAAAAAATTATTCGATCAGGCACAAGATATCGGTTCGACTCGATTTGACGAATTATGCAAGGCACACGACGAAGGAAAGTCTGGGATCGTTTTCCTTGATCCCCTTTCGATGGCCATGGACAATGGCGTGGAAATGTTTCACCTATTTAGCTCTCACTGGGACAAAAGATCTCTAGCGGCTATTTATTACCTTTATGAAAAAAGATTCACTAGCAAAGGGTTCGATGTTGATTGCTCATACGAAGGCAAGACCGCACCAATTATGACCTTGTCAGTCGCTGCTTCATATATGGATGACAATGGTCAGCCGACCGCAGTTGCCCAGAGTGGATTGGAAGACGACAAGGCCGCCACAGATTCAAGAAGCACTTTCTCGTCACATTCACGCGGGCAAGGAGTAGATGTCAGAACTTTTGGATGCACTATTATCACTGGTGACGAACCGCAAGTAATTGCAAATAACTTAGCAATTGGTCAGAGCGATAAGGCTGAAATTTCACAAGTCACCGAACAAGCTCTTGCTGCTGCTACGAATTCTTCAGCTCAAGCTTCTCCAGAAGTTCAAGAAGGACTGGCTGAGATTAAAGAAGGAAATTCGACGCTTTTTACTGCCGGGCTTGACGCTGCTGAGCGGGCGGGCCTGGGTCCAGTCCAAATTGCTGCCGATTTTGCCGACCCAGATGCCGAGCCAGAATTAATGGTTCACAATGATCCACCGGCTGATTTAACTACCGCGACAGGTGCGACAATTCCTGAATTATCCAAGCAGGCTGCAACTAAACTATCGTTTGAAGATCGAGCAGCGCAAATGCTAGAGCGAGCATACGAGAAGCAACAAGGACTTCCGGCAGGATCGCTTCGAGATGGAGCTAAGCTCGAGACTATCGGTAAAAAGGCACTTTATGATCAAGCTGGAATAGCCCTTGGCGAAAACCCAACACCAGAAGAGGTAGCAGCAGCTGTCGCAGCCCTAAGCGCTCATCAAAATTCTGACGTAGCAACACTCATTCCGGCTTCTGCAATAAACCAACTTAAGAGCGGCAATTACCAGATGGCTGCCAAAATTATTGGCGCCAGTCGACTAAATGCTAGCTACAACCTCGGATTTTCAGATACCAAGATTGCCAGCATGGCTCAGTCGGGAGTGTCATCAGATGAGTTAATCTCGTACATAGAAAGCAATCGCACTATGTCTGAAACGGAAAAGGATCAGCTACGTGCACTCACGGCTGGTGGTTATGCGGCTCTTAGGTCAAAGTTAGACGAAGCTCAAGCCCAAAAAGACTCATCGGTAGCTGGAAAATTTTTAATCGCACTCAAGGGTTCTCCAGCTTTAAATGAAACTCAGCGGATAGCCTTAAACGATTTTTTAACCAAGAAAGAATTTAGAAGCGGTGTGGCCCAAAGAATGTCAGGCACAAAAGCAATTCAAACTATCATTGACTGGGTCAACCAAAACCAAAATATTTCAGATGAAGACGCTAAGGGATGCAAGGAAATATTCGACGTCTACAGCTCATCTTCAGACTACGTGAGCGCATTAGATAAAGCTTATCCAAGTGTATACGCCAGCACAATTTCATCATCAACTAACCTCATGAAGCCAGAGGAAAAAGCAATATTTCAAAGTGTGTTTGGCGCAAACCCAACCCCCAAAGAACTCGAAGAGGGCTTTGAAAATGGAAAGCTAGAGCAGGCTAGCGAAGCATATATTTTTAGTCGCGGGCTGCAAAAGATTGGTCTATCCGCTGCTCAAGCATCTTATCTTGGCGTTGGATTAGCTCAAGATCGCTTGAACGGAACCGACGTCGGGCTTGCCAAGATCAATCAAGAAGTTGGAAAAAAATGGGGCGTGACACTTACTAAGCAGGATTTAACATTATTTAAAAATGGAAATTTTGCAGCTGGAAAAAAGCTTGCCCTTGGAGCAATTGCTTCCAAGAGCAAATTGCCAGTACAGAAAGTTGTTGATTACTTTAGCAAAAAAGATTATTCGAGTGCGTCCGCAATTTCAAGCGCGTTCTCTTCTAACCCAAAACTAGGCAAAGAAACAAAGGAAATGCTCGATGGAATGCTCGGGAGCGATACGAGCAAGGGAGTTGCAGCGTCCGCATACGCTGGGGCTAAGGCAAAGGCTCGAGCAATTGCTACCTCTAGTGCAGAAGGCTCGAGTGTAGATCAGGCAGAGAAAGATCGCCAAACTACTTCTGATAAAGTCGAGAAGGCTCTTGATAAGGCTTTGGACAAAGGGAAGGCAGCAGCGCAGGATGAAGGCAGAAATATTTTAACCGCCAAAGGGCTCAATAACAAAGAGGCTGACGCAATAACAAGTGGACAGGTAAAGGGAGCGGAAAAGGTCATAGCAAACTCTATTGTGGCCAAAAAGATTGTCTCGCAGCTGCCACCTGGAACCGTGACGATTGAAGGAGTTAAGTCTGTGCTTGCAGGACGCTCCACCGCCGCTGAAAGAGATGCGCTTAGAGATAATCTAGTTAATTACGAGCTCGCCCAGCAACACATTTATTATTCAGGCACAAGATCGATAACTGACACTTTAATGCACGGAACGGAAGCCGAACGGCAGGCGCTCCTGGCAGACATAGGCAAGCAAAGCGGCGCAAATGCTCTCAAAGAAGTTGCCGAAGCAAACAACATTCCAATCTCTAGAGAGCAAGCTTTGGAGTTTATGAACAATGACTTTAGCCAACTCGGAAATGTCGCAGGACAAACTCTTTTGGCAAATGGTTTTTCTAGAATAACAAACACGCAAATATCGGGCGAGGCAGCATCTGCACTATACAGCGCCTTAACTGAGGCTATCAGCAGCAGCCCAAGGCCTACCACAACATATCCGACTACAACCTCTAATGTTGGGATTGACCCAAGTGGTTCAAATTCTGGTGATGCCGCCTTTTCAAATATGAACAATGATCCGACAAGTGATGTTCCTTCTAACCTGTCGGGTGAACCAGGCGTGGCTGTAGACAACGAAAACAATAATATCTCCAACGCAAACAATGCAACAAATGCCGGTAAAGATACTCTCAATAAAGTAGAAACGCCCGAAAATAAGCTTGAAAATCTAGGCTGGGGGGTTGTTGAAGATCAACTCGGTTTTTCACGAGATGCAATTGTAAACCTACAAGACAATGTCCAGAACCTACCAAACAACATCGTTGATTATTATAAAAACTTTGACTATAACGCGACACTTAGCAATATTGCCACAGGAGTAATTCTAAACAAACTTGTCGGAAACACTCTTGCTAAGATCGATCCGACAGGTGGAATATTAACCTCCATTGCCATGAACTACGCCGCTACCTGGATAGCATCGCTCGGAATCTCGATGCCAATCTTACTTGGAATCTCGCTTTTGATTGATTTCAAGAGCACGATCCAGGCTATCAAAGGACTAGTAATAATGGCCCTTCAGATATTCACCGATCCGGTTGGTTTCATTATGGGCTTTCTCGGCTTTGGCAAGAAGAAACCTAAGGCCCAATCCGCCGCAAAGAACGCTGTAAAAGCTGCTAAGGATGACACCTTGGATGGTAAGATAGTTGATGCGCCAATTGAACAACCTGCGGGTACCGCGCCCGAGGGCGGAACATACGTCTTTGCCCCTGCGATTGTCTATGCCGCTGATGATAAGCCGAGCCCCGTTAGCGCATCATCCGCCTATCTCGCTCCCAAGAAGCCTAGCGAGGAGCAGTTCAAAAAAATCTCCCGCCGTACAGTTGATCAAGTAGCTGAAGACTTACTTCTGTACAGCCTAGCAGCAAGCTCTAATCGCGAACTCACCAAGACCGATACTAGCTTCCTGAAGAAACACTGGAGTAATTTTATGGACATAGAAAATCCCAAGAATGGAACCTATGCGATCAAGCAACTGATATCTCCAAGGGCAGTCATTACGAGTGATGAAGTTGAAGCAGCCAAAAAATTAGGAATCACCGACGCCCTATATGCCAAAGAGAGCTCTGAGCCAATGGTTGGATACAGACAGATAGTAAACTACGCTAGGCTCCTATACGGTGAAGACTTCCTGCCAAGCAAGACCAACAAAAGAGTTTCTGGACTTATGCAAAATCGCTCAATCAAAACCCACGTACACTTCGGATTCTAATTACTTTACCGTAAATATAAGCACTAAGAATAATTGGCAATGTAGGCAATTATTTTGGTGTGCTATAATTAATTCTAGGTCAAGTCTTACAGCAAAGAGGGAATTTTAAGGATAGGGGCAAGCGCTCAAGATGCAGTACAAAGTACCGCAAAATATTGATTTAGAAGACCCCGTCACTACTGCTTCCCGTGAAACGAGTTACACTCTGTTATCACAGGGATCGCAGAGTGAGAGGGCGAGACGAGTTCGGTCAATGGCGGAGTTGGTTTAATTATGCAATATAAGGTTCCACAAAATATAGACCTAGAAGACAAAATTGTCGGTCCTTTTACGATGAAGCAGTTCCTTTACTTGATGGTCGGAGGTTTTATTCTCTATGGCTGGTGGAATTACTCAAATCAATTTTCCTCGCCACCACCAATGGTTATTTTTGCAATAGTTGGATTGCCAGTAGGGCTACTCTGTCTTTGCCTAGCAATGGTAAAAGTAAATGACCGTCCGTTTGAGTATTTTCTCCTTAATATTTTCAAGTTTATGATTTCTCCGAAGAGTAGAAAATGGACCGGGGGATACACGCCAGAGGCAGTCATCAGGGCAAATCCAGCAGAGGCCCAGCAGAAGAAAGAAGTTGCAAAAACCGAGGCTGACCTCGATTCACTTGCTAAGTCACTCGAGAAACAAACCGCCACAATTCAATCTAAGACCCCAGTCGCCCCCCAGGCCAAACCCAAAGCGGTTAATCTTTCGGTCAAAGATGTTAAGACTGCGAGCCAAAATCAAAAGCTTAGCCAAGCAGCCCCAGCGCAGGCAAAAAAAGGATTTTTAGGAATTTTTAAATAACATGGCAATCGATCCAAACTTATCAACTCAGGCGCACATCCCAATTTCAGCGGTTTATGACGATGTGCTGGTGACCAAGAAGGGACTTTTTGCACAAGTCGTGATGGTTAACTCTCTTAACTTTGGCCTAAAGAGCGAAGAGGAGCAAAATGCCATTATCGCCCAGTATCAAGCATTTTTAAACTCTCTATCTTTTCCTATCCAAATCACTATGCACTCAAAGCAGCTTGACCTGACTGGTTACGTAAAAGATTTAGAAGCAAGAATTCCCCAAGAGCCAAATGAGCTGATTCGCTATCAAATTCAAGAATATTTAGACTTTATCCAGAAGCTAATTTCAATTGCCAATATTATGGACAAGAAATTCTTTATCACTATTCCCTATCAGCTTCCTCCCAATGAAATGCCTAGAGAAGGGTTTCTTTCAACACTATTTGGCTCTTCTCGCGTTCACCTTAAGGTGCCACTTAAAAAATTTATCACTATCAAGGGAGAACTTGAACAAAGAGCTGGTAATGTCGTTTCTGGTCTAATGAGCATGGGGATCACCTCGCAAACACTCACGACCAAACAGCTGATAGAACTTTTCTACCGCACCTACAATCCCGAGGAAGCAATGCGAGAGAAAATTTCAGGAGAAGTTGAAGCGATTGGAATTGAATCCGCAGCCCTAACCCAAGCCCAAGCGCCGCAAGCCGAGACCCAGGGCCCACAAACAACCCAAGTGCCAATTAATCAAAATAAATAATGCCGGACCAAAAACAAGCTCAACCCCAATTAGATCCTCGCCAAGCCAAGAAGACCGAGCGAGACATCGAGAAATCGTCAAACTCGATGCTTGATTTCATTGCACCGGCGAGTTACATCACAACCCCGAACTACCTTCAGATCAATAATCTTTTTATTAAAACCTTATTTGTTTACTCTTATCCTCGGTTCTTGTATTCCAACTGGCTTTCGCCGGTCGTCAACTCAGATATGACAATGGATGTCGGCATGCATATCGCTCCACTTGACTCTAATTTGTTCTTAGACAAGATGCGCAAGCAAGCTGGAAGGCTCGAATCTAGCCGCCAGATCGAGCAGGAAAAGGGGTTGGTCAGAAACCCGCAACTTGACCAGGCCATTGGTGATATCGATACGCTCAGAGACGATTTGATGAGTGGGCAACAGAGAATTTTTAAGGTCGGGCTTTATTTTACAATTTATGCAAAAAGCCAAGTTGACCTAAATAGCGAAACGCAACGTTTAATTAGCTCGCTCGGTGGTTTGCTTGTCTATACCAAACAGGCAATTTTCCAATCAGAACAAGGTTTCCACTCAACGCTCCCAATTGCTGAGGACGAACTTTCGGTAGTTAAAAATCTCGACACTAATTCCCTCTCGACCAGTTTTCCATTTGTTTCAGCAGAGCTAACTTCCAATAAAGGCGTATTTTATGGAATCAACAGACACAACAACTCGCTGATTCTCTTTGATAGATTCGATCTAGAGAACGCCAATGAAGTTGTATTTGCTAAATCAGGTTCGGGAAAGTCATATACGGTTAAACTCGAGGCGCTTCGTTCGCTGATGTTTGGCACAGACGTTATTTGTATCGACCCTGAAAACGAATACCAGGCATTATGCGAAGCTGTCGGGGGAAGTTTCTTTGACTTTTCTCTAAACTCAGAAAAACGAGTTAACCCTTTTGACTTGCCGCGAATGGGAGCGGACGAAGACGGAGAGACTGTGCTTCGAACTGCGATTACCGACATCAAAGGCCTGCTTGCTTTGATGGTTGGCGGAGTAACGCCGGAAGAAGACGCGATTTTGGATAAAGCTGTCTACGACACCTATGCCCTTCGAGACATAACGGCCGATGCTTCGACCCATCAGAATACCCCTCCGCTTCTTTCAGACCTTCAAGGAGTTTTGCAAAACACCAAGGGAGCGGAGAGCTTAGCCAGGCGTTTGATGAAATATACCGAAGGAACTTTCGCCGGTTTGTTTAACAAGCCAACCAACTTCGAGCTTGAGCGAGGGTTTATCGTATTTTCAATCAGAAACCTGGAAGAAGCACTGAGGCCACTCGCCATGTATATGATCCTAAACTACATCTGGGCGAGAATTAGAAATGAAATGCGTAAAAGAATCCTGATCGTCGACGAGGCCTGGATCCTGATGCAATATCCGGATTCTGCTAAGTATCTGTATTCTCTTGCCAAAAGAGCTAGAAAATACTTCCTTGGTCTAACTATCATCAGCCAAGACGTTGAAGACTTCTTAAATTCTGATCAGGGGCGGGCGGTTATCAACAACTCTTCGATCCAGATCTTGCTCAAGCAGTCTCCTGCCGCTGTTGAAAAATTAGCCCAAGTCTTCCACCTGACTGAAGGAGAAAAATTTATCTTACTTGAATCCGACGTAGGAGAAGGGTTATTCTTTGCTGGAGCTTCTCATGTCGCTATAAAAATTATTGCATCCTTCGCTGAGGACCAAATTATAACGACCGATCCGAAGGAACTCTTGGCGCAAAAAGAAGCCGAGAATGCTCAAAATGCTGTTGCCGGCGAGGCAATTACGGGTGATCAGGCTCCGTCAGCTCCAGCACCCGCCCCAGCGCCAACTCCGCAAGCTCAACCGCAAGTTTCCATCATCGAGCCTGCACAAACCCAAGGAGCGCCGGCTTCAACCGCCCCAATCCAGCCGCCTGCTGCGCAAGTACCAGGACAAAGCCCACAAGTACAAGCGCCTCCCGCAGCCACGCCTACAAATAATCCAAACCAAACATAATAATGGCAAATGATGAAATAAAACCGATCGAAGAGATCGCAAACGGGAACCCCGAGAAAGTCGAGACTGAACCCTCTTCGCAGTCACCTACTCCCCCTAAGCCTCCTGTAGAGCCGCCCGCCGCGCCAGAGGTAAAAGCTCCACCTCAAGCGCCACCCCCGCCACCAGACGGTTCAGTTGGCAAAAAGGCAATAATTCGCCGCCCAAGGTCTCCCCTTCTAACTATAATTGTCTGGGTCTTGGTGGTTATCCTAGCACTTGCAGCAGTATTTTATTTCTTTTTTTACCGAGTGACATTTGAAATTAACCCCGATCCAAGACCGGACAGAATTCTTCTTGACCAGCGCGAAATAGACCCCGGTGTTTATAAGGTTATGCCCGGCTTTCACACAATTATTGCCGAAAAGAACGGCTATATTTCATATATTCAAAGCAGAAATTTTAGAATGGCCGAAACGGTGAAGCTTAGCTTTAAATTTGAAAAAGAGAAGACGCCAACACTAAATATCCCCGGAAGCCGATACCCAATTATCTCCTCAGATGGAAAATTGCTGTTTTACCTGGACCAAAACTCTTCAATTTCGGCCGTCAACCTTACTGACAATAAAGCTGTAGCCGATAAACTGACAAATGGTGTTTATCCAACCGCTAAAATCATTAAGATCTCCAAGGACAATAGCTTTGCCCTCGTATTAGATAACGAGGCAATTAAGATCGTCGACTTTTCCAAGACAGATCTAGTCAATCAAGTCGAGGCTAAATTACCTCCGCTAGCTTCGGCAATTCACTCCATCGCCTGGAACAACTCCGAAAGTTCATATTTTGCCAAAGCAAATTCTCATCTTATCTATGACCTTCTTAGTTCATACGGCTGGGATGTTTATCTCGCCAATCGCGACCACAGCGAGGCAAATATGATTATGCAATTTGATCAGGGCTTCACCAATCCAATGTTCGACTGGGGTGAAAGTCCAGACAAGGTGCTAATTGCCGGTGGACAATTAGGAATTTTGAGCATCCCTCTTCGCCAGTATGCTCGCGTTGAATCAGATAAAAATTTCGTCTTCGCCAGCTGGGGACCAAACGCAAAGTACGCAGTCGCTCTCGATTCAGACGGCATCGCCTATCAAGTTGGCCAAGATCTAAAAGTCCAAGCCTTGCCTTTCAAGGTCTCAAACAAACTAATAGCATTCAGCGATGAGAACACTCTGGCCGCAGTCTCAGACGGCCGGCCGATCAAATATAATCTCAGTACAAAGTCGCTCGATTATTTTGCAGAAATTACCGGCCTTAAATCAGCAAGTTCATTCACAGCCAATGCGGACAATTTTTATTACTCAAACAAAACGGGTCTCTTCAGCGGAGAATTTGTAAAAGCTGATTACAAATAACACCCAGTAGGTCAATAAATTGTTTTGCAAAAAATGATATAATTGTCTGTAGTTAACCAATTAGCTTGATATGGGAGGGGCTTGAAGGTAGCTAAAAAATTGTCAGTTCTGGTACTTGCCGGCGCAACCGTATTTATGAGCGGCTGTTCTTCTGGTGGAACCAAGACAACGACCGGACCCACAACACTCTACTGGTGGCACTCCCAGTCTGACGCCAGAGAGGAAGCACTCCAAGAGATTGCCAAACAATATACTAGCGCGAATAAAAATATAAAAATAGAAATTGTAACTCGAGATCCACGAACCTATGAGCAGGACGTTATTCAGGCATTAGCTGCGAATCAGTCTGTCGGTAATGCTCCAGATATTTTTTCAATAAATGTCGAAGACCTGCCCAAATATGCCCCGCAACTCGCTCCGGCGCCAGATGCACTATTTAATTCGAGCAAGAAAAAAACTGAAAATACCGGCAAAAACGCTTCCGATTCTGTTCGATTACTTTATGAAGATGTAGTTGGTAAATCCTGTATTTTACAGGACACCTCCGGTAATGAAAAAGTCTATGGCCTGCCAATTGCACTTGATCCACTTGCTTTGTACATGAACAAGGAATTGCTTCAAAAGTCAGTCGATAACTTAAAAAAAACCAACAGGATAAATAAAAGCCTCACTGACGAAGAAGTGTCGTCTATTTCAAAAAAAATTCTTGCAGCTCCTAAGACCTGGACTGAGCTAACCGATATCGTTCCATACCTAACGATTAAAGACGACGACTCAATCACGCAGTCCGCAATCGCACTAGGAACAGGCACGAACGTCGAGAGATCGTACGACATTTTGAGCGCTATCATGCTTCAAAATGGCACCGAGATGACCTCAAAAGACATGGGCTCGGCCACATTTAATCAATCAGTTGGTCAGGCAGTTTCAAGCTCAATGCCGGGTCTTCGAGCGCTAAATTTCTACACTCAGTTCGCTGATCCCCAGAGCGCTTTGTACACCTGGAATTCGAGCATGCCAAACGACGTAGAAGCATTTGAGCAGGGTCAGGTTGCAATGATTATTCATTATGCCGACCTCTACCGCTTTTTAGTGACGGAAGCACCTTCGCTCAAATCAAAAATCAGCGCTCAACCGCTACCACAAATCATAGACCCATCAAGCCCAGTTGCTTCGGGCAAGCTCAAAACAATGGTTAGGATGCAAGTTGAGGTTGCTCCTTCCGCTAAAGGTAATCAAGCAAGGCAAAAAGCTGCCTGGGACTTTATCAAATATGTAACCAGCAAGCAGGGCTCATCACCCTATCTATCTCACTTGCAACTGCCTTCGGCATTAAAAGAAACTAAGGGAAATGCTAAGTTTGATGCCTTTGCCACCGAAAAAACCTGGGGGGATCTTTGGTACAAAGGGCATAAAGCACTTGAGATTGACCAAATATTTATCGCCATGATCGAGAACGCGTCTAATAAAAAGACTGATCCAAAGGAGGCCTTAGATCGCGCCGCCAAAGACACTAGTATCATGCTTCAAGCCGCCAAGACAAAGTGGGGGCAAAGTGAATAAAATTTCCAAAGCTTTCATAGTAGCTACAATTTTTTTTCCCGCAATTGCCTTCGCGCAGACAAGCACTGACGTCGACGCATTATATGGACTCGTCGGCAGATGGTATTACAGTCTGATATTGCCACTTGGAAGTGTCCTGGCTGGCATAGTCATACTTGTCGCTGGGATCATGTACGCCGCCTCTGGCGGTGATTCGACCAAGACCGGTAAAGCGAAAGAGTTGATTATTGGCGCAATTACCGGACTTATACTTCTCGTAGGCGCGGCCACAATTATAAGGAGTATTCTTTATTAACCATGAAAGCCTTACAAAAATTTTACTACCTATTTCTACTTGTTTTCTTGCCCGGAACTGCCTTGGCTCAAAGCGACTTAGAGAATGCCAGAAAAAATCTTCAACGGCTAGATATGTCAGTAGCTAGCGGCGTCACACCCGACGCCGCCCTTCAGGTAGCAGCCGAATCATTTTTGGACAGACTTCCTTACATATTGACCATTCTAGCCTTTGCCTCACTCCTTTTTTCAGGTGGCATGTATGTTCTCGCCATGGGAGATGCAACAAAAATGGAACAGGCTAAGAAAAATTTAACCTGGACCGTTTATGGAATGTTAGCTATGAGCCTAGTACTTTTAGGGATCAAAATAGTTACCTTTGTAGCCAGCCAATCAGCGCCACTTACAGCCTTCCCAAATCTATAAACTAAGGAAAGAAGAAATGCCAACAGAAGGATTAGATCAGTTAGCGAACGCTCTTGACGGCGCGTCCAAGGGTGATATTAACAACATGCCGTCGCAACTTTATACTGCCCTCGCCACTTATATCAATTCTAGAATTTATAGTTTTTTAATCTCAGCAGCTATTTTCACAACAATTGCATTCGTTCTCTACGGATCATTTCAGTATTTCACGGCCTATGGAGATGAAAATAAGGCCACCTCAGCCAAAAAAAGCATTACCTACGCTTATATTGGATTACTCATATCGCTTATGGCAATGGGAATAGCAACATACGTCCAACGTAGTATGACTGGTAGCATGCCTGCTTCAACAGGACCAGTAAATATTCCGACAGATGGAATTTAGGAGAAAAATGGCTTTTGATATCGATGGATTAACAAATCAAACAATCAAAGATCTCCCAGGCAATCCAATCATTACCTGCGATCCATCAGATCCCGCCTGCACTGGCACGAGCGGTACAACGAGTAGCGGCAAAATTATAGGCTTAAATCCTAACGCCACGTCAGATCCTCGAATTTTTGTAATCAATGGAATTATAATCTTTTTATGGATAATGGGAATTGTAACGGCGCTTACATTTATATTTGCTGGCTTAAAATATATAACCGCAGGAGGAGACAGCGAAAAAGCCGAATCTGCTAAAAAAATTATCACTGGCTCAATTGTAGGAATGTTGATAATATTGGCGTCATTTGTCGTCTTTAGGTTCGGGGTTAACGCATTAAACAATCCAACTCCTGCAAGGACACAAGCTGAAGTGCAGCAACTCATGAATCAAAAATAGCGATGAGTAAATCTCCGATTCAAACAACCATTCTAGCTACCTCGACCGTTGCAGCGGCCTTATTAACTATTGCTGCCCTAGGATTTTCGACACCAACAGGAGAGAATTCCAAGCTTTTATACAACGGAAACTATTGGTGCGTTTCGAACTGGATAGAGGAAGAAGACGCCAACGGCAACCGAGTCTACTTGCCCGATCCTGATGGCCGAGGGGCAATGGATCATCGACTCAAGGGTAAAGAAAGCTGGCTAAGGCTCGATCAGGTTGAGGCCGACACTAAAGAAGAGGCAGAGCAGAAAGCAACCAGAGCCGGCTTATTTGAAGCATCAGAAAAAGTCGCCCTTCGAGAAGCCCTCGATAAAAGCGATATCGCTTTCTTTACATCGCACTTTAATTCTGGCGCCACCCACCCCGGCCCCTGTGTGGGAACGGGCATGGGTACAGGCCTGATAGGGATGTGGATAAACGACTCAATTCGAAGAGATTGTTTTGATATCGAGCCACCAACAGCAGCAACACAAGAGGAGCAAACAGATGAAGTCACGGGAGAAGTAACTCAAACATCATGTGGTCCAACAGTTGATAGTTTGATTCCAGGAGTTTCGATGTATGCCAAGGGCGGAAAAATTGGCAGAGAAGAGCACTTGCCAACACCCAATCACTATATCGGCCCAGACTCAAAACCGACCGCATTTGCCGCAGGTGGCGGTGCTGGAGCCTTCGCACCACACACTACAGAACAAGAGCGTTGGTATATAACGTCTCAATGGCCTTACGCAAGATTTACAACAAGTGGAGTATTGGCAATTCCTGGTAGCAAAGCTCGATTGATCAGGCAAAAGATTGCTCATTCGCGGCTTGTTATCAAAAGCGTTGAAACCGGCAAAATGATGGTTGTCAGCGTTGAGGAAGCTGGTCCGGCAGGCTTTGTTTCTGCTAGACACGGGGTAAACTACGGCGGTCCACCAGAAGTTTATCACTATTTAGGATTTAAGAGTGAGCCTTATGACAACAACCCTAGGAGCAACAATGGCCGAATCGAAGTTCTGGGATTCGCAAAAGACCAATCAACTAAACTGGGTCCATGCAAATGAAAAACAAAAAATTATTAATAATCATAGCAATAGTAATTCTAGCGGGAATTATTGCCTATTTTCTACTTAAACCCGAGTCACCCTCGGCCGGCGAGTCACCTTCTATCCCGGACAATGAGCTGACCTCGGAGCAACTACAGGTGAAACAAGAGGCTAGCCAAGCCATCGATAAACTTCAAAATTTCACAGACAATACTACTGAGGAATATCTAAATTCGATCAAGCCTTATTCGTCAGATCAGTTCTTCGAAGACCAAAAAGAATTGGCAGAAGTTCAAAAAGAATTTAACAAAAAGCAGGGCTTCGCCTCGAGCCAAAAATATTCTATTTCAAAAATCGAACTTGTCGAAAGCGATAATGAAGATGGAGAAATTTTAACCTATAAAATCACCGGCACTAGAGAATATAAAGATTCATCCGAGAGTGACGTAACTTATCTTAAATATCAAAAGATTGAAGGTCAATGGAAAATCATCGATATATTGCCAGAAAATTAGTAAATCGTCTCTTCAAGACCAGATTTTTTGGCCTGGTGTTATTGATGGTTTGCCTTTTTACTGCCCAAGCAAAAGCTGCCGGAAATGGACACACTGTTGTGATCGATGCTGGCCATGGCACCGTAGTTAATAATCGCCCCATAGAGGGGCCCACGGAACTTGAGATAGCTAAGAAATTACAAGCTAGACTGATTGCGGATGGATATAAGGTTGTTATGACAAGAACCCAAAATGGCCAAGCGCTCGGCGGACATACATCAGGGAAAGAGTATGTTGACACGAGGGCGCGCGCTGAAATCGCCAATCGTGCCGGCGCCGAAATGGTGGTAAGTATTCATTCTGACAATCTTAAAGTTGACGCTTATCACATCCTCTACCCTGACGTCGCCGGACCCGATAAATATAATGTAACTTCTCCCCATATAGATAACTATTTAAGTGTCGCCAAGACAATGGCAAGCAAGATAAATGGAGCGATGCTATCCAGCGGGTTTAAGTCCGTGAGGCCACCGCACGGTGAAGCCTACAACAACTCTAACGATAAACTCGGCTGGGGCAAGCTACTTATGATCTCGGCACACTCAAAAGCTCCCGTAATTACCGTAGAAGTTTACGGTCACTCCAACCCAACACTTGTCGAAAAATACAAGCAGGCTTCTGTGCAGGATAAGGTTGCGGCTGCACTTCAGCGAGGAGTAAATAACTATTTCTCGGTAGCGCCGAAGGCCACGTCCGCGCAAACTACGACTGATCCAAAGACGACACAAGCATCGGGCGCAACTACAAACACAGTAGCTAGTTCCGCAGTCGAAACATCTCCCAAGGTCGACCGTGGTGACAAGTGCCCACCAGAATCCGAGACCCCTGCGGAAGGCCCTGCAGCTGGCCAAGATTTCCGTCCGCAAGTTGCCCAAGCATTTATGGCTGAATTTTCAAGAAGAACCGAAGCCTCGGACTTTTATAATGCACCCACAAGCGACTACGGCGGCGAGGACATCATTACCGGCAAAGGAGAGTGTGCACTCCCAATTCCAGGAAATACTCACGTAACATCTGGGCTGACAGGTAAAAGAGGAAGGGCCCAGCATCGAGGATATGATTTTGGCGCACCGACAGGAACAAAGATAGTGTCGGTTATGGCTGGTACCGTAGTCTTAGTCGAAGACAAAGGATACAAAGATGGGAGTGGTTATTGGGGCAACACTTCGCAAAATGGAGGCTTCGGGAATCTAATTAGAATCAAACACGATAACGGAGTTTACAGCGAATATCATCACGTTAGAACCGGTAGCGTAGGTGTTAAGACCGGTGAACGTGTCGAAAAGGGACAAGTTATTGCTCAGGTTGATCATAATGGCTGGTCGTCTGGGGCCCACCTTCATTTTCAACTGATGAATCAGAATTCCTCAACTACGGGCTACTTCGATCCAGGCAAGTGTTTGGGGTTAAAATAAATATATGAACAATAAAAAAAGATATTTAATCTTCATAGGGATAATTACTGCTCTCGTTGCTGGGTTTATTATTTTCAACAACAGAGAGGAGCCAAACGTCGCCTCGATCAATCAAAGTCATGAGCTGGTTTCAAGTGATATCGCCGAAAAACCAACGCTAATTCAGGGAAGCCTATTTTATATTTTCGAAAGCAAGAACCTAGTTCTTACTCAGGCAGATGGATCAAGAAAAATAATCTACCAGGGCTCCAGCAAGATCCTGGATTACTACCCATCTCCGTCGAATTCAAAGGTGATAGTTGCCATAGAAAAAGGTGATGGCAGCGAAAATTATATTGTTGACGTTGAATCAGGAAAGGTAATAAAAATAGAGCAGTGTCTTGCCGAAGCTATTACCTGGAAAGATGAGTCCACTATTTTGGCAAATTGCTTTTCACAAGACTATGAATACGATCCAAACACGGTTAACAGGATAATTTACTCTGACCCTGATGGAAAGAACCAGAGAAAAATAGTTGATTTGAAGTTTGCTCCCCCGAGAAGAATTATTCTCACGCAACCTGAAAAAGCGATAATCGTTCAAAATAATTCCGGGTACGAATCAAATGATTTAATCGAACTAAATACAGCAACTGGAACAACCACCAAGATTTTCCAAAACGGATTTATTTCTGATGCAAAACAAGCAGGAGCTGGGCAGCTACTGATCCAATCAGAAGAATTCGAGTTTGAAAGCGAGGTACAATTGCTAAACCTAGACACCAAATCCCGCACAAAAATTGACACAACCTCGCTTCGTCTAACAGATTACTCTAACAATCGACTTGCGATTGTTTCGAATACAGACGGACAAAATCTTATAATTTCGAACATTTCAAACCCCTCCAAAATAATTAGAAAGATTGACCTAAGCACGCTACCTGAAGTAAGTGATATAATCTTCTCTGGCTCAGAAATTTATTTATTCGCCTCTGACGGAATTCACAAAATTGACAATATTTGACAAGCTTTGAAAACGTCTTTAGAATATATATTAGTAAATCAACTAGGAGGGTTATGAAGTTACTCAAAAATGTTTCGGCCAAAGTGGGAACAGCAGTATTAGCAGCGGGCGCCTGGACTTCAGTCGCTTTTGCACAGATTGATTTGAATGAAGTGAATCCCTTAACGCCAAGGGGTGATATTAGCTTAACAGACACAATAACAAACATCGTTAACATCTTGCTTACAGTAATCGGTATATTGGCAGTGATTTACTTGGTTTACGGAGGCGTTCTATACATCACAGCTGGTGGAGATGCTGAAAAAGCAGGAAAAGGACGAACCGCAATTACAAACGCTATTATCGGAATTGTGATTGTTCTAGCAGCTCTAATTATCTACAATGGAGTAGTAAACAGCTTTGGCAGCGGAAGCCTAGAATAAAGACATTGAACGAAAAACTCCCCGATCTCTCGGGGAGTTTTTTTATACTTAAAAAAATTTATTTACTTGCAAACTAAACCTGCGGCGGTATGGCCGAAGTCTGCTCGGGCTGCGCAGCATCTGCTGCTGGCTGTGATGGTTTCGGAGCGGGCACTTCCTCACTAGTCACTCGATTTACTTCCTCTTCGGTTGTAATGCCAGCCTTGACCTTAGCCAAGCCATCCTCACGCATCGGGATCATCCCCTCTTCTCTAGCAACTCGCTCGTACTCAGTTACATTCGCCTGTTTCGCAATTAGTTCTTCTATCCTAGGCGTAATTTTCAAAGTTTCGATCAAGGCGACTCTACCCTTGTAGCCCGTGCCTCGGCATTCGGCGCAACCCTTGCCCGCACCCTTACATGCTTGGCAAAGTTTTCGAACAAGTCTTTGAGCGATAATTAAATTAATCGAGCCTGATAAAAGAAACGGCCTGACCCCCAAATCGATCATTCTAGGAATTGCAGATGGAGCGGAATTGGTGTGCAGGGTAGTCAAAACCAAATGTCCGGTTAGTGCAGCCTGAAGTGCTGTTTCGGCGGTCTCCTTGTCGCGAATTTCTCCAACCATGATAATGTCCGGATCTTGTCTAAGGGCGTGCTTTAAGCCCGAGGCAAAGTCAAACCCAGCTTCTGGATTTACCTGACTCTGATCGATCCCAGCGATACGGTACTCGATCGGATCTTCAAGGGTTATGATTTTAACTTCTGGAGAGTTTAATTTTTGCAAAATAGAATACAAAGTCGTTGTTTTTCCCGAACCGGTTGGACCTGTGTTGAAAATCGCACCATTAGGCTTTTTGATCGCCTCTTCAATATCCGCAAGCGCCTTCTGATTAAAACCAAGCTCTTCCAAAGTCACCATCGCCCCGGATGGATTAAGTAACCTGGTGACAATTACCTCGCCCCATGCGCTCGGCATAAGCGAAACCCTGATATCAATGCTTTTGCCGCCAATTTCTACATCAAAGCGCCCGTCCTGCGGTTCCTCGGTAATGTTCATCTTCATTTTGCACAGGTACTTAATACGATTACGAAGCGCCTTATATGTATCCTCGGGAAGCGTGATAATGTCTTGCAAGATTCCATCGATTCGATAACGAAGACGCGCTCCTGACTCAATCGGCTCGATGTGAATATCGGATGCATCAAGATGAATTGCCCCAGCAAAAATGATGTCCATGATATCGGTAACGGACGTTTCAAGGATCTTTTGGCCGATGGCTTGAAGGTCCTGAGCGCCCCCAAATTTGCCTTGTATATAGTCGTTTGAGATCACGTGCTTTTCCATGGTCTTTGGCGCTTCCTTGACGAACTCAAGCTGCGCTAAGCCGTATTTTAGCGAGGAGTCGGAGCAAAAATACAAGTAAAATTTCAAGTTTGTCGCTGCAGCCAAATCTTTCAAAAATGGAACGAGCTCAGGATTCTTTGGATTACTCGTTGCGACCTTAACTACGTCGTTTAATTTATAAAAAGAAACCGCCTGCAAAGCCTTGGACTGGTCTTTAGGCAAGACACTAATTACCTCTGGAGTGAACGGGAAGCCAACTAAATTAATATAAGGATAGCCAAGCCTGGCCGCCTGATCGCGGGCTAATTTTTCCTCCTCCTCGCGGGAGAACATCTTCAACGCCTTACTTATATCGTCGCCCAAATTCCTCCTTACTAAATATCGTCGATGCACTAAAATCTGCCTCAGAAGCTAACGGCAAATTTTTAATTTTTAATTACTAAGTTCTAATTTTGGTGTCGCTAAAGCGACAGCTTGTCACATATCTACAATCCAAACTCTATTTTACCATAGGAGAAAAAATTAGGACAAAGTAAAAGGGGCACGGTGATCGGCCGTGCCCCTTGTGCCACGCTAGGCGTGGCTGGGGAGGGAACCTTGAATTTGCGTCACGACGGTAGCCTTTCGGCTGCGCTCTCCAACTCGACAAGCCGGATGCGGACCTCGAGGTCCTGGGCGTTCTTGCTCGGGTGACAGGCAAGACCTACCTTGACCGCGGCGAGTGCGTCCTTCTTCATCCCGTTCGAGACCAATACGCTGGCAGCTTCGACATGAAACCCGTCAGCGATTAGCCCCTTTGTTGCTCTGCGAACCATCGAGCGTGTGCGACTAGCTTCGACAGATGAGCCGATGCATACGCCGATGCCGATCAGAAACTCCTGCCTCTCGGCAGGCGTCATCTGAGCGCAGATATCATCGAACGCCTTGTGCTGAGCAACGCACCCCCTATAACGCGGGGCGCTTGCCTTGCGACTGTTGGGCGGCATGATCTCCCTCCCATGGGAGTTAGCGATTACGGCTGGTACCAGCCGCGTTCTGCGATCATTCAAGGTTCCCTCGGAACTGGTTATATTATACCAAATCTCGCAGAAAGTCAATACTAGACCCATACGAAAAAATCTCAAAAAGATGGGATTTGATCTTGTGTTCGCAACTGACTGTTAGTACCTAGTAGCAAGCTCCTTAGCCAACTGCTCAAACGCTTTTCTCCTCATCGAGATTTCGTTTTTCTCACTCGAGCTCATTTCGGCAAAGGTCCGATCTTCTCCCTCGGGTATAAAGACCGGATCCCAACCAAAACCATCATCCCCTCTTTCGAGTACTACCTGGCCTGTAATTTCACCTTTAAAAAATTTAACAATGCCATTTTCATCTCGGTAGCCAAGTATCGAAACTCCTTTAGCTCCGAAATCATCGAATTTTTTACAAATATCATAGACTCCCCTTCTGCCAATCGTTTTCAAGAACCACTTGATCAGCGGTCCGGGAAGACCAGGTAGGCAGTTGATATAAAAGCCGGTATCCTCGACGACAAATGAAATTTTGCCATCTGGCCTATTTTCCCCAAGACGCTTTCGGCCAACTGATGAGCAGAAATAATCAGCAGCAAGAGCTAATTTTCTCTCAACAATTTTCTGTTGATCGACCTCCTGCTCTTCGGGAAGATCAATTTCAAGCATTTCTAATTCTGGAACGATCTGCTTCGCTTCAGCGAACTTGCCTTTATTTGAGGTAACAAAATATATCATAGACTAGATCTTATCTTACAGATGTGCTACTCTTTTCGCAAATCGCACATTACAGAGGGAGGGCTGGAAAAATGCCACATAGCCGAGCACGGATTCGCAGCGAGCAGCGCGATGCGATCAAGGCCGAGATGGATGACGACTTCTTCTACAGCGGGCAGGGCTGCTCGTGCGGGAAAAGGCTCTACATCTGGGCAATCCCACCAGACCCAAAGATGGCTCCTGTTCAGCTAAGCGGTTGGATCCCGATCATTCCACGAAGCTGCTACGACCACAGGATCGTCACCTCTCATTCGTTCGAAGATGCTAGACGGGCGCTTGCCGGCAAGGCTGTTTCTCACGATACGTATATGCATTTTGGGGACATCCTAGCGCCTCATTTGGCACATGGCGCGCCAAGTGGCACAGCGCTTATCGCTAGCTTCTGCGGCTCTGGCATGTACGGCGAAGGACTTCGAGATGTACTTCTCGGCAAGGTGTTCGCGAAGTGTCACCTCGTCTTGTCGGTAACAGAGCTCCGCGAGGAACTCTGGAAGCTTATGCCTGGGGACTTCTTCATCGGAATGCTTTGCGAGCTAGAGCCAGGAGGGATCTTCGACGAGGATGGTGCGGTCAGCTTCATCGAGAAGCTCGAGGACGAGTGGCTGCCCAAGGGGGCAAGGGCTATCCTCGAGACGACCACGCTTTTGGGCGGGAGGATCGACGAGACAGCTGAGCTTTGCCTCGGTCGGATCAAGCTGCCTCACGCTCCTTCGCCCGAGCAGATTTGCACCGTGGTAGCCGAAATGCGATCTAACTAGAAGCTACCCGCCTACACCAATTGCCCCGATAGCACAGCGCTTGAAGGGCAATTTCTTTTTAAACAGATTGATTTGCCCTCGGTTAAAAGGTAATATACAAAAAGTTGGAGAGGTGCTGGAGTGGTTGAACAGGACAGTCTCGAAAACTGTTGGGCTCGCAAGGGTCTCGTGGGTTCGAATCCCACCCTCTCCGCCATAAACGGAATGCCGGCAGGATGCCGGTATTTTGTTTATGCGTGGGTCTGGATCGAACCCACGACGACTGGTTCGCAAGGCAAGTGGACTTTGTCCAGCTTGCCGAGGATCCCACCCTCTCCGCCATCAAAAAAACGACCTTAAGAAGGTCGTCTTTTTGTTTTTAAGGCTAACCTTACTTCTTTTCTCTAACCCAGTATCGATCCTTTCTGGCTTATTGGATTACATCCAATCACACCAGAAGCGGACAATACGGGGCAAGCCACAGTATTTAGCCTGACTTTGAAATTTGTAAACTATTTATTTTTGTCTCTGACCGTAACAACTACGTCACCCTTCTTGAACTGCTTTATCTGCTTGGCTCCGAGTACTTCAGCGACTTCCTCTGCAACCAACTCCTCTTCTTTGAATTTCTTCATGATGAAGTACTGCTGAATTATCATCGCGACGGTCTGAGTAATCCAATAGATCGAAAGGGCAGTTGGAAGAGTGTAGGAGATGTAGGTAGTAATTAACGGGAAGAAGTAGGTCATCTGGGCAGTCATTGCACGTGAGAAATCGCCCTCTTTGCTACCTTTTTCAGCAGCTGGCTGAAGACTTCTGGCCTGTAGGGACTGGATCAACTGAGTACCTCCAGTTAGAAGTGGGAAGATATATCCGACCCAACCAACCGGACCCTTGATAACTTCGGCGACTGTTTTCGTGAGATCTACGCCTAAGAACCATGTATTTAAATGCTCTGGCTTTGGCATAAACGAGTAGAGCATGTCGGTCTTTACAACATCGAGGTTGCTTAATCGGAAAATCTGATAAAAGCCAAACAGCAAAACCATCTGAATAATAAGTGGAAGACAAGAGCCAAGTGGATTGATTCCTTCCTCTTTGTAGACAGCCATGGTCGCTTCCTGCTGCGCTTTTGGATTGTCTTTGTACTGCACCTTTATCTCGGCAAGGCGCTTAGAAACATTTTTCTGTTTCTTCTGGGTCTTCATCATCGTGAAGGTTGGCCTCAAGAAGATTAAGCGAATCAGGATAGTGATCAGCACGATCGACACCCAGAAATAATGCTGAGGGGTCAGATACGAGAACAAAACGACTAGGTTGTAAAAAAATTGTGTCATAAATCCTTGTTTTAGTTATTAATTATCAATCTTTATATATCACTTTACGGGATCGTCGCCACCCTTGCTCCATGGGTTGCACCTCATTATACGCCAGGAGCCAAGCACCGAGCCCTTGATCACGCCATGTTTTTCAATCGCTTCCAGAGTATACTGCGAACAAGTCGGATTATAGCGGCAAAAGCCTATTGGGAATAGCCCCCTCAAGGGACCGTGATCCAAGCTCAAGGTATGCTGGTAAATTCTTATCAAGAAGATGGCGCTTTTGCGAAACATTTCAAAGCCTCTTCTTTCAATTTTTCAAACTCTAATTCTTTGGCGGACATCCTCGGAAAAACTACCATTGAGAGACCATGCTTTTGAGCGATAATAGCATCAAAAGCCTCTCTAACCCTACGCTTGATCAAGTTTCGATCAACAGAGCGAGAAGCCACCTTTTTAGAAACTACAACCGTCAGCTTAACAGGTTCAGCAGGATTCGAAGAAATAATGCGGCATGATAAATTAAGGGTTTTGATAGAATACCCCTTTTGCAGGACCCGACCGACATTCCTCGAGCCCGAGAGTCGGTTTTCTTTTTTGATCATTTTAGACCTTTAAGCGGTGACTAATCTTTTGCGGCCCTTGGCTCTGCGTCTTTTCAAAATAAGCCGACCGGTCAAACTCTTAAGTCTTGCCCTAAAGCCGTGGGTTTTGATTCTGCGTCTCTTGGATGGCTGATATGTTCTTCTCATAACATGAGAAATATACCTTATTTTGCTTGAAAAAACAATATGGGGGCGGGATTATCCCGCCCCCATGAAGAGAGCCAACTAGACTAACTTGCCTTCGACTCATCAATCACCCGACTGAGAGTCTGGAAGTAGGTCCAGTCATAGCAATGCCCAGCATGTTCGCCGAGCATCTCCTGAAGACCATCAAGTGGAGCCAAAGCAATCATGCGAGTAATCATGAACGCGCCTTCACCACCTCTACCGTGGGTCTCAGCCATCAGCTTAGGCATCACAAGCACAAGATGCTGCAAGCGCTTCACCACATTGCTCATCTGCTCGAATCGCTCGCCGAGGGCGCCAACTCGACCATTCTTACTTTCGAATTCCCGCTGGGCGAGGATCGCTATGTCCTGCGAGTAGTAGATGTAAAGCGCATGAGCAAATTGCGCCAGCGACTCGTAGCCAAGTCGGATCAATCCCTCAAGAGGAACATTCTCGACCAGAAGACGAGGCAGGATTTCACGCACCCGCTGGCGGTCAAGCGGCATCTTGTCATGCCAGAGCGCGTAGAGTAAACGCTCCAAGTCGCACTCATTGCACTCGAACGGCCACTCGGCACCCGAGCCTGCCGCCAAACGAGCAAAATGCTCTCTATGTATGCGCATCGCACTCACCTCTTATGCGGATGCGAGCTGTAAGCTACGCGGGTATAGAGAATGTCCTTGATCTGCGTCCGAGTCATCGTAGGATGCAAACCGAGGCGGGCCACCAGGCCAGCGAGATTGCCACCCCCGAAGCTGATCAACTCAGGTGCGTCGTCATGATCAGATGACTTCACCCAGATCTCTGGCACACCAATATCTGGGCAAGGAATCTCGCCATGAAGCATCCAGTTGGCATCAGTGGCGTAAAACTGGAAAGATACCTGCGTCGTACAGGTAGCGTATGGTAAAGGCACATTGATCGTGAACTCACGATTACCGACTGGACCCACACCGTAACGCCCGAGAGCATCGCAACACTGCCCGAGAATTTCAGAGAGATCCTCCGGGCAGTTGCAGGGCATATCCCACGGCAGACGATAGATAGTCTGCGCGGTCTCAAGCTGCATCTTATCCTGCAACACATAGAAAGAGCTGTACTTGCCTTCTCCGTCGAACTGCCAGGCAGCAAGCCGACGGACAGCAGCCGACAAGACCCTCGAACCCCTCAGGTAGTAACTTAGGGCATCTTGGGAAGGAGGAGCCGGGAAAGAGCCAAAGCCATTGCTGAGGCGAAGAGTAGCGATCGTTATCATCTGACCAGCGAGCCCAAGCATCTGCTCAAAGCTAAGCTGGGTAGCGATAGCCCGATACCAGAGACGCCAGGCGTCATAGGGGTCATGCTCGCTGTAAAGAATAAGCAGCTTAGCTAGATCAGCCCACTGCCCGCTCGGCCCAAAGCATAGCTCAACCTCAGGCAAAAGCTTCAGACCAGATTCATCATACATCTGTCTGCCAATGTACATGACAACCCTCCTCGAGAGTATTCTGGATTGCAATCGTATGAATATAACAGAATCGCAACTAGAGATCAAGGCTAACTTAGAAACAAGGTCATCAAAAAATATTTTTCAAAACAATCAATAAAAAAGTTATCCACAATTATCCACAAGTTATCCACAGGCGATGGAAACAAAAGCCGAACAAGAACATATAATATTTTATCTAAGTTGATTATTTACAGGTTTAAAATTAAGTTATCCACAGGGCACTTGACGACAGGATAGCATTCAACCTACACTCAGGTTGCTTGTGGATAACTTTTCAATCTTCAAAGGAGAGGCGTGCAAAACGACAGAGTCTGGCAGGCAGTACTAGGTGAAATGGAGGTCTTATTACCAAAGACCCAATTCTTGACTTGGTTTAAAGGAACTTCACTTGAACTCGATGGTAGCACAGCTACTGTTATTTGTCCCAACCTCTTCTCCAGAGACTGGCTAAGGAGCAAGCACGATCGGCAAATTCTGGAGGCGATCCAGAAGTCTCAGAGTGATATAAAAGATATTAAATATAAGATTAAGAGCTCTGGTGAAGCCGAAAGGATTCCCCTTGAAGTCAAACCCCAAGAGCGCAAGTCAGTCCCCCGCGACACCGGCAAAATAAATCTCAACGACAATTATTCATTCGATAAATTCGTTGTTTCCTCCAATAACGCACTGGCTTTTGCGGTCGCTAAAGAGGTAGCCGAGAACCCTGGCAAAAAGCACAATCCCCTATTTATTTACGGCGGAGTTGGTCTTGGCAAAACTCACTTAGCTCAAGCAATAGGCCACGAGGTCAAGATAAAATCTCCAGATACTAAAATTGTGTATGTCTCTTGCGAAACCTTCACCAATGATTTTATTAATGCTATCGCCAGCCGCAAAATGAATGAGTTTAAAAGAAACTACCGCGATGTAGATATCCTGATTGTCGATGACATCCAGTTCTTATCCGCCAAGGAAGGTTCCCAAGAAGAATTTTTTCATACGTTTAACTCGCTTCATCAAAGCTCTAGACAGATAATCATGACCGCTGATAAACCACCACAAGCAATCCCCGCTCTCGAGGGTCGATTGCAGAGCCGTTTCGGCGGTGGCATGGTGGTAGATATTCAACCACCAAACTTAGAGACCAGGATCGCCATCCTGAGCGAAAAATGTAAGGAAAAGGGATTTATACTAACCGACGACGTCATTAACTATCTAGCTAAAAACATTCACTCGAACGTTCGAGAGCTTGAAGGCGCACTCAACAGACTGATGGTTTTCTGCCAATTCAACTCCGCCTCCCCCACCCTTGACCTAGCGTCCTCGGTCTTAAAAGACACAATCTCCTCCTCCAATAAGAAACTGGATACTGCCGAAATCATCACTGCGGTATGCAAGTACTACTCCGTAACTAAGGAAGAAATTATAAGCGGGAGAAGAAAAAAAGAATTGGTCTTGCCTAGACAGATTGCAATTTATTTAATCAGAGAACAGACGACCAAGTCTCTCCCAGAGATTGGCAAGATCATGGGTGGAAAAGATCATACGACTATTATGCATTCGGAGAAAAAGATTGCTGATCTTTTGAAGATAGATAAGTCGATTAAAGAATCGATTGAAAATCTACGTAATCAACTATTATCAATTAGTTAATTATAAAAAGTAATAATAGTAAGGCTGTGGAAATAGTGGATAGAACCTTGTCAGGCTGTGGAAAACTATGTTGATAAACCGCACTTGGATTGTGTAAAAGCCGATCTTTGCACCGCAAATTAGCTTTAATCACAGGTTTATCCACAAAGTTATCCACAAGACAATAAGGAGGAGTGTGGATAAGTGGTTAATAAGTAAGGAGTAATATGAAGATAAGTGTAAAGCGTGAAAACCTGCTTAAGGGGCTGCAGACTGTATCGAGAATGGTTAAACAAAGAGCGACTCTGCCGGTCTTGGGCAATGTACTAATTGCCTCAGACAAAGGTAGGCTTAAGCTCGCATCGACTGATTTAGAGGCAGCCATAGTCGAAAGAATTGGCGCTAAGATAGATGAGGAAGGCGCGATCACCGTGCCTGCAAGGACCTTGCTAGACTATATTTCAACCATCACTGATGAGACTTTGGAGCTAATTAGTGAGGGGGCAGATATCAGTGTCAAAGGTGCCCGCCAACACGTAACGATCAAAGGAATCTCGGCAGAAGAATTTCCGATTATTCCACAGGTTGCAACAGATAAGAAAGTAGTCGTACCTGCTGAGGTGCTAAAGTCTGCCATCCTCTCTGTTATAGTTGCCGCCGCACTGGATGAGACCCGCCCGGTTCTCTCCGGAATACTCTTTCGCACAATCGGTACAAACTTGGTGATGGTTGCGACCGATAGTTATCGCTTAGCCGAAAAAACGATAGAGCTTGGTGTCGCGTCCGAGCTTGATGTTGTTATCCCACAGCGCACGATCGGAGAGCTCTCTAGAATTTTGCCTTCTGATAAGACTGAAGTAGAAATTTCAGCTGGTGAGAATCAGGTCCAGTTTAGATTTGCCGAGATTGAATTTTTATCCAGGCAGATAGATGGCGCCTTTCCTGATTACGAGCAGATCATCCCTAAGGAATTTGTCCATGAATCAATCATGAATAAGAATGAGTTTTCCGAGGCTATTAAAATGGCTAATATCTTTGCCCGAGAAGGTGGCGGAAATATTAAAATAGCCGCTTCCGAAAGTGGTCTTGTGATTTCGGCGATATCTTCTCAGACAGGGGACGCCGAAAGCCATGTTCCCGCTTCTACCAAGGGGAGTCCGCTGGTCGTCGCATTTAATGCAAAGTATATCCTCGACTCGTTGAGTTCTATTACCGGCGAGGAGGTTGTATTTGCTCTTTCTGGCGCACTCAATCCAGGTATGATTCTCGATAAGGAAGACGGTAGCTTTAAATATATCGTGATGCCACTTAGAAATGAGTAGACTCATTTCTCAAATTAAAACTCAAAAGTAAAAAGTAAAAAGTTTGGAGCCGCCCTTTGGCGGCAATTGAATGATTAAAACTCTCAAGCTGACAAATATCAGGTCGTTCAAAAAGTCAGAGTTTGAATTTCAAGAGGGCGCGAACCTGATTGTCGGAAACAACGGCTCCGGCAAAACTACAATACTCGAATCGATAGGACTACTGGGGTTTGGCAAGTACCTCTCAATGGCTCAAGATAGCTTCGTAATCAGGGCAGGGGAAGAGGCTGGTAGGATCGAAGCAATGGTCAAACTCGAGGACTACACGGACGTTGAGATAGGCTTCGCGAAGAAAGAGAAGCTTATCAAAATCAATGGCGTCAAAAGTCCCGTTTCAAACTTAATTGGCTTGCAGCCTCAGGTCTTTTTCAATCCCCAAACGGTTGAGCTAGTTTTTGATGCCCCGGCCTTGAGGCGACAAGAGCTGGATATGGTCTTGGTGCAATCAGATCATCAGTTTGTGCTCGACATATTGGCGTTTAAGAAAATTCTTAAAGAGCGCAACGCGCTTTTAAGGATGCTTGCCCAGAACCGGTCAAAATTAAATGAACTCGAATTCTGGGACAGGAGATTTTGCGAGTACGCCTTAAAGATTTACAGAAAAAGAAAGGATCTTCTAGATTTTTATAATCAGACGATTGGAGAAATTTTTTCGAGTCTGATGAACGGAAAATATGAGCTAAAACTTAAATATGCCCCTAGTTGCGATTACGACCGATTGGAGGAGGTTCTTTCAGCGCACCTAGAGAGTGACCTGGAGTCTGGCTCGACCGGGGTCGGACCGCATCGTGACGATTTCGGGTTTTATCTTGACGGGAAAATGATGCGTCTTGGGGCATCGAGGGGAGAGCAACGTCTGGCTGCAGTTGCGTTTAAGGCTTGCTCAAGTGAATTTCTGACGAGAGAGGGGATGGACCCGGTAATTGTTTTGGACGACGTATTTTCCGAGCTTGATCATTCAAGGCAAGAGGCTGTTTCGTCATCGCTCGGGTTGTTTAAAGTCTCGCAGGTTTTTATATCAGCTACAAATCTAGAAGCTGTTCCGGTAGCGCTTAGAGATAAGTCGAATATAATAAATATAACTAAATGAGCATCGAACAAGACTTAAGGCGAAAATTGAGAAAGTTGGGGCTAGAAAAAGCTTATGATGCTTCGATTGTTTGTGATGCGGCGAAAAAGGTTGCGAAGGGGAGGTTCTCACCAATAAGTTTTAAGCGTGGAGTCTTAAAAATATTCGTTAGCTCTCCGGCTAAGGCGAGCCTACTCAAATTACAAGAGGAATCGATCATCAAGGAGGTCGAAGAGGCTTCTAATGCCAGGATAAATCGGCTTATTTTCACCCTTACCCAAGACGACCCTTGCAATAAAAATTAATACTCGCTAAAATATTTATGTAAAGGAGAAGGAGGGGCACTTGGCAAAGGAAAAAACCCGTTTAGAGGACGAGGGTTGGCTTGAGGAATATGAGGGTCAACTGGCGATCGATGCGTATCAGACGCCTGATGAAGTTATTGTGAAGGCGCCGATTGCCGGTGTGAAGCCTGCGGATCTTGAGATATCTATAACCGATGAGGTTGTGACGGTCCGAGGGCAAAGGCACCAAGAAGTTTCGAATTCCGAAGCCGATTACTTCTGCCAAGAATGCTATTGGGGATCTTTCTCTAGAAGTTATGTTTTGCCTATATCCGTTGATGCCGACAAAGCCCAGGCGAATTTAAAAGACGGCATCCTTACGATCACGATCCCCAAGCAAGAAAAGGCTAAGACTAGGATTCTAAAAGTTACCTAAAGGCCTTTAGGTATTCCATCAAAGAAGATGCCCTCTGGCGTCTTTTTTGATACTAAATTAGTTGTTAATTTAACCAGATTTTGTTAAATTTAAAGCAAATAAGTTTAAGGATTTAGTCTATGAAGATAAATAAAGCTATTTTTCCTGTGGCGGGTCTTGGAACTAGATTTTTGCCTGCGACCAAAGCTCAACCCAAAGAGATGCTTCCGCTTGTAGATAAGCCGATTATTCAATATGCGGTTGAGGAAGTGGCGAGTTGTGGTATTAGAGAAATGGTCTTTATAACTGCTCAGGGTAAGCATTCGATTGAAAACCATTTTGACACCAATAGCGAACTCGAGAGGGTCTTAAGTGAAAAGGGTAAAACTGAGTTGCTCGAAAAAGTTAAGGCTACCGGTCAGCTTGGAAAATTTATTTACTGTCGTCAGGAGCAGCCGCCGCAAGGATTAGGTCATGCTGTCCTAATGGCCAAAGAGCTTGTAGCTGATGACTATTTTGCCGTACTCCTGCCTGACGACGTTATGGACTGCCCAGTACCCTGCCTAAAACAGATGATTGACGTTCTCGAAGCCAAAAATGCCTCAGTGATTGCTGTCCAAAAGACCGACGAGGATGGGCAGAAGAGATATGGCATCGTCAAAGTTGAACCAACTGATGATCCAAGAATTTCTAGGATAGTTGATATTGTCGAAAAACCAGGCCCAGAAAATGCTCCATCAAACCTGGCTGTTATGGGTCGATATATTCTGCCTAAAGAAATCTTCGCTGAGCTTGAGAAGACTCCGAAGGGGACTGGTGGTGAGATCCAGTTGACTGATGCAATCAAAGGACTTTTATCTACTCGCGAATTCTATGCTTATGAATATGACGGCGAGAGATTAGACGCCGGAGAGGTTGCGGGCTACGTTAAAGCCACAATTAAATTAGCTTTAAAACGAGAAGACTTAGCCGGAGAGATAAAGGACTATATCGCTAATCTATAGATAAAATGGAAAACACAGGAGGGGCAACAAGCGTTAGTTTCGCAAAGAAAACATATCTTATTTTGCGCTTTCCTGTTGTGCTTGGTTTTTTGGGTTTTTCGGGTGTTTTCTTCGCGATAGGCCTTTTAAATTCTCTCGGTTATCAGGGAACCACAAACATCAGGTATAGCAAGGATAACCCTGAATGGAAAAACTTTATAGAATCTAACGGCGGCGAGAGAGGGAGACCATTTATGTGGAAGGGCGATTTGAAGCCCGCCACGGATAGTGTGGGCAGAATTAATTTTGATACTCGCCTTGTGAAGGCGCTGAATTATTTGAAAAATTCGAAGACAGGGGAGAATTGTGGCTGGAAGCAGGGGCATGAACTGCTGAAGCTAGATATCAATTCAACTAAATTCTCTGATTTATCAACGCCTCCTTGGGAGGTCGTCCCACTCTCAACAATCTACAGGGGCGTCGGAGTAAGAATTGCAGAGGCTGACTATATCAAGTGCACTATCGAGCCGGTTGCCGATCCCAAGGATTGTCCTGAGGCTCCTGAGCCTCTAGCGTTTGGAGAGAAACCAATCCTTTTGACAGATCCAAATTATACACCCCTCTCGCCAGAGCCTCATGGCCCTGGCTGTAAAGTAACCTGCGCAGTTGACTATTATCCAAATAAGCCAACAGGTCTTGCTGATGAGTCAGAAAAAATTCCACCAGCCTATTCAACCTCCCTGACAAGCCTAGTTAAGCCGCTTGACCCATTTCCGATCGAAGAGATTGCGGATAAGGGCGCAAAGGCGGGAGTCTTCAAGGCTACTCAGCTTTCGGTAGAACTCATGAATATCGACGAGCCAGGCTGTGAAAAGCCGTCAGGGAATACGGGCTTTAGTCGCTTGATTCCGCTTACTTTAATTGAACCAAACTGGGTGGTTAAAGAATTGGGTAACAACTGGGAGACAATGAAAACGACTGCCGAGACAAAATTCCCGTTTAGTTTCCAGCAAGGATCATCGCTTGCGGGCCTATGTCCAGACGAGCTTTTAAATCTTAAGGGTCTTCATTTAAACTACTGATTTTTGGTAATTTTGCCTATGTGTTATAATATTTTTAATGAGAGTTAAAGCGATTTTATCTGGTTTTGTAGTTGCCGTAATGGTCTTATTGGGCTTTGGTTTGGCTCGCGCGAGCTTCGATTCAAGTAATTTAATCTCGAACGGGGATTTTGTCGCTATCAACTCTATGTCTGTGGCGGATATTCAATATTTCCTCCAGAGTAAAAACTCATATCTAGCAAGTTTTTCAGAAAATGGTCGCTCTGCTGCCCAAATTATTTATGATGCTGCTCACGGCTATGGCGATGCTTCCGGATCAATTAACGGCATCACAATCAACACGTCAACGGGGACGGTTGCTCCTGGGGTTATTCTAACAACTCTGCAAAAAGAGCAGAGTTTGGTTACATCTATCTCGCCTAGCCAGAGTGCGATAAATGCGGCAATGGGTTACGCTTGCCCCGACTCTGGCGGATGTAAGCCCACTTACTCTGGGTTTACTAAGCAAGTAGAAAATGGCGCCTGGCAGTTAAGATATAACTATGAGCGTGCCGAGGGTCGAGGCTTCGGCGATTATCAGGTTGGCCAGTCTTTCAACTACGGTGGTGATACAGGAACATTCTCGAATCGCGCTACCGCTTCTCTTTATCGATACACCCCCCATGTCTATAACGGAAACTACAATTTTTGGAATCTATTTCACAATATTTATCAATTTCAGACCCCTCAATTTTCTCACTCCTTCGCTGGCCAAAGTAGTTATGTCACCCTCGCTCAGAACCAATCAAACAACTTCACTCTAGCTGTCAGAAACACCGGTGCCCAGACATGGACTCAAGACGTAGTCCACCTAGGTACCTCGCGAGGTAAAGACCGAATCTCACCTTTCCTCAGAGAAGGAGATGGACCTTCAGGCTGGACCTCACCAAACAGAATCAAGATGCAACAATCCTCAGTAGCCCCAGGCGAAACCGCAACCTTCTCTTTCTGGATGAAAAATAGTGGTCTAGGCGCTGGTACTTACCGAGAATACTTCCAGCTAGTAGCTGATGGTGTAGGCTGGATGGAAGACTATGGCATCTATTGGGACATCACCGTTCCTCAGCCAACTCCTAGCTATGCTCACTCCTTCCTAGGTCAAAGCTCCTACGTCACCCTCGCTCAGAACCAATCAAACAACTTCACTCTAGCTGTCAGAAACACCGGTGCCCAGACATGGACTCAAGACGTAGTCCACCTAGGTACCTCGCGAGGTAAAGACCGAATCTCACCTTTCCTCAGAGAAGGAGATGGACCTTCAGGCTGGACCTCACCAAACAGAATCAAGATGCAACAATCCTCAGTAGCCCCAGGCGAAACCGCAACCTTCTCTTTCTGGATGAAAAATAGTGGTCTAGGCGCTGGTACTTACCGAGAATACTTCCAGCTAGTAGCTGATGGTGTAGGCTGGATGGAAGACTATGGCATCTATTGGGATGTGACAGTGCGATGAAGAGATTTAATCTAAAAAAATATGTATTGCCAATTATCCCGGTTTTAGCAGCCGGTTTTATTCTTACACCTGCTAGACTCAGCGAATCTGATTTTATAAATTTCAAGCTTCCTGAAATAAAGTCCGAAAAGATAACAAAACTTGTTATAGATGATTCTTTGGCTGATGTTGCTGCTAAGTATAGCCTTGATTCTAAACCAATCGATAAAATCGATAAAATCGCAGTAAATTTTAAGAGCGAAGATGACGCGGCTAAATTTGCCCAAGAGGTAAAATCGGCGGGCCAAGCAGATAAAGTAGAAAAAAATGTTATCGTAAAAGCCTTTGACTTTAACGACACTCATTACTCTGCTCAGGCTAACTTGTCCCAGCTTTCAATGCAGGAGGGCTGGAATTATCTTGCAGATGCCACCAGTATTAAAATTGCGATCGTTGATACGGGCGTCAGAGGTACTCATGAGGATTTAATTGGACGAGTTTTGGCTGGCTACAACGTATTGACTTCTTCGCCAACTGATCCCAATACCGACTCAGATAATAATAATCATGGAACAGCAATGGCCTCGGCAGCAGCGGCTACAGCAAACAACGCAGCCGGCATTGTAGGGACGGCTTATAACGCGTATATCCTGCCTGTCAAAGCATTAAATTCCTCTGGCTCGGGTGATGCATCGGACGTCGCAACAGGAATAATCTGGGCGGTGGATAGTGGCGCTGGAGTTATAAACTTGAGCCTTGGTAGTTCAGATTATTCACAAACACTTCATGACGCTATTGCTTATGCCGTGAATCATAAAGTTCCAGTGGTAGCGGCTGCGGGAAATGACGGTGGCGCTTTGGCTTATCCAGCACGCGATTCCTTGGCTCTCTCGGTTGGATCGGTCAATTCTTCCGGAGTGCACTCTAGCTTTTCAAATAGTGGAAGTGAGCTTGACGTGGTTGCTCCAGGAGAGGAAATCTATGTCGCAACAGATGTTGCTAATGATGGATATGGTCTCTCGACAGGCACATCGGTTTCGGCTGCTCAGGTAAGCGGTATTGTGGCATTAGAAAAAGCCTGGCATTGGGGTGTTTCAGTTGACGCCCTAAAGAGCTATGTAACCCAGACAACTACCAAATTAAGTGGTATGGGTGGAAATTTCCCGACTAACTCTTACGGATATGGATTGGTGAATTATTCTAGAATTCAGACGGTTGGTGACTACAGACATACCTATGCTGGTCAAAATGCCAGCCCAACCCTTGGTAGCAATCAGTCATACAATTTCGTTGTTGCTGTCAGAAATAATGGCTCAACTACTTGGAGAAGCGACGTTGTCCACCTAGGTACCTCGCGAGGTAAAGACCGAATCTCACCTTTCCTCAGAGAAG